>JAHBXK010000019.1 GCA_019636535.1 Phycisphaeraceae bacterium | reverse complement strand
GGGGGGGGGGGGGGGGGGGGGGGGGGCTACGCGCGGGAGCCGAGCCTGTCGGGATCGGTGGCCGGTGGCGCGGGGGGCGTTGGCGGATGATGATCGTGCCGGTGCCGTTCCACGATCTGTTCGCGTTCTCTGGCCCGGTTGCCCGCGGCCCAGAAGACCGGGTTGAACGCCGAGGCCAGCGCACAGACGATCAGCAGCGCCACGAACCCGGCCGCGAGACCGGCGTACGCCGAGACGATCAGCCCCACCGTCCCGCACAGGAGCGCTGGGATGATCATCACCCGCCACAGCGAGTGGCCGCTCAGGTGGTCCGACTCGGCCGGGCGCCCTTCGGGCGAGACCTTGCGCACCTCTTCCGGCGTCGGGGGCGGCGGCTCCACCTCCAACTCCCGGTGCGCGGGGAGTTCCGGCTCGCGCGGGGCGTCGGCGCGCCCCCGGCCCTCCGGCGCGAAGCGGGCCGTCCGTCCCGCCCCACCACCGCTCAACGGTTGGATGCGTTCCATCGTTCACCTCCTTGCGTGTTCGCGAAACCCGGCGATGCGGCCGGCGCTGCGCTGGCAGCGCCGGCCGAGCGAGAGAGTGCCGAGAGAGCCCCGGTGGGGCGGGGGGCGGGGGGCGGGGGGCGGTCCGGCGGGGTGGGTGGGGGGAGCGCCGGTCATCGCGGCGACCAGACGGGCCGGTTGTTGCTCCACAGTTCGATCACGCTGTCACCCCTGCGGATCGAGTCGGCGATCACGTAGGCCCGGCCGTCGATCTCGATCCGGCGCCCCTCCACCGAGATCCGCTCGTCCTTCTTCAGCTCGAGTTTCTGGTGTTCCATGTACCACGCGGGGCCGAGGATCACCGTGTGCGTGCCGCCCTCGGGCGCAGCGATCACCACGACGTGCGTCGGCGGCTCACCGGCCCCCAGGGGGACCGAGCGGACGTCGGTGATCGCGCCCGCGTGGCCGACGGGCTTGCCGCTGCGGCGTGCCTCGACCCACCTCATCGGCGCTTGCGCAGCGCCGTCGGCGCGTCGGTCGGCACGCGAGGACGATCGCGGCTCGAACGCCGGCTGCTCGACCCGGAAGACCCGGTACACCGCCGCCAGCGACGCCGAGTTGCCGTCGAACCGCGCCGCGTCGCTCGGCATCTCCACGGCGTTCATCAGCATCGCCTTGTCGGCGTCGAAGCGCACCACGCCGTCCGCGCTCACCGTGGCGACCTGCCACGGGACGCACCGGATCGTGTCCGCGATCCCCAGGAAGTTCTCGTTGGGATCGAAGCAGACGATCGCCACGCGACCGGACCGCGTCTCGACCAGCGCGTCCTGGATCTCGCCGCCCTCGGCGTCCAGCGCGCGGGCCTTGGCCCCGATCAGGTCGGACATCAGCATCAGGCGGGCCGGGCGGGCGTGGTCGCTCGCTTGTCCGTTCGGCGCGGAGCCTTCCGCGCCGGTCGGCAAGTGCCACGCCGGACGCCCCCGGTCGTCGCGGAGCGGCATCGCCGCGCCGTTCACCCGCGCCGACGTCGCGTGCACGCGCGCAGCGCCGCCGCCCTCGGTCTCCACGATGCGCACGTCCGCGTCGATCGTGCCGCCCCTCATCGGCGCGGCGTCGTGCCCCATCACGTACCACGACGGTCCGAGGATGATCTCGCGGGTCCGTCCGTCCTCCGCGCGGACGTTGACGACGATCTGCTCCCGGCCCGTCATTTCCACGCGGCGGACCGAGGCGATGGTGCCCCTGACCCGGGTCCTGCTCGCGTCCTTGATCGCCGACTCGTACGGGTCGGCGTTGCGGTCGTCCCCGGCGTTCCCGCCTCGGATCAGGCGGTCGAGGTCGTCCAGCCACGTCGGCCGCTCCTTCAGTTCGGCCCAGTTCTCGGGCACGAACTCGGCCGCGCGCTGGACCTGCTCGGGCGTCATGCTCAGCGTGAAGCCGTCCCCCGATGCGCTGCGCCCGACCTGATCGAAGGAGACCGCGATGGTGCGTCCCCCCACGCCCGGCACCGAGCCGCTCTTGACCAGCAGGTACTCGACGCGGCCGCTCCCGCGGTCGAGGATGAGATTCTCGGCCTTGCCGATCGTCTCGCCGTTCGGGTTGGTCACGTCGACACGCAGGAGCGCTGAGGCCGATCGGAACGTTGGGGCGTGCTCAGCGCGTCGGTCGGTCTGCTTCTGCGGTTCGTTGCGAGGCTCGATCGAGACGGCCTGGCCGGCGGCGAACAGGACCGCCGCAACGCAGACCGACGCCGACAGGAAATTCGCGCTCATTCGTGTGCTCCTTTGTGACGGGCGCTCCGCGCGGGAGCGCTGCGGTGCTCGGCTCGTCGATCCGGGCACGCCCCGGTCTCTGCACGTCCGACACACAACCTTCGCCCGGAGTCGTGACGCCCCCGTGACCGCCGCACGAATTCCGTTTCATATTGCGCTCATCCCCCCATCCCCCCCTCCCCCCCTCCCCCTTCCAGTCCGACTCCGCCCCACGCCGGGCCGCGCATCACATCCCGCCCGCACGGCGGTTTCCGTCGTCGCCGTCCCGGCTGCCACCGCCGCGGTGGTCGGGTTCACCCGGGCGGTCGTGGTGACGGTGCAGGCTCATGATCATCAGCACGAGCACCACGGCCAGCACGCCCGCGCACGACACCAGGAAGACGACGTCGAGCCAGACCGGAGGGACCGTCAGGCCCGACCCGAAGCGCACCACCCCCGACGCCACGGCCGCCACCAGGCAGATCGACAGCAAGCAGAGGAGTCGTGCGTTGGTGCTCACGTTGCCGATCGGATGCATAGGCCGACCGCGTGACCCCGGGCTGAAACCGGGGTGAAAGGCCCTTCATCCCGCGCCGGGCGAGCACCCCGCCAACCATTCGGCATGGACACGCTCCTCAGGCTCTTCGACGCGAGCGATTTCCCAGCGCGCTGGCAGTGCGGACGCTGGACGCCGCTGGTCGGCTGGCTGCACATCGTGTCGGACGTCCTGATCTTCCTGGCCTACAGCGCGATCCCGGCCGGGCTCTTGCTTGTCTACCTGCGCAAGCGCGAGGCCGACTTCCCGCGCCTGCTGCTGCTGTTCGTCGCGTTCATCCTGGCCTGCGGCCTCACGCACCTCTGCGACGCGATGATGTTCTACCACCCCGCCTACCGCCTGCTCGGCGTGATGAAGGCCGCCACCGCCGCGGTCTCGCTGGCCACCGCGGTGGTGCTCATCGCCAATCTCCCGGAACTGATCTCGCTCCCCTCGGTGCGGAGGGCCAACCGCGCGCTCACCCAGGCGGTTGCGCAGGCCGACTCTCTCCGCGCTGAACTCGAGACCGCGCGGCGTGAACAGGAGGAGCGATCCACGCAACTCACGCTCCGCAACCGTCGGATGACCGCCGCGCTCGACGCCGCCCGCGTGGTTGCGGTCCAATGGTCCGCGGACACGAACGCCGTACGCTGGGAACTCGGGTACGCCGGCCTCGCCCGCGCGCTCGGGCTTCCGTCGCAGGAGTTCGGCTCATGGCAGGACCTGCTGGCGCCGGACGAGGCCCGCCGCCTGGTCGGGGCATGCCGCGCGCACGCCGCGGGCGGCCACCTCACCTTCGAGTCGACGATCGCGGGCTCGCCGTCCGTCCGGCTGCGGCTCAGCGCCTTGGCCGAGCCGCACGTCCGGGGCGAGCCCCCGTCGATGACGGGCATGTTCCGGTTGATCCCGTCCGGCGAGTGACCGGTCCGACCGTCAGTCCGCGATCGCCGCCGCGTTCACCGACCGCATCGCGATCTCCGTCAGCGTCTGGTCGGCCTGCCGTTCCTCGGTGAGCGTCGACTCGAGGATGCCCGAGGCCCGGTCGTGGGAGAGCAGGTCGGCGTACGCACGAAGGCACCCGTAGAGCGCGATCTCGTAGTGCTCGATCTTCTGGGCAGCGCAGATGATCGCCGCGTCCCTGACCGACGGATCGGCCTCATCGTTGTTCACGACCTCGCTCGCCTCGTCGATCAACCCCTGCATCGCCCTGCACTTGTGCCCGCCGGGGGAGAAGTGCAGCATGTCGCAGATCTCGTCCAGCCGCGACGCGTGCGCATCGGTCTGCGCGAGGTGATCGCCCAGGGCGCTGCGCAGTTCCTCGTCGGTTGCGGCGTCGCGCAGCATCCGCAGCGCGCTGAGCGACTGGTTCTCCGCGCTGTAGGCGTCCTTGACCTGCTCTTGGAAGAGTTTGTTCAGATGGTCGAGTTTGATCGGCATGGTTGGGCACCTCCGTTGGTGGGTTGTCCGGCCCCGGCACGCCCCCCTCACCCCTCTCCCCGTGCCCGCACGGCCGTGCATCACGGGGGGCGGGGGCGGGGAGGGGGGCGAGCGTGCGTGCCTCTTCCGTTGCGCTTCGGTCCGGTCTTGGCTGCGTCAGCGCCGACGGCGATGATCGCGAAGGACCGATCAGCGATCCTCGGGCTTGACGCACTTGGAGCAGAACTCGTCGATCTCGCGCTCGGCGGTCTCTTTGGTTTTGCCGTAGGCCTCCTGGATGCGGCCGGCCAACTGCTCGCGTTTGCCGTTGATCACGTCCAGGTCGCTGTCGGTCAGTTTGCCCCAGCGCTCCCGGACCTTGCCGCGGAACTGCTTCCAGTTGCCTTCGATGCGATCCCACTTCATGGTTGTGCTCCTTGGTTCGTGCGTCCCGGCCGCGCGCGTCCCTCCGTCCGGGACGCCCCTTCGCGGCGGACTCCACTCACTATGCCGGGCCGCGTTGGTGAGCCGATGAACGCCCGATGAAATCGGGCTCATGTTCCGTCCGTTCCTCCGGGTCGCGCGGGCGTGACGCGTGATCCGGCGTTCACGCGCCGCCAGCGTCGTGATCGCCGTGATCGCCGTCGGTGATCCCGTCCCGCTCGCCGACGTCCGGGCTCGACGCGTCGGCCGATCGGGCCGGAAGCGTGACCGTGAAGACGCACCCGTGCGGCGCACGGCTTGCCACCGCGATCGACCCGCGGTGCAACTCCGCGATCCCCATCGCGATCGTGAGCCCGAGCCCGTGCCCCCGACCGTGCCTGGGCTGGTTGGAGGCCTGCGCGAAGCGATCGAAGATCGTCCCGATCAGGTGCGGCGGGATCCCCGGCCCCTCGTCCTCCACGGCGATCGACGCCGTGCACCCCTTGCCTTGCTCCTCAGGCGTGATCGACGCCCGCACCGTCACCCGGCCCTCCTCCGGGCTGAACCGCAGCGCGTTGCGGATCAGGTTGTCCAGCATCGTGCGCAGCAGCTCCGGCTCACCCGAGACCGACGCGTCGAGCCACCGGTCGTCCGCCAGCAACTCCGGCACCAGCCTCACCCGGTGCTGCTCGGCCATCATCGCGCAGTCGTCCACGCCGTCCATGATCAGGTCGTTCACCGCGTAGGCCCGGAAACGCGCCAGCCCCTTCCCGTCCTGGATCCGCGAGAGCGTGAGGAAGCTCTCGATCAGCCGGCCCAGCCTGGACATCTCGTCCTCCACGCTCTCGACGAACCGCTCCCCGGCGGGGGACAGGCCCGCGCGGTCGATCGTCTGCGCCTCGATCAGCATCACCGAGATCGGCGTCTTCAACTCGTGCGACACGTTCGAGAGAAACCGCTCCTGCGCGGCGAACCGCTCCGCGACGCGTGCGCGCGCCGAGTCCAGTTCCCGCGCCAGCCGGACCACCTCCGCCGAGTTTCCCAGCGAATCGTCCTGCAGGCTCGTCGAACTCGACTCGGGCTTCAGCCGTGAGACCAGCCTCCGCAGCCGCTCGAACGGCGCCACGGCCAGGCCGGCGATGAACCACCCGCTCACCGCCGCGGCGACCGGGCCTACGAAGAACATCACCAGCAGCACGCCCCGGAAGATCCGCATCTGCTCGCGTGCGAACCCGTCGCTCACGCCGAACACCAGCGCGTACCAGCGCCCGTCTTCGGAAGCCATCGGCACCACGACCACGCGCGCGGGCGGGTCGTGCCGCGGCCCCTCCGACCCGCCGTCCCACAGGCCCCGCGGCAGCACCGTCACTGCGGGAACGCCCGTTTCGAGCACGCGCCACAGCCCGATCTGCTCCGGCTCGAATCTCGCCGGGGAGGACGACGCCACCACCATCCCGCGCGAGTCCCGCACCTGGATCAGCAGTTCGTCCCCGAGGAACTGCCTCGACAGTTCCGAGGAAACCCCGCCCAGCCGATCCGTCAGGCCGTCGGGGGTGAAAGGCCTGAGTTGCGCTGCGATCAGCCTTGCACGCGTGATGCGTCGATCGTTGATCGACTCGTCGATCGACCACTTCTGGTACAGCCAGAACACCGTGCCGGTCGTCCAGATGATCAGCGTGTTGACCGCGACCACCCACGCCGTGAGGCGCACTCGCAGCGTGACATGCCCACCTGGCGAACGCCCGGTCGCAGCGCCGACCGCACCGTCTGTCGCGGAGTCGACGCCCATCGGATCAGTCCATCACGCCGAACCGGTACCCGGCGTTCTTGACCGTGTGGATCAGTTCTCGCGGATGCCCGCGGTCGATCTTCTTGCGCAGCGCCGCGATGTACACGTCGATCACGTTGCTCGACGGGTCGAAATTCATGTCCCACACGTGCTCGGCGATCTGCGCCCTGGAGAGCACGCGGTTGGGGTTCCGCATCAGGTACTCGAGCAGCGCGAACTCCTTGTTCGAGAGGTCCACCTCGCTCTCGCCGCGCTTGGCGCGCCGAACGTACAGGTCGAGGCTCAGGTCGTCGCAGGTCAGGGTGCGCCCCTCGCTCGCCTCGCCCCTGCGCAGGAGCGCCCGCAGCCGCGCGAGCAACTCCTCGAAGTTGAAGGGCTTGGTCAGGTAGTCGTCGGCCCCGGCGTCCAGCCCCGCGACCTTGTTGTCCACCCCCGACAGCGCCGTCAGCATCAGGATCGGCGTGCGGACGGACCGCCGGCGCAGGTTCCGGCACACGTCCACGCCGTCCCGGTCCGGCAGCATCAGGTCCAGGATCACCGCGTCGTACTCCTGCGCGGCGGCCAGGTCCTCGCCCTCGAAGCCCGAGTGGCACACGTCGGCCGCGTACCCGTTCTCGCGCAGGCCCGTCTGCAGCGCACCGGCCATCTTCGGATTGTCCTCGACGATCAGCACCCGCATGCGGACCTCCTGCCTCCCCGCCGGGGGGACGCGGGTCCCCCGCGCAACCCGGGCCGGACCGCCCGTGCCGACCCCATCGTATCAGGACCCCGCGCTTCCATCATCCGCGGCGCAGCGCGCACCGAGAATGAGAACTCATTCATCCGGATTCGATGCGACGTTTCATCGCGACGATCGAACATGCTCGTGTACACCGATCGGCGATTGCTTCCGAGTGTGACGAAGCACGCCGACGGCTCAGAGGAGCGGCATCATGAACGCCATGAACGGATCTCTCGACACGCCCAGTCCACCGGCCGAGTCTCCCGGCTCCACGCAGAGTTTCCGGGTCGCCGCGGCCGTCGCCGCCTTCGCGGCCGCGATCGTTCTCTCGGCCTGCAACACCACCGAGGGCGTCGGCAAGGACATCAAGTCGCTCGGCAAGGGCATCGAGGAGACCGCCTCGGACGCCAAGGACGACATGTCGGATTGACCCGCTCACGTTCTGCGCTCGGGAGCGGGCCGCGCCGCGCTCCGACGGCGCTGCGTGAGCACGGCGATGCAACGAGCGCGCCACTCGGTCGGCCGCGGAGGCCTCCCCTCCGGGCCCGCGAGCAACACGAAAGGAGATCACCATGCTTGGTTGGGCCGTCACGTTCTTCATCATCGCCATCATCGCCGCGCTCTTCGGGTTCGGCGGCATCGCCGCGGGCGCTGCCTCGATCGCGCAGATCCTGTTCTTCATCTTCCTGGTGCTGTTCCTGGTTTCGCTCATCGTCGGGCTGACCCGGCGCGGCAGCACGACCATCAGGATGTAGTCTCGGCCGGGCGCAACCGTTGATCCGACGAGGCGCCCGCGCCGGCCCGCTCGAGTCCCGCGTGCACCAGGTTGTGCTCCGGGCCGGGCGGGCCGCGTCGTGTACCCTGCCCGGCCATGCTCACGATCTCCGGTAAGGTTCTCGGCATTCGGCGGCCTCTCTTCGCCGATTGGGCTGTACCGCCCCCACCGCGTCCGAGCAAGGACCACGGCGGCGATTCCGGCCTCACCCTCCGCGACCTCATCGAGCACGTCGTGCGGGCGGAGGTTGCCGCTTTCGAGACCCGGCAGGAGGCCCGCCGGCTCGACCGCGTCCTGACCGCCCGCCAGATCGCCGAGGGTGAGGCCCGGGGCCGCGTGGCGCCCGAGGGACGCAACATTCAACAATCAGTCAACATTGATGAAGCCATCGGGGGGGCCTTGCAGGCCTTTGAGGATGGTCTGTATCTTGTGATCGTGGATGGTGCAGAGCACCGCGACCTCGACGCCCGGGTCTTCCTCACGCCAGACAGCCGGATCACCTTCCTGAGACTGGTGATGCTGGCGGGAGGCTGAAGCGCGGGGGGCGCGGGAGCGGGGGAGGAGGGGAGGAGGGGAGGAGGGGAGGGCATGGGGGGGAGCAGGGAGGAGCCGAGGAGCGGGGGTTGGGGGGGGGTATGAACGGAGGCGCATCGGATGTGGTCGAGCGAACGGATCAACCAGCGGCTGGAGGAACTCCGTTCGCCCCGATGGGCGGTCGGTTGCCACGAATTGCTCGCGGCGCCGAGCGTTCGAGAGCGGCTGGGCGATGCGGCGCGCGTCCGCATCGGCGTGGCGATCTGCCCGAACACGAGATCGAGCGTGCGTTCGGCAACGCCGGAACTGCTGCCCAAGGCGTTCCGTGAAGGGGGGCTGTCGTACGACGATGCGCTGCGATTGGGCGCTCGTGCGCTCGCCGGCCTCGGCGAGGCGGACCGTCGCGTGGTCTTCGAGACGTTGGTTCCCGCGCACGTGCCCGTGCTGGAGGCGGGCTGGCGGATGACGGCGTACCGCACGATCCCGTGGTCGGGCGACCGCCGGTTGATGGTGCGCTCACCCCGCAGCGCGGACCTGCCGCTGCTGGCCGGCGAGTGGGCGGTGCACGCGATCACCGTGCTCGGCCCGCTGACGGCGGACCTCTCCGACGTTGCGCCGCTGGTCACCTTCGACGATCGGTGGGGCGAGCCCGACTGGTCGGTGGTGCTCGCCGCCGCCATCAACGCCGGCGGGCCGAAGGCCGACGCGCTGCTCGGGACCCTGCTCTCGTGCGTCCGCGGTGAGCACGAGGTGTCCGGCGTCTCTCAGGCGATCATCCGGACGCTGGTGCTCTGCGAGAGGCCCGAGGCGTGGGAGGCGGTGGAGAAACTCCTCCTCGCTGCGCAGCGGCAGGAGGGTCTGCGACAGAGCATCCTCGAGTCCCTGGTCGATTGCCACCCCGACGTCTTCCCCCGGTTCCTCCGCCTCATCCTCGAGCACGACCTCTCCCGGTTCTCCTCCGTCGTGCGAGCGGCGGACGTCTGGTTCGGTCTGCTCTGGGACTCGGCAAGCCGCAAGGTCATCGACGACTCCATCCGCTCGGCTCTGGGGTACATCGAAGACCCGGGTTCACGAGAGCACGCCGTCCGCAAGGGCACGCCCGCCCAGGCCTACTTCGCGCTCTGGGCGGCCGGGTTCGAGGACATCGAAGTCATGCTCCCGCTTGCCGCGCGCGCGCTGGACAGCAAGGACCCCGAGGTGCGCTTCGCCGCAGCGCACGCGTGCGGACGCGCCCGCGTGGAGGCCGTTCGCCCCCTCCTTGTCCGGGCCATCGGCGATGACGACCTGCGCGTCGCCGCGGTTGCGGCCGACGCGTTCAGGTACGACCCGCACGGAGGCTCCCTCGACGACGACCCGACCGAGCCGATGGACATCCTCCCCGATGCCGCGGAGGCCGGAAAGGAGGGCGTCGGCGAAGCGGCGTCGCCTTCGCCCGTTCCGGCTCGCTCCGAAGACGCGTCGGTCTTCGACGCGTTGCTCGGCCTTCTGACCCGCATCCCGGAGAAGGACAAGGCGGTTCGTCTCAAGGCCGCGCTCTGGCCGTGGACCGACCGGACGCTCAAGGTGTCCGACATCGCCGATGTCATGGCGGTATCGGCCACGGCGGAACTCGCCGAGCGGATGATCCCCGTCGTGCGCAGGCTGAGCCCCCGCGGCCGCGAAGCGCTCGCCGCCCAGATCGGCCGCATCGAGCGTTGGCCGGGCGAATTCGCCGGGCAACCGGCCCGCCCGCTCTCGGCCGCTGCGCGGGCGATCCTTCTCCGTTTCGCGACCGACGCGAGCGCGGAGGTTGTGGAGACCGCGGTGACCGCCCTGTCGCGTGAACCGCTGCTGCGCAACGAGGTGGGCGTGCTGATCGGCCTGCTGAAGCGCAAGGCGTCCGGGGTGCGGACGGCGGCGGCCAAGCGACTGCAAGCCCTGCCCGATGAGGCGCTCCTGGACGTCGCGAAGAAACTGCTCGACTGTGCCACAACCGAACAGCGTGCGGCGGGGCTGGAAGTGCTTCGGAACATGGCGGCCGACAAGCGCAACGCCGAGCAGGCCCGCCGCGTGGGGACCGAATGGGGAGAGGCTCGCGGGAGCAGGCTCAACAAGACCGAGCGCACGGCGTTGGAACTGCTGACCAGCACGCACGCCGACCGCCCCAAGCGCGACGACGCCTTCGGCCTCATCAACCCAGACGGCCTGACCAAGCCACCGCCCGCCCGCCCGCTCGGCGCTCTGCGTATGACCCCGGCGGCGTGGCGCTGCCTGGCCGACCTCGCGACGCTGGTGGTCAAGCACAAAGACCTGCGACTGCCGACCGAGGACGGCAAGCCGATGTACGACGGCGAGACGTCGGTGCCGCTGGGCTCGAGCGGCATCCCCTACGGCATCGCCAGACCCGAACCCGACCGGTCTTTGGAGAGCGACCTGCAGCGCTGCCCCGCGCGGGAACTCGTGACCGACTGGCTCGCTTCACGGAGCGATCAGACCAAGGACAACGACGGATTGGAACTCTTGCGCGCGAGGCTGGGTCTCGAGGCGTTCAGGCGGCGAATCGGCCGAGACTGGACCCATGGACCCAAGTGGCCCCCTTCGATCGAGTCCGAGCTCAAACAGACTTGCCAACCGGCCATCCAAGTCAGTGAAGACCCGATCCGATTTCTGCTCGAATGGGCGGCGCGGATCGACGGCGATCACGGCTACGCCGCCGCGTTGCTGGACGGCCTGGAGCATCAGGTCGCGACCTCGAACTTCCGTGCTTCGGACGACGACGCGGACGATGATCTCGATGACGAACCCGACCCGAACGCTCCGAAGCCGGTCGATCCCGACCCGAACTTCCCGCTCCACGCCGACGTTGCTCACAAAGTCACTGAGGCCCTCGATGACTTCGAGCGCCGCGGCGTGATCCGACTGAACCGAGAACACCACGCGCGGCTCTGGTCGCTCGCCCTCGCCGCGCGCCCGAACGTCGTGCGTTGGCTTGAATCCCTCCGCGAGAAGAAGGTCAGCAAGGACGAGTACCAGCGTTCGCACGCAAGCCTGAACGGGATCGCGCCGGGCGAGCGCACGATCTTCTCCGCAGTCCTCGCAGGCGGACTCTCCGAGGACGACCTGCTCGACTACGCGGTGCATCCGTACTGGTCGACCGTGAGTGGAAACGTGGAGTTTCTGACCAAGCACGCCGCGTTTGAGGCCGACGACGACTCATTCCCCGCGGACGATGAACCGTCGAGGACGCGCGAGCGATTCAACGATCTCGAGCGCGCCGCTCGCGCCCACCCCGTCTTCGTCTCCGCCAAGCACCGCCTCGTCGAGCGCCTGATCGAACTCGAGATCCAGCGCGGTGATGCGCCCACCGAGTCATCGCCGTTCGTCTCCAAGATCCAACACGCCGGCGGTGCCGACGTCCTCCTCCGCTGCCTCGTGGCGCTCGGCAAGTCCGGCATCAAGCGCACCCGCACCTGGCGGGAAGACAGCCGCCAGGCCAACCTGACCGACCTCATCGCCGCCACAATCCCCGCCGAGCGCGAAACGCCGGAGCGCTTCGCCGAGTTGGTTCGCCGTGCAGGCTTCATGCCCGCGCCCTCCTCGCGCAGGACCGGGGCCGTCAAGGCACCTTCGCCCGCCGGTCTCACCGAGGACGCCCTGATCGACGCCGCCGTCTACGTCCCCCACTGGGCCCGGCATATCGATCACGCACTCGGCGAGCAATGGCGCGGAGTCGAAGACGCCGTCTGGTGGATCCACGCCCACACCAAGGGCTCCGACTACCGCATCAACTACGGCATCCGCCAGAAGTGGCAGGCGTCCATCGCCGAGCGCACGCCGCTGACGGAGGATGAACTCAGGGACGGCGCCGTCGACGTCGACTGGTTCCGCCGAGCCTACGCCGCCCTCGGCCCCAAACGTTGGGCCAGGCTCGACGAGTCCGCCAAGTACGCAACCTCCGGTGCCGGCCACCGGCGCGCCCAACTCTTCGCCGCCGCCATGACTGGCGGCGCGTGCGGCGGCGAGAAGGTCACCGAGAAGTCGCTTTCCACCCGCATCAAGTCCAAGCGCCATCAGGATTCCATCCGCGCCCTTGGATTGGTGCCGATCAAGAAGGGCCCGGCGGGCAAGAAGCAGGTCCTCGAGCGCTACAAGCTCATGCAGGAGATCCGCCGCACCAGCCGCAAGCACGGCGGACAACTCCTCCAAGCCAGCGAGCGCCGCGCCGTCGAGATCGGCATGGAGAACCTCGCCCGCACCGCCGGTTACCCCGATCCGCTCCGCCTCCAGTGGTCGATGGAGCGGGAGGACCTCGCCGACCTGGCCAAGGGCCCCGTCACCCGCACCGCCGGCAAGGGCGACAAAGCCGTCACCGTCTCGCTCACCATCGACGCCGACGGCGCCCCCGAACTCACCGTCACCAGGAACGGCAAGCCCCTGGC
The DNA here is from genome assembly GCA_019636535.1 of Phycisphaeraceae bacterium. Taxonomy (GTDB): domain Bacteria; phylum Planctomycetota; class Phycisphaerae; order Phycisphaerales; family UBA1924; genus JAHBK01. The sequence continues at coordinate 49,845 of JAHBXK010000019.1, read as the reverse complement.
CAGCGTCCCGGCCGCCATCAAAAAGGACCCAAAGATCGCCCGGGTCACCGTCCGCATCGCGGATCTGCGCAAGGCGCTTTCGCGCGTGCGCGTGGCGCTCGAAGAAGCCATGTGCCGCGGCGACGCCTTCACCGGCGCCGAACTCGCCGACCTCCACCACCACCCCATTCTTCGCGCCATGCTCGCGCGCCTCGTGCTCGTCCACGCCGAGCGCCCCGCCATCGCCGGCTACCCCGACAAGGGTGGCAAGGTCCTCCGCTCGCACACGGGCAACCTTGAGCCCCTCAAGTCCGCCGACGCCCTCCGCATCGCCCACCCGCTCGATCTCCTGGCCCGCAAGGACTGGGAGAAATGGCAGCGGGAGTGCTTCGCCGCCGAGCGCGTCCAGCCCTTCAAGCAGATCTTCCGCGAGGTCTACGTCCCCACCGCCGAGGAGCGCGCCAGCGCTGAGAGCGTGAAGCGTTACGAGGGCCACCAGGTCAACCCTCGTCAGGCTCTGGCGCTGCTGGGCTCGCGGCAGTGGGTCTTCCGCGCCGACGAAAGCGTGCAACGGACCTTCCACCGCGAACGCCTCACCGCGCGCCTCCAGTTCGCCGAGCACTTCTACACCCCCGCCGAAGTCGAAGGCCTCACCCTCGAAGCCCTCGAGTTCACCCGCGCCGGCGAGTGGAAGCCGCTCAAGGTCGCCGACGTTCCCCCGCGGCTCTTCAGCGAGTGCATGCGCGACCTGGACCTGGTCGTCAGCGTCGCCCATCGCGGCGGCGTCGATCCCGAGGCCAGCCGCAGCACCACCGCCATGCGGGCCGCGATCGTCCGCGAGACCTGCGCCCTGCTCAAACTCAACAACGTCGTCATCGAAGGCGAGCACCCCGAGCCCGCCTCCCCCGACGCCAAGACCGACCCCAAGACCAAAGCCGCCGGCAAGACGCGGCTCCCCGCCGACCCCGTCCGCGTCTGCATCACCGGCCAACTCGCCGAATACACCGTCCACCTGGGCAGCGCTGGGGTCCAAGTGGCGACCCTCGCCGGCGGCAAGCGCGTCGGCGGAGGCTCGGTCTGGATCATCCCCGTCCACGCCCAGCACCGCGGCCGCTTGTTCCTCCCCTTCGCCGACGACGACCCCAAGACCGCCGAGGTGGTCTCGAAGGTCCTCCTGCTCGCCCGCGACCGCGAGATCCAGGACCCCTCGATCCTCAGCCAGATCCGCTTGTACGTCGGATGATCTGCGGGTTTCGACTCGCGATGCGCTCCGTCTACGGCCCCGCCCGCGGCGCGTTCATCACCGCGAACCCGATGCTCAGCGTGGCCGCGTACGTCACCCACAGCAGGTACGGCACCAGCAGCGCCCCCGCGAGTCGGTCGAGTTTCCAGAACATCGCCGTCAGGGTGAGGATCATCGCCCACAAGACGACGATCTCGACCGCCGCGGCGGTGAGCAGGTGCAGGCCGAAGAAGAGCCACGTCCACGCGGCGTTGAGCACCAGGTGCGCCAGGAACAGCACCAGCGCCACCCGCGTCCGGCGGTCACCGAAGCCGCCCTTCGCCCACACCCGCCACGCGGCGATGCCCATGAGCAGGTAGAGCAGCGTCCACACCGGCCCGAAGACCCACGACGGCGGCGTCCACGCGGGCCGGTTGAGCGACTCGTACCACGACCCGGTCTCAACAAACGCGGCGGTCGCCGAGGGCAGGAACGAAAAACCGATCCACGCCACCAATCCCAGCCACTTGTTCCTTCGGTTGGGTCGGGTCACGGGCGGATCGTACGGTGATCCCACCGCCGACCGGTCTTGCGGGTTCGTCGGTGCGGCCGATCCGGTTTGGAGCCGCGGATCCACCATCCGGCATCGGGTTTGGCGCTGCGAGCCAGCCCGCCCCCATCCACAATCCATCCTCACCCCCGCGCGTGCTCACCGCGCTGACCGGCGGGCAGAGCCGGTGACCTCGCCCACCGGTCGTCCAACGGTGCAGAGCCCGCCCCGCAGGACCGATATAGTCCAAAGTACGGCCCCCTTCGAGCGCGGGGGTCGCTGCTCGGGAATCACCCGAATGAGGCATCGTCCCCGCCTCAGGCCGACGTTCGCTTCCTCGTTGCATGACCGGACACCCCGACCCCATCACCCGCCTCGTCGCCGTCTTCCTGTCGGCGGTGATGGCGTTGACCGCGCTGTTCCCCAGCGCGGTGTGGATGTGCGGCGCCTGCCGGGGCGATCACCACGATCACTGCGAGCACCACGAGCACGGCCCCGCGTGCGACCACGACCACGACCACGATCACGACCACAACGACGGGCACGGACACGCCGGCCGCCTTGAACTTCATCGGGACCAGCGCACGGACGGTGCGTTCGCCCAGCGGTACGCGTTTCCGGCTGCGCCCGACGCCGATCCGGATGCGCTCTGGATCATGGCCACCACCGAGGGGCCGGACGGCTGCCTCTGCTGTTGGCAAACCCGCTCCTGCGCTGGGCATGCCGCGATGGCGGTGGCGCGCGCTCCGGCCAGCGCCAAGGAACAAAGCGACGACCAGCGTGCGAAAGTTGATACCGATCCTCGTGCGCTCGCGCGCGCAGCGATCGAGCACCGAGAAGCGCACACCGCGCTCGCCCGCGCAACGCTCCACGATCCCGGCCCGCCCTGTCCGGGCGGCTCCGAGCGTGCGCGGTCGCTCCGGGCCACGCGCCTCTTGATCTGAACGCCCACGCCGACCCGGCGTCCAGCGCAGGCTTCCTTGCGCGCTGGCCGCGCTGTGAACAGCCGCGCCGTGACCGGCCGTGTCGCGACCGGTTGCGCTGCGGCGAGCCGCGCAGCGTTGCGGGCGTCCCCCTTCACCACGACCCGTCCCTCTCACCCATCCACCCACCAATCTCCTGTCCGCCGTCCGCACCGAATCACCGATTCACCGAACCGCCGAACCGGATCTTCGCATGAACCGCTCCGCACGCACCTTCACCGCGCTGATCCTCGTCGCCCTGGCCGGGCTCGTCGTCGGTCTCAGCGCGTGCCAGCGCTACGAGCCCAGGCCGCTGGACCTCTCTTCCCACGCGGCGACGTTCATCCTGCGCACGCCGGACTCAGCGCTCGAAGGGCGTGCGATGTCCCCCAGCGCTTCCGGGAGCGCTGGTGTGGGTGACTTCGATGTTTCAGACGGGCTCGTCCTCGCCCAGGCCGAGGCCGTGGCGATGGTCTTCAACGCCGATCTGCGCATCGCCCGACTCCGCGCGGGCGTTGCCGCGGCGAGCGCTGCGAACGCCGGGCTCTGGGCCGACCCTTCCATCGGTGTCGATCTGACGCGCATCGTGCAGAACGTTGCCGAGCCCTGGAAACTCGCGTCAACCGTCGGGATCACGCTCCCCATCTCGGGCCGGCTCGAAGCCGAGAAGGCCCTGGCCGAGGCCGACCGGCACACCGAACTCGCCCGCGTTGCGGAGCGCGAGTGGGCCGTGCGGATGGACATGCGCAGGGCCTGGTGTGAATGGTCGGCCCTGCAGGAGCAGCGCGAGGTGACCGCGCGATTCGTGCAGAGGATGGATGACCTGATGAAGGTGATCGACCTGATGGAGCGCGCCGGCGAGATGCCGCGGACCGAGGCGAGGCTCTTCAGGATCGAGTCGACCAGCGCCCGGGGCGATCTCGCCTCGCTCGAAGCGCAGGCCAAACTGGTGCGCGGGCGGATCCTGCGGCTCATGGGCCTTTCACCGATGGCCGACGCGACGCTGATCCCCTCATCGTTCGGCGGCCACGCATCGCTCGCGAGCCTTTCCTCCGCCATCCCCGATGGTGACGGGGGCTCACCCGTTCTGCACGAAGAACTGATGCGGCGCAGCCCCCGTCTGCGTGTGGCCGGTGCGGAGTACGAGTCAGCCGAACGCTCGCTCGCCCACGAGATTCGCGGGCAGTACCCCGATCTCCACGTCGGGCCCGGGTACGGACGCGAGGACGGCAACGACCAGGTCCTCCTGGGTGTCAGCATGCCGCTGCCGCTCTGGAACGCCAACCGGCGCGGGATCGCCGAGGCCAGCGCGAAGCGAGAACTCGCTCGCGCAAACGCCGAGTCGACGCTGGAGGCGTTGATCGCCGAGATCGATGCGGCGATCACCCGATGGCGCGCTGCGCAGACTCAACTCGAGATCCTCGTGAACGAGGTTGCGCCGATGGTTGAGGCGCAGGACGCCGACGCACGCCGGCTGGCCGAACTGGGGGAGGTCAACACGCTGGTGCTGCTCGAGAGCCTCACGCGCCGGCGAACCGTTGCGCTGCGCCTGATCGATGCCCGCCGCGAGGAGGCCGTGGCGGCGATCGACATCGAGGAACTCGTCGGCCCCGACTGGGCCGAGTCGAAGGAGCCCGCGGCGGTCCCCGCCGCCGATGCGGCCGAACCCGGAAGGGAGTCCAGACCATGACGCCGTGCGAGTCGAAGCCGGATCGTGCGCACCACCGGCCGGAAGGCCACCTTCCCAAGTCGCCGTGGGCAGCGGGTGCAAGCCTCCTCTGCCTGCTGACGGCGGTTGCCGTGCTGTGCGCTGCGTGCGGACGCGGGCCATCACCGCAGGCCGGTGGTTCGGCCGGATCGGAGAACAGCACCCCCGCCCCCCCCCAGCCGACCAACAGGGTGGACATCCCTCCCACCGTTCGTAAGAACCTGGGGATCACCTTCGCCAAGGCCGAGTACCGCAACGTCTCGCAAACGCTCCGCGTGCCGGGACGCTTCGAGTGGCTGCCGACAGCGCACCGCGAGTACCGGGCGCCGTTGCCGGGTCGTGTCGAGTTGCTCGTCGAGCAGTTCCAGCGCGTGCAGCCGGGCACGCCGCTGTACCGGCTCGACTCCGCCGCGTGGCTCGACCTCGAAGAACGCATCGCCGCAACGCGGGCGCGTCTGGACTCGATGGGTCCCCTGCGAGAGGCCCACCGACGGCACGAGGAGAGCCTGGCGGACAAAGTAGCGCTCTGGCGCGAGCGGCTCGGGCAACTCGAAGCGCTCCGAGAGGCCGGCGGCGGCAGCGCTGCGCAGTTCACCGAGGCCAGCGCTGCGCTCAACCAGACCCGCGCTGAGCTCGCGGACGTGATGGAGAAGGATGCGGACCTCGAAGCGCAGGAGAAGCAGGCTGGCGCGGAGTGGCGGGCGCTGGTCGCCCGGCGCGAAGCGCTCCTGCGAGCGGCGGGGATCGTTGAACACGACCGGGCCGAGTTCGGCGAGGGCCTGAAGGTCCGCTCGGTTGCCGAGGGCGTCGTCGAGTCGATCGCCCTGACGCCCGGCGGCCTCGCGGATGAGCACGCGCTCGTGCTCACGGCCGTTCGGCCAGATCGTCTCCGCTTCCGCGCCAAGGCCCTTCAGTCCGACCTCGGCCGGTTGCGTGACGGACAGCCCGCGGTCATCGTCTCGGCGTCGGGTTGGGAAGCCCTGGCGGGATCGGACACGCGGGGGGCGATGCCCGGTGCGCTGCGGCTGGGCGTGCAGGCCGACGCGGACGAACGCACGCTCGACCTGATCGTCGAACCCGAGCGGCTGCTGCCGTGGGCAAGGGCGGGCGTTTGGGCTCAGTTGGAAGTCACGCTCGCGGGTGGGGCATCGCCCGACGATGAAGAGCTGGCCATCCCGCTCTCGGCGGTCGTTCGTGACGGCGTGACACCGATCATCTTCCGACGCGACCCGGCCGATCCCGACAAGGCCATCCGCGTTGAGGCCGACCTGGGGGTCTCCGACGGGCGCTGGATCGTCATCAAGAGCGGTGTCCGCGAGGGGGACGAGATCGTCGTTGGGGGCAACTACCCGCTCATGCTGGCGACCAGCGGCAGCACCCCCAAGGGCGGGCACTTTCACCCCGACGGCACGTACCACGAGGGAGACCACTGAGCCATGCTCGCGCGTCTCATCCAGCTTTCGATCAGGCACGCCTCGCTGGTGATCGTCGCGTCGGGGCTCCTGCTGGTCTTCGCCGGGGTGCAGGCCGGGCGGATGCCGGTCGACGTCTTCCCCGAATTGAACGCCCCCACCGTGGTCGTCATGACCGAGGCGGGCGGACTCGCCGCCGACGAGGTCGAGCAGTACGTTACCTTCCCGATCGAATCGGCCGTCAACGGACTCTCCGGCACGCGGCGCGTGCGCTCGGCCAGCACCACGTCCCTTTCGATGGTCTGGGTCGAGTTCGACTGGGGAGAGGACATCTTCCGTGCCAGGCAACTCGTCGCCGAGCGCCTCGCCGCCGTCCGTGAGACTCTCCCCGAGGGCGTCCACACCGAGATCACGCCGATCACGAGCATCACCGGCGAGATCATGCTCCTGGCCGTCTCGTCGCCCGACGGTCGCGTGAGCCCCCTGGAACTGCGGGCGTTCGCCGAGTTCGACCTGCGGAGCCGGATCCTCGCGGTGCCGGGGGTCGCGCAGGTCGTGGCGATCGGCGGTCAACTGCCCCAGTACCAGATCGACGTGCGTCAGGACGATCTGGCGATTCACGGACTCTCGATCAAGGACGTCGTGGATGCGGCGAGGCAGTCGCACAGCACCGCGAGCGCCGGGTACATGGCCGACGTCGAGAGCCAGGAGATGCCCATCCGCCAGGTCGCGCGGGCCGGCGGCCTCGACGACATCCGCCAAACGCTCGTGCGCAGCGCTGGGGGCGCACCCGTGACCATCGGCCGAGTCGCCGACGTGCGGCTGGGCGCAGCGCCGAGCCGCGGGCTCGCGTCGGACCGGGGGCTCCCGGCGGTCGTGGTCAGCGTGCAGAAGTCGCCCGGCACCAACACGCTCGAACTGACCGAACGCATCGACCGCGTGCTCGACTCGGTCGAGTTGTCGATGCCCGAGGGGATGGTGCTCAACCGCGATCCGTTCCGCGCTGCGAGGTTCATTCAGCGGTCCGTCAACAACGTCGTCGACAAACTCATCAAGGCCGGGGCGATCGTGGCGATCATCCTGATCCTGTTCCTGCTGAACGTCAGAGCGACGGTCATCACGCTCACCGCGCTCCCCCTCTCCATCGCCGTGGCGCTGCTCCTGCTCTGGGCCTGGGGGCTGTCGATCAACGTCATGACGCTCGGGGGGTTGGCCGTGGCGATCGGCGAACTGGTCGACGACGCGATCATCGACGTCGAGAACGTCCTGCGCCGGCTGAGCCAGAACGCCTCCCTGCCGATCGGCGAGCAGCGCCCGACCGCCGACGTGGTGTTCTCCGCCAGCAACGAGATCCGTTCCTCGATCGTCTTCGCCACGGTCATCATCTGCATGGTCTTCGTGCCGCTGCTGTTCCTTCAGGGGCTTGAGGGCCGGTTCTTCCGTCCGCTGGGGATCGCGTACATCACCTCGATCCTCGCGTCGCTCGTGGTGGCGCTGACCGTGACGCCGGCGCTCTGCCGGGTTCTGCTGCGCGGCCGGCCGGGTCATGCACCGAACACCCACGATCACGGCGGACGGCTCGTCCGTGTCCTCAAGCGGGCGTACGCCCCCGCGCTGTCGGCCTGCCTCCGGCGACGCGGGCTCGTGCTGCTCAGCGCGGGCGTGCTGACGGGCCTCTCGCTGCTGCTCGCCTCGACGTTCGGCACATCGTTCCTGCCGGCCTTCAAGGAGGGCACCTTCACGGTCTTCCTGATGGCTCCGCCGGGCACGTCGCTCACCGAGAGCGACCGCCTGGCCCGCGGCGTCGATCACCGGCTCTCCGAGATCCCCGGCGTGCAGAGCGTGACCCGCCGAACCGGTCGCGCTGAGCGCGACGAGCACGCCGAACCCGTCAGCAGTTCCGAGATCGAGGTCACGATGAAACCGGGCGTGGATCAGGACGCCGTGCGCGAAGCGATCGACCACGTGCTCGCGGCGGTCCCCGGCATCACCACGATGGTCGGGCAGCCGATCGAGCACCGCCTCAGCCACATGCTCTCGGGCACGCCCGCCGCGATCGCGATCAACGTCTTCGGCGAGGATCTGGCCGTGCTCCGCCGCATCGCTCAGCGGGTGGAGGAGGCCCTGGACGTCCTGCCTGGTGTCCGCGACGTCTCCGCCAACCGCGAGGTCCTGATCACGTCGCTCTCGATCCGCTACCGACCGATGGACCTGGCCGCGGCGGGGCTGACGCCCTCTTCCGCCGCCGAGCAGGTCCGCGCAGCGCTGCACGGCGAGCGCGTTGCGGTCATCAACCAGGGCGTGCGGCGCTACGACCTGGTCGTCCGGCTCGCCGAAGACGAGCGTGCCCGCATCGAACAGGTTCGAGACTTTCGGTTGCGCGGCGTCGCGGCCGGAGAGGGTCGTGCCGGCCCGATCGTCCGTCTCCGAGACGTCGCCGACGTCGGTCCCGAGCGGGTCAGCAACCTCATCGCGCGCGAGAACGCCCAACGCAAGGCCGTCATCTCCGCCAACGTCGCTCAGGGGCACAATCTCGGGCAACTGGTCGAGCGTGTCCGCGAGGTCGTCGATCCGATCGTGCGCGAGGTCGGCGGTCCGGGCTACTTCGTCCAGTACGGCGGCCAGTTCGAGGCCCAGCGTTCCGCCAGCCGCTCAATCCTGCTCATGGGCCTGGGCGTCACGCTCGTGATGTTCCTGCTTCTGCAGGCCTCCACGGGCCGGGCGAGGGTTGCCCTCTTGGTGATGCTGAACCTGCCCCTTGCGCTCATCGGCGGTGTAGTGGCGATCTACCTCGCCGATTCGCCCTCGGTCCTGCGCAACTCTCTGGCGCTGTTCGGACTCGGCGGCGCAGGCAACCCCTACGTCGCCCCGGTCGTCTCCATCGCCAGCCTCGTCGGGTTCATCACGCTCTTCGGCATCTCCGTCCGGAACGGGATCCTGCTCGTGAATCACTACGAGCACCTGCACACGCGCGAGGGCCGATCCGTGCGCGAGGCGATCGTGCAAGGGTCGAGCGAGCGGCTTGTCCCGATCCTCATGACCGCGCTCACCGCTGCGCTCGGCCTCCTCCCGCTCGCCTTTGCACAGGGCAAGCCCGGCAGCGAACTGCTCGCCCCTCTCGCCGTGGTGGTGCTCGGGGGGCTGATCAGTTCCACGTTCCTCAATCTGTTCGTGGTCCCGGCGGGGTACGCGCTGGCGTTCGGCGTGCGCTTTGCACGCGACGCCGGGCCGGGGGGGCGGGGGGCGATGAGCCCTCCGGTCCCTTCCGTGGCAACACGCGATCCAGAAGTTTCCGATGTATCCGATGTCTCAAACAAGGAGTCCACACGATGACCACTCTTCGCAACCTGTTCGTTCTCACCGGCGTCAGCGCGGCGATTGCCTTGAGCGCTTGCGAGCGCAAAGCCCCGCAGCCGAGCCAGCCCACCAAGCCCGCGGATCAGCACGCGGACCACGACCACGACCACGACCATGACCATGACCACGACCACGCAGACCATGACCACGACGACAAACCCGCCGCCGGCGGAGCAACCGGTGGTCACATGCACGCCGACGGCCATCACCACGGCCCCACCACCGAACTCGGTGAGGTGATGTTCGAGGATGAGGGCGGCAACGCTTGGACTGTCCGTGCCAGCCGTGACGGCGACGTCACGCCGGGTGGCGACATACCCATTGACGTCTGGATCACCCCGACACAGGGCAACGCCGCCAAGGTCACCGCCGTCCGCTTCTGGGTCGGCATCAAGAGCGGACGCGGTTCCATGAAGGTCAAGGCCGAACTCGAGAAGGACAACTGGCACACCCACACCGACGTGCCGAGCCCGATCCCCGCCGACAGCCGACTCTGGATCGAGTTCGAGACCGACACCGGTGAGTCGGTCGTTCTGGACTTCGATCTGAAGGCCTGAACGCGCCCGCGCGCTCAGCCGCCGGGATCAACTCAACAAAGTCGCTCGCCTGTCTCCACGAGGAGTGCGCTATCCCTTCATCATCTCGGCCAGCACTTCCAGCCCGCCGCTGAGCGACCGCTCGCTCGCCGCGTACGACAGCCGAAAGTGCGTGTCCCGCGCCGAGAACACGTTCCCCGGGATCACCAGCACGTTCTTTTCCAGTGCCGCCGTCACAAACTGCGTCGCCGTCATCCCCATCTTCTCCGGCACCTTCACGAACGCGTAGAAGGCCCCGCCCGGCGAGATCACTTCCGTCACCGGCGACAGCGCCTCCATCACCTTGTCTCGCCGCGCCTTGTACGCCGAGATGTGCTCGGTCATGTCGTAGTCGAGCGCAGCGATCGCCCCGTGCTGCAGCGGCGCGGGCGCACACACGAACGTGTACTGCTGCAGTTTGTTCATCTCCTCGATGATCGCGCGAGGCCCCGCCGCGTACCCCAGCCGCCACCCCGTCACGCCGTACGTCTTCCCGAACCCGCGCACCAGCAGCACCGTCTCCGCTGCGCCCGGATACCGCCCCGGACTCGGACAGCGTCTCACCCCGGGCTCCAGCGGCGATGACTCCCGCGCATCGTCGTACGTGAACTCGTCGTAGATCTCGTCCGAGATCAGCAAGATCCCCTTCGAGCGGCACAGGTCCAGGAGATCCCGGCACTCCTTGTTCGTCGCCACCACCCCCGCCGGGTTGCTCGGCGTGTTCAGCAGCACCATCTTCGTCTTCGGCGTGATCAGCTTCTCCGCCCTCGCCGCCGTCAGCCGCAGATCCGGGTACGTGTCGCACAACACCGGCTTGGCGTCGGCCATCCGCGCGATGTGCGGGTACATCACGAAGTAGGGGTCGCCGAAAATCACCTCGTCGCCCGGGTTCAGGATCGCCAGAAACGCCAGCAGCAGTGCGCCGGACGTGCCGGACGTCACCGTCAGCCCGGGCCGCGACGGGTCTCCGCCGCCGGTTCCCGTTCCGGCCGCGAGCGGTCGGTTGTCGCAGTCCCACCCCAGGTCGCGCTTGAGGTGCGCGGCCAGCCGCTCGCGCAGCGGCGCGATTCCCTGCGTGACCGTGTATCCGTTGTGGTTGGTCTCGATCGCGTGCACCGCCGCACGCCGAATCGGCTCCGGCACTGGGAAGTCGGGCTGGCCGATGGACAGGTTGAATGGGTCCTTCAGTTTCGCGCCAAGGTCGAAGACCTTGCGAATTCCCGACGCGTTGATCGCCCGCGCCCGTTGAGAGATGAGTCGGCTCGCGTCCATGCCGTGAGCGTAGGGGCGCGTGCTCAGATCCTCCCGTGGTGAGGAGACGACGGAGGTTTCGATTCAACAGTTGCACTGCATCAGTTGCACCGCGCTGCGGGAAAAAAACAAACCGCCCGGGTCGATTCACCCGGGCGGCGGGATTCACAAACTTCGCACTCGAACCTCGTTTACACCTTCGGGATCAGCGTCTTGGGAAGCCCCAGAGCCTTGTCTTTTTTCGGGTCGAACTTCTTGTCCGCCGTCATCTTCGCGATTCGCTCCGCGCGCGTCAGCACGCTGCGAACGCCCGTGTAGTTGCCCTTGGTCTTCAATGATCGGTCGAGGCTCATGGTCGTCCTGCTTTCGGGTTCGTCTCGTTGTACGTCGTGCCGAATCTACCGGCCCGGCTGATGCTTCCGCCAATACGCCTGGGCGAACGTGCTGGCACCGCGATGTTGCGTTCGCCACAGTTGCCCAAGTCGCCGCACCTCAGGCTCGATCCGCTGCCTGACCTGCTGCCCTTCCGGCCCCCGGTAGAGCGTTGACGGGATCCCTTCCAGCAGGAAAACGATGCAGGGACGATTCTTGGCCCGCGCGTCCGCAACGTCCACCCCGCGCTGCGGCACCGCCGCCGCGGGCAGGCCATTGGCAGTCAAAAACCGTACAGCCTCCTCGGCGTCGCGGTACGGCAGGACGTCCAGTTCGAAGTAATTGGTATCGGCTTGCCGAGGATCCGTTCCCAGAACCTGCCCGGCCACGCTGGACGGGCGGACCGGCTCAGTCTGTGGTCCTCCGACGGTGCCTGGCCCCTGTGGAGCGCGACCCTCTCCGGGCGTCAATCTGCCGGGAACCGCGATGGGGTCACGGATAGGTGCCGGCGGCGTCGGTGACACACCCCCCAGGTCGCCGGTCAGAATCGGCGTGTCGGCGGTGGACTTGCCACGCTGGAAGCCGATCGCATAGACCCCAACAAGCACGACCAGCACAACGGTCACGCCGATCAGGACAGCGTTCATCGACACCGAAACGACCTTCTGGCCGGGTTGTGAACTGTTGGGCGATGGAAGCGGAGTGGTGCTGGGTGCGATCTCCGTCCTCTGCACGGGCTTCGGTTCTTCGAGCGCAGCATCGCTTCTTCCCGCTTTGGCGGTGCCCGCGGAACGGGGATCAGCGGCCGGTGTGCGATGCGCCGTGTCGGGGTGAGCGGGCGGTTGGTGCGTCGGTGCGTGCGTTGGTCCAGAGTCGCCACGATCGGCTTGTGGCGGCGGCGGAGCAGGAACTCGCCCACCCAGACCCGGCACTCCCAAGCCCGAGGTGCCGGGCCGGTCGCGCTTGGGGGCGTTGATGACCTCGAAGAAAGGGGTTCGACGCGCCTTGCCCATGACCTTGGATTATCAGGCCTGCCCGGCTCTGGAGCAAATCGGCCCGATCCTGAGTAACCCACTTCCCCTGCCTCCTCCACGATTCTCCCGACACGCTCGTCGGCGGTCGCTCACTCCTCCCTGCTACCGTTGCCAGCCATGGCGATCGACCCCAAGGACATCGTGGAACTCCCGGCACCGGTCATGACGCGAGCCGAAGCCGCGTACCTGCCCGAGGTCATCAAGGGCTTCGGAACCACGCTCCGGCACTTCGTCACCAGTTTTGGGCAGGGGCGAACCAGCCGCACGATCCAGTATCCCGAGCAGCGCCGTGACGACTACCCCGTCGTTGAGGGAGGCTTGGAGACCCGCAATTTCCGCGGCGTACACCGTCTCAACCGCGACGAGAACGGGCGGGTCAAGTGCGTCGCCTGCATGATGTGCCCCACGCTCTGTCCGGCCAATTGCATCCACATCGAGGCCGCTGAGAGCCCTTGGGACGACCGCGAGAAGTACCCGAAGAAGTTCGAAATCGATGAACTCCGTTGTATTTACTGCGGCATGTGCGAAGAGGCCTGTCCCGTCGATGCCATCGAACTCACACCGATGTACGACGTCGTCGGGCTCTCGCGGCAGGAGATGGTGTTCGACAAAGACAAACTCCTGAGCGTCTACGACGCGACGATCGACCGCAAGCCGATGTGACTCTGGCAACCGGTTTCGTTGGCTGCGTCAGAGTGTTTTGCGATTCGGCACTCGAAACCAAGCCTCGAGTGACAATCGAGATTGCGTCGGACTGCTCTGGTTTTCCTACCTGCCTGTTTATGGGACGCTGCGGGTATCGCCGGTCGAGGGGCGGACGCTGTCGGATCGTAAAATTTGGTGCGAATCGAGCATTGGTCGAATGCACCGTAAGTGTCTCTTACGCAAGACTTTGCAAACCTATCGACCGATCTCAGATCTGCGAGATCTCATGAGGGAAGCAAAGTCCCGAAATAATCGCAACTTTGGGCTTGGCAACCCCGATTCCGGCGTGTAAGGTGGTGTGGCTGGAGCGAGAGAACGGGGGGAGAGAGATCTGCGTTGCGGATCGGTTCCGCGCCAGCCAACCAGAAATTCCGAGGTGAGAGAGTGAAGTTACGGAGTCTGTATGTCTCTGCGCAACGCTCTCGCTCTCACGGCCACCGTCTCCCTCGCAGGTCTTGTCGGGTCGGCAAAGGCCACGACCGTGGCGACCTTCGCGGATCCGACCACCGGACCGACGCCTTCGCTGTTCCAATGGGACGGCACAACCAACACCCTCACCGCGGGCTGGTCGGGACTCGGGCTTGACTTGCTGACGCCCGGCACACTGGCGCCCAACTACACGGATGCGACGTTTACGCTGACGCCGCTGGTCGGCGTCGTTGCAGGGCCGGTTGTTACCTTCGGCGCCGGATCGGTGCAGTTTTTCGACAACGCCGCCAACCCCGTCTTCACGATCAACTTCAATTCAGCAACCATGCTTATCCCTCAGGGGTTCGGCTCGAGCGCCTTCGTCGGCGCGGGTGTGACTTTCAGCGGCCCGGCGTTGGGGCCAGTCCTGTCGATTTCGAACGAAGCGTTCTCTTTCAGTTTCGCGAACCTCGCGCCGCAGGCCAACGGCGGGTTCACCGCGACGTCGGCGTTCACGTCATCAGCCGACATCGTCATCCCGACGCCCGGCGCAATGGCGATGCTCGCAACCGCAGGTTTGTGCGGCTTGCGTCGTCGCCGCCGCTGATCAACGTCTCGTAGCAACAACCCGCTTATCGAGCAACGCCGCCCTGTGCAGGGCGGCGGCGTTGTTGATGAGTGGAGCGATCGCTTGGCGCCAGCCCCGTTGCACCAAGCGACCGACTCGGCGTCGTCGAAGCCTCGATCAGCGAAGTCAGAAGCCCGCAAGGACCTATCGCGATCGACGAAAGACGATCGCGAATCGGCCCGTTGCGTCGTCCTCGCATGGGCCGGGGACCGGTGAGGCCGGCTCCAGCCCTTGAACATGCATGAGATCCACCACATCCTCAGGTCGCATCGGGTGGTCGATCCAGTCCGCTGACTGATCCTCGCCGATAGGTCCGGCCCCGGCCACAACGAGCAATGCCCCGTGCGGATGAAGCAGCGAAGTCAACCCTCGCGCGAGCGTTTCGCGATCGGTCTGATCGCCGGCCGCGGTTTGCAGCGTGTCAACGTCGACCACCAGGTCGAATCGTCTCTGCAGTCGCGGCGGAGTCGAGGCGATGTCAGCAAGAACGAATCCATCGGCGAGTGCCGGAAACCGCCGCGAGGCCCACGCAAGCGCCGACGGGCTTGCGTCCAAGCCGATCGCGTCGAAGCCGCGCGCATTGAGTTCTGCGACGTCATCGCCCAGCCCGCAGCCGGTCACGATGACGCGAGCGCCGGGTCGAACGTGCTCGCAAGCGATTGAGTTCAACCACCTCAGCAGAGTTGGGTCGGGGCCGAGCCGTGCCCACGGCACAAGCGAGTGGTCGCCCTCCGCCGATGCGTAAACCGACTCGCAAGCCGAGGGGGCGTACACATGCTCAAACCGTGCCGAAAGCGCTGCCGGTCTCACGGAGATCCCCGAGGTCCGGGCTGATTCGGCGTGCGTCAAGTTCGCGGTGGCCATCGGATGCCTCCTTGCCCGGCATGTGCCGGTCCAGCCCATCGTGCTGATGCCGCAACGATCTCCGCCGGAGCAAGAGCACGACGATGCGATTTGAAATGAAAGGAGCGGCCATGGCTCCGGGTTACGCGATCGAAGAACTCGCCGCGCTACACCCCACCTCGTAACGAACGTGCCTCACAAGCCCCCATCGACTCAGCTGCGTGACGAGATCCGGCTGATGGCTGTGAACATACTCATGAACAATACACCATTCTCGGGCCCCGGCTCCGAGTTCCGGGCGGATCCCGAGATCGGATGGGGCGTGGTGATCCGTCGGTATCGACCGATGTTACCGCCCGTATGAAGGAACCGGGCTTCCCGGGTCGATCTGGTCAGTCCCTCGTGGCTCGCCGGAGCAGCGAACTCCACCCAAATGGGTGATGCTTGCGACCGAAAGCTGGCCGCGAAACGCGCAGCAAAGGAAAAAGAAAGCGACCCTGCCGCCAGCGGCAGGGTCGCGGATGATCAGGACCGAAGGAGCGGCCGATCAGGCGGTCAGCCACCCGATCACGAACTAGTCGGCCCGTTTACGGGCAGGTCTGGCCGAGATTGGGGTTCCATTGACCGAGGAAGTCCAAGAGATCGGCCAAGTCGACCACGCCGTCGCCGTTCACATCGCCGTTCGAGCCGGGCGTGACGGATTGGCCGAGATTGGGGTTCCATTGGCCGAGGAAGTCCAAGAGGTCGGCCAAGTCGACCACGTTGTCGCCGTTGAAGTCGCCAGGGCAGGGCGTCGGTCCGCCGCCGCAGGGCGGGTTGGAACCACCGTTGATGGCCATCTTCCAGCCGCGAAGGACGCCCGTGTCGCCGCCGGCTAGGTCGGTGATCGAGAGCGTCCAAGAGCCCTGAATCTGCGTGCCGTTAAAGACCGAGTTGAGATTGACGGTGGTTCCGCCGCAATCGTTGGCTCGCCACGGTTCGTTGGTGATCGTGATGTCGGGGACGGGCGTCGGCCCAGCCACGATCGCGGCGTGCGACTCGACTGTCGCCGTGTCGCTGAACCAATACTCGCCGTTGAGGTCGTTCGAACTGCCGAACGGCGAGCTGGGGGTGTCGCATGTGTCTGCGCGTCCCGGGCGGTTGATCAGCGATGCGCTGGTGGAGCCGTTCGGGGCGGTGAGGCGGATCTGGGTATCGCCCGCCCAAGAGTGGAAGATGTCGATGTACACCTCGATGGTGCTGACGGTTCCCGAGTCGCTGACGTTAATCGAACTCGAAACGGTCGAGTTGTCCACGATCGTCACTTGTGTCGTGTCCACATACTGCGGGCCGCCGGCGCACGAGACGTTGTCGCCCTGGTAATTGCCGCTCATCGCGTTGCAATCCGATTGCGTGAGGATCTGGCACGACATGCCGATGCAGCAAGCGCCCTGCGCCGGCGTGAACGTCGCGGTGAACATGTACTCCACCGTGGGGTTGGTCGTGCCCCACATGCCCAGAAGCATGTAGTAGTTGGTGTTGGCTTCAAGGTTGAAGGTGTTGTCCTCAGCGTCCGCGCACGCGACCTCGAAGAGGCTGCACATGGTCCCCTCGAAGAGCGCCTTGACCGTGTCGGCCGTGCTGGTCTCGACGACGCGGAATCGGCCGCCCTCTGCGCCGGTCATGAACGTGTACCACACGCCGGCGGTCGTCTGGAATGCGGCGGCGCTGTTGCACAGAACGTCGATGTCGGGGCTCGCGGAGACTGCGCCGACCGTATCGCTGAACTCGCTGTTCAGGTCGATCACGATCGCGTTCTGGCACTCGTCGTTCGACGGGGCGGGGAAGAAATCAACCGAGAAAGCGTACGGCACCGTGGGCTGCAACAAGCCCTGCATGCCCACGAGCAGGTAGTACGTCGTGTTGGCTTCGACCACGTGCACGGCCGTGTCGGGAGCCTGGCACGAGACCTCGAAGATGCTGTTGCAGTCCGGCCCGGTGAAGAGCGCTGAGACGATGTCGGCGGTGCTGGTCTCGGTCAGGATGATCGCTCCGGGTTCGGTGCCGGTGGTGAAGGTGTACCAGACACCCGCGGTGGTCTCGAACGCCGTGCCGACGTTGCAACTGACGTCGACGTCGCCCGTGGCGCTCGAAGCATCGATGAACTCGTTGAACTGGAAGAAGATCGGGATTGCGTTCTGGCAGAGGTCGTTCGCCGGCGGCGGGATGAACTCGATCGACAACTGGACCGGCACGGTCGGCGGCGGCGTGGTCGACGTGGCCGTCTGATTGCCGACCAAGATGTAGTAGGTCTGGCCGGACTGAACAGTGAACGAAGACGTGTCCGCGCTCAGGCACAAGGGCGTGCCGAGGTTGTTGCACGGATCGAACGTATCGAATACGTTGAAGATGCCGTAGACCACGTCCTGTGTGCTGGTCTCGGTGAGCCGGATCAGACCGTTCTGAGAAGCGGTGTATTTGTACCAGAATCCGAAACGCGTCACGGTGTCAGTGTTGCAGGTGCCGACGTCGATGTCGGGCGAAGCGGTCTGATTGTCGACCGACGCGAAGAAGGGCAGCGCATTCGTCAGATCGAAAGCGTCCTCGCAGTCGTCGTTCTCCGGCGCGAACGGCAGGATGGTCAGTTCGACCGGCGCCGAGCCGCTCGATGCGCCGAACGTGAACGACACGTTGAACGTGTACGGGCCTTCGCTCTGCGTCGTCGGGACGTTGAACGATGCGCCGTACCGTCCGTTGTTCGCGATGCCGTCGTCGTTCACGCCGTCGTCGAACAGAGTCAGCGAAGGCAAACCGAACTGGGAGAGGTCCGCCGTGACCGTTGCGCCGAGGATCGGATCGGCGCAGGCCCGCACCCACGCCTGCACACTGACCGAGGCGCCGCTGCCTCCGACGACGACGTTCGGCGTGAGCGAGCCCGAGATCTCGTCAAGACTCGTCGCGGTGTTTGATGAGTTCTTCGGGTTCGGCGCCGCTTGCTCGAAGTCGGCGACGTTCAGATCGGTGTCGAGGCAGCCGAAACTCAGGCGGCGTGTCGCGAACACGTCGGGGGTCGCCTGGTTTGCCGGCGCGTTGTTGGTTGCCATGCCTCCGCACGGTTCGCGGTTCGACGCCGAGCCGTATCCCACGAAGTCCACAATGTCCGCCGGGAACGGGCAGACCGGGTTGCCGGTGAGCGCGGTTGTGCTGCTTCGGAGCGCCACCTTGCCCGACCCGACTGTGAGAATCGCACCAGAAAGCGATGCCGTCACGTCAGGTGTCGGCAGAGCGGTTCCCGTTGCCGAGGGATTCATGACTCTGACGAGGAAGTACGTCTTGGACGGCAGGTTCACGTTGGGCAGAGAGATCACAGACCACGTGCCACCGGAGCCTTGCGTGATCTGCACCGACCAGCCGTTGAGGTTGACGGGCGCGCCACCGGCGTTGAAAAGTTCAACGTAGTCGGCGTTGGGTCCGGCGGCGGTGTTTCCGCCGCCGCCCCAGATCTCCGAGATCTTGACCTGTCCTTGGGCCGACCCTGCGGCCGCGAGGCCGCACGCGGCGGCGAGCACGGCCAACCAACGCGATGTCCGACGAGCGTTCACGATGACTCCTCCAATCTTGGTTGACAACCCGAAACCACACCACAGACCCGCGCGGACGCGCTGAGATCACAACTCAGATGAGCGCGGGAGATTCCACGCCGGAGCCGCGATCGTCATGTTCGAACCCACGGACCCTCACACGGACCGATCAGGAAAATCGATCGGACACGGACCAAACCGCAGTTACAGAATGACACATCGACGGGCGCGTGTCAATGCGGACCACCGGGTTTCATCGGCCTGCCGTGTGTTGTTCATGATCGAGGTATCATACAAAGCGCGAACAAATGGCGATCGGGCGCAAAGAAAGAGCCCTCCCGATCGGTCGGGAGGGCTCTGGTCTGGTCACGAAGCGTTCTTTACACACTCGAACGCCGACGCGATTGCCTTACGGGCAGACACTACCGAGGTTCGGGTTCCAGTCACCCAGGAACTGAAGCAGGTCTGCCAGATCAACAACACCGTCGTCGTTGATGTCGCCCGGCAGGCCCATGCCCGACTGACCCAGATTCGGGTTCCAGTCACCCAGGAAGGCCAAAAGGTCGGCCAAGTCGACGACGCCGTCGTCGTTGTAGTCGCCGGGGCAGGGGAGCGGCTCGTCGCCGAACGAGACGATCAGGCGATAGTCGTTCTTGTTCGAGGTGCACGGCAGACCCGTGAACTCGGCCGAAGCAACAACCACCGCGTACGAACCCGCGTCGAGCGTGAACGTGTCGCTGGTCGTCTGGCACGCGTCAGCCGGTTGGAACGGAACCACGAACGTCCCGGCCGGGCAGGCCGCGATGCCGAACACCGCGTCGGCCTCGGCGGTGAGCGTGATGCTCACGTCCGTGGTCTCGGTGAGCGTGAAGGAGAAGAGGTCCACGTCGCGGACGCCAACCCCGTTCGGAGCGCCGATGACGTTGGTCGACAGGTTGCCGAAGATGGTGTCTCCATCGACCGGGATCGCCTGTGCTGTGGCGCAGGTGCCGTTCAGGGACGGCGTGGTCGTCGTCAGCGCGATGCCGCGGCAGGTTTCGGCCTCGAGCGTATCGGTCATCATGTCGAAGGTCAGGTTGCAGCCGACGGCGCACGGATCGGGATCGCACGTGGACCCTTCACCCTGGAAGACGCCGTTGGAGTCGCCGCAGGCCACCTCGGTGCTGATGGAGCACTGATCGCCGACGCAGCAAGCGCCGGCCACGGCGTCGACGATCGTGAACCGATAGTTCATGTAGTCCTGACCGCACTCCTCGAGTCCGCCCAGCGCGTTCGGGAAGATCCGCAGCGCGTAGTTGTTGGGGGTCAGCACGAAGCGGAGTGTCTCACCGTCCTCGCAGGTGAAGTAGAAAGTCTGCAGGCCGTCGAAGACTGCCGCTGTTCCCGTCCCGCTGCACGTTGAGATGTTAATCACCGCTGGGACGCCGCGATAGGTCAACACCAGTTCGCGATTCGTCGGGCTGATCGTGAAGCTATAAGAGTCGGTGTCTCGCGATGTGGCGAAACTCGTCCAGAGCGTGCCGAATACCGTGTCGCCGATCGTGTACGGCTCGGCCGGGTTGGTCGCAGCGCCGCTGCAGTTGTTGTTCGAGGTGCCGCCGCAGAATTCCTGCTCCTGCACATCGTCCATCTCCATGGTCACGTCGCAGTTCTGACCGTCCGGCGTGTCGCACGGATCGCCGCTCGTCACGCCGATCGAGAATGGACCGCGAGAGAAGAAGTTCAGGAATCCGCTCGAGTAGGCGGGCATGACGAAGACGAGGTACCGCGTGCCGTCTCCGCTGCAGAACGTGAGTGAAGAACTGAGACCCGGGCCGCCGTCATCGTCGTCTCCCACGCAAATGAGGGACGCTGGCGTGCCGCCGCCCATCGGATCATCAAAGCCCGTAGCGTCGTACACGACCACGCGCGGATCGCTGCAGCCGGTGGTGCTGACGTCGACGGTCAGGCGGTTGCCATTGCCGATCACTTCGTACCACAGGCCGCCGACATCCGCGTAGGTGAACCCGCACGGACGCGCAAAGTCCTGCTGGGCGTTGGTCGTTGCGCCGCTCACGGGCGCTGCGCCGATCGTCAGCGTCTCGGGTGAGAAGATGTTGTCGTTCGGGGGCGCGGAGCCCGACACCGGCCCGCAATCGGTCGTCGTGTCCATAGTCGTGCCGACGTTAACGCAAAAAATCGGCTCGCCCGCGGCGACGACGGATGTTGGGGGATAGGCGATGTTCAGATTGAATGCACCACCGACGTTGAACACGGCCAGACGTCCGTCTCCATCGGTGACACCCGTTGTGAGTTGAAGAAAGAAGAAGACGGTCGCGAGAGGGTCAACGTCGACCACTTCCATCCACATGCATTCGCCCGCGCTCACGGCGACCGGCGGGTGCGCGAACGTAAACCGGTGGAACAAGCCTCCGCCGACGTTGTTGTCGACCGAGACTGACGTGCCCGCGGTCGGGTTGGTCGCACCAATGACGAACTCTGCACGCGGGATTGAGCACGGGAAGCCTCCCGCGTCCGGGTAGTAGCGCACACGCCACGTTGCGGTGGCGGGCGTCGCCGCGACGCCAAGTGCGTTCGTGGCGTAAACGCCGAGAATGCACAGTTGGGTGATCTCACCACTCTCGGTCACCGAGAAGTTGTCCGCCTTGCGCTGCGTGGAGATTGCGCCGGCGGAGGAAATGAAAGCCAAGTCCGCGAAGGTGCCCGCCGCGGCCGGCGCGACCGCAATATTGCCTTGGCATGCGGTCCCCGTGCAGTCGTCACCGCGAACGCCGAAGCCCGGCTCAACGGGCGACTGTGCGGGCAACTCGAACACGAATGCCTCGTTGAGCACGATCAGTTCAGGATCGAACGAGTTGATCCGCGAACGGGTGTCGTTCGCAATCGCAGCGCACGTTGTTGCGCCGATGACGGCGAGCGCCGTACCAAACAATCTACTCTTCTTCACGATCAAACTCCTCTTGTGCTTGTTTACACGTTCACACGCGATCAGCACGTCGACCGGCGACGTGCTGTTTGTGACCTGCCGATCCGTCTTCCATGATCACGCTGGCCGCACCTCGGACCCGTGCGTGCCCGCAACTCCCAAACAAACATCCGCTCACGGAAACTAACCCCGCCCACACAATGAACGGGGACATTCACAGGGTCTTTACAGTCCCGATAGTTTGCCACCTGATCTGCCGGATTCCAATCCAAATCCACACGGACCAACCGTGCTTCAAGTGCCAAGTTCCGTCAGCCACGGCCCCAGAAAAGTCAGCAAGTCGGCCAAGTCGACCACGTTGTCCGCATTGGTGTCGGCTGCCCCGGCGAACCAATCCTGAAGAAAATCCAGAAGATCGGCGAGGTCAACAACCCCGTTGTTGTCCCAGTCGGCCAGGCGGGCCAGCGGTTCCCCGAGGAAGCCGATCCGCCAAGACTCGAACGTACCCACCGTACCCGCCACTTCATCGCTGACGGTCAGTGTCCACGGGCCGTTCGTCATCTCGCCCCAGTGGCGGACCGACGTGAACGTGTATTCCTGATACCTCCCGGCCGTGCTGTCTGTCCGGATCGTCGCGAGCCGGCTGCTGCTGCCGGAAGGCGAGGTGAGTGTTACGCGCAACTGTCCGATCGAGGAGTGGGGCAGGGTCAGCGTCACGATCGCGCGCTCACACAGCACGCGGCGTCCTGACACAATCGTCGAACTGACGCCGCCCCCCATGCCGACGGGCAGGTTATCGGGCACTTCGATGCCGACGATCTGCGTCGAACTCTCCCAGGATTCGACCGGCCGAACGCCTGTCCAGCCCTGAGCGGCCATGACCGCCGCGGAGGCGTCGATCGCCCCAAAGCCGTAGTCGTCGCTCGTCCACCGCGATGCGCCGTTCAGGTACCACGACCCGTGCGCGGGGTCGCACCGACGTGCGGTGTCGATAAGGATGTGCATCACGTCACGAACTTCCAAGTCCGGATTCGCCTGCAACATCATCGCCACCACGCCCGCGGCCATCGGGGCCGACGACGAGGTGCCGCCGAACACCGTCGTGTAGTCTTCCTGGTTGGTGGTGGTCACGATCCCCGGATCACCCCCGCCGCTCAGCGTGCGCCGACTCGGCGCAACCACCATCACGCTCGAACCCGGCTCGGAGTACGTTGCGAGCGTGTCGGTGTGACCGACGGCCCCAACCGCGATCACCCACGGGTGCGACGCCCACGGGTCGTAGTCAACGCGATCGTTGTTGACCGTTCGGCCGTTCCCCGCCGCCCAGACGAAGACCGTGCCCTTGCCGCCGCGCCCCGTTGTGGCCGCATCGGTGATCGCTTGCCGCTGCAGAGCGCTCATGGTCCACGCCCGGCCGATGTCGCTCGGACCCCACGAGTTGTTCTTCACCGCGTTCAGGTCGTTGCGATGTGCGAACGCCGCAGCGGTCTCGGTATCCGACCCGTAGTACAAGCGGGACAGCGACGCTCCGAAGGCCACGCCCACCCCGCCCAGTCCGTTGTTGGCGGTTGCCCCGATGATCCCCGCGACGGCCGTCGCGTGATTCGACCACCCGTTGTCGGGCTGGCTGGCATCGTCGTGATACTTCACAAGCAGGTCGACGTGCTCGGTGTTCCATCCACCCTCAAGCACGCCCACGGTGACCCCGGCCCCCGTGACTCCACCGTTCCACGCCGCCTCGATGTTCAGGTCGGCGGCCGGATTGGTCGTGTTGATGAGGTGCCATTGAGACGAAAGCAGCGGATCGGTCGGCACTCCGCGGTCGGACCTGGGGGCAATCGAGTCGAGATACGCCTCGGCCACCATCGGCCACCGTGCGATCCGCTCGGCCAGTTCGATCGCCTCGGCGATCGATGCGGCCTCGATCGTGCAGTAAGGCTCGGACCAATGGGCGGTGAAGTCCAGACGCTTCGCCTTGCGCCCGATGGCGTTCAGCGCCTCGTCGAGTCTGACGGTGTCGGTTGTGCGGACGACCACCCTGGCGAGCAAGGTCCACGCTGGCTCGTGTGCGGCAATCATCGACGGCGCGAGTGCGATGCTCGTCTTTGCATCGATCCGCTCGACCATCATGGCCTGCTCGCCGCCGAACAGCGGAACTTGCTGCGCCTTCGCTTCGGACTTGGCGTTTGAGGTCGACGACGGAGTTGGTTCGATCCGCCGATCGCCAGCAGCGTTCGCAACGTGAACGAGCCACAGCGCGCACGCGGTGGCAACGTATCTGGAAACTGTGCGGCTGGGCATATTGGCTCGTGGGGCTGGAGCGCAAAGCGACTGCGGGCGGTCACATCGTCGGGCAACTCACCTACTACACGATCCGAACATCGAGCATTCTCGGATGCACCTTTCGGAAATCATATCTAAGATATGACCCTCGCGCCCACACTCTGTCACTGGCAAGCCTGTCCGAGATTCGAGTTCCAAGGTCCGAGGAAGGCGAGCAGGTCGGCCAGATCAACCACCCCATCGCCGTTGAAGTCGCCGTTGGTGCCCGCCGCGACGCTCTGCCCGAGATTCGCGTTCCAAGGTCCTAGGAATGCAAGCAGGTCGGCCAGATCGACCACGCCGTCGTCGTTGAAGTCGCCGGGGCAGGCCTTCAGCGTCCCCGCCGACACCACCGTGGACATGGTGGAGAAGGACGCGCTGCTGGACGTGATCGTGGCCGCGAGCAAGAGGTTCAGGCCTTCGCAGATGCCGATTCCCGTCACCGTGAACGGTGATTCCGGAAGTGGGATCGGAGTGTTCTCCGTCTGATTGAACTGCACGTTAAGCGAGTTCGTGACGGCGATGCTGGTGCCGGTGACCGTTGCCGAGCCCGAGAACACCACCGGCACGATCTGGGTGCCCGTGTTGAAAGGTGAACCCAAGAACTCCACGCTCGGCGTAACGGCGAACATGGCATTGATCGAAAAGTCATACTGCCCGGGGCCGGTTGCGGTCAACGTGCCGGTGTACGGACCGCCGGAGAGTTCCGCGAGGACTTCCTCGATCACCGCGTCGCCGAGCGGCAGATTGATCGTGAGTGGAATCGGCACCAGGCATGACGGGTTTACGGCACAAAAGGCCGGCGTGCTGAAATTCGAAATCTGTGCAGGGGCGGTGGCAGTCATGGCACCAAGCAAGTCAAACGAGGCCGCCAGCAGCCTCGACTGATTGGTGGCCGTGTTGAGCGCAAGCCGGAACGTGCCGGACGGCTCGATGTTCGAACCGGATCCCGCGATGGTGCCGGTGCCGGTGAAGGGAACCGCGTCGTTGCGATCTGCGGCGATGGTGCCGCATGAGAAGATGCTGGCGGGTGGAGTGCGCGTGCGTGATGCCGGCGTCGCGGCCTCGTCGCCGCGGAAACTGCCCGTCGTGGGCGCTGTACCGTTGAAGTTATACGACAGGTTTGAGGCGGTAGGGGTGACGGTGCAGTCGTAGATGTCGTCGGCCTGCGCAGCCGCCAACGGCAGTGCAAGGGCAGCGGCTGCAGCGTGGACGAGCATCGGTAAGCGGCGGGGGAGCATGGTGAATCCTTTGTGGTTCTGCAAGTGCTGGCGCGCACGCCGTGCGCGGTGTCGACTGACGCCTTCAAGTTACCGCGCGGGTCTGGTATTGGCAATGCCCATCACGGATTGCCGACCGGGGTTCTCGGGCAGTCGGCCACCAAGTGCGTCTGTTGGTCGACTCTTCCTGATATCCTTCGGTTCGTGCCGCACCGCCGCCGAACATCCAGCGCTTCCAAACAAGCCGACGCCGCTCCAGGAAGGGGCACGGAGGGGGATTCCCGTCGGGAAGGCACGGCCGGGGACCAAAGTGGGGCGGGCCAGATGCCCCCGACCGTGGGCACTGACTCGAGCCAGCCCGACCAGCCCAGCGATGCCGAACGTCTGGCCCGCCTGTTCCGCGCCCACCACCCGCTGGTGTGGATCCCGACGCACGAGGAAGGCGAAGCCCTCCGGGTGGTCCGAGAAGCGGCGATCGACGACTGTCGCCGGATTTATACATGGTCATGCGTCCAGGGGGTGAGCGAGGGCTTGTTGGATCGTGCGGAGCCCGAGAGCGGCAGCGAGAGTCCGATCGTGGGCCTCGCGCGTCTGGCGATGCTCGTTCGAGAAGGGGCCTCGGCGATCCAGACAGTCAGCGGTTCAGCGGGCGGTTTGGACGGCGAGTTTAATTCGCGTGGTGGCGGGGGGGTGGGTGGGGCGAGGTGGCCCGTGGTACGACGGCCCGCGCGGTCGCCGGCGCACGCGCAGGACAAGCCGCCGGTCGCGGCGGTGATCGACGTGGTCGAACACTTGGGCGATCCTCGGGTGTTGCGTGTCTTCCGCGATGCCTGCCAGCGGATCGAGCGTGACGGCGGCGTGGTCGTCCTCATCGATCACTGCGACCGGGCGCCGGCCGTGGTTGAGTCGCACGCGCAGCGGTTCGAACTGTCGCTGCCCGAAGAAGATGAGATTGACAGAATTCTCCGCTCGGTTCTGCGACAGGCCAACCAGCAGGCCCCGGTGAAGATCGACATCAAGCGAAGCGAACTGCGCGCAATCATTCGCAACCTGCGAGGGCTGACCCGCCGGCAAGTCGAGCGGGTCGTTCGAGAGATCATCGCCGACGACCGCGTGCTCGACTCATCGGACCTGGGCCACGTGATTTCCATCAAGCGTCGGACCCTGGCCGGCGCCGGTCTGCTCGAACACGTGGAGGCTCCCGCGGACATGAGCCAGATCGGCGGCATGTCGCGCTTGAAGGCCTGGCTCAAGGCCCGCGAAAATTGTCTCACCGACGAAGCCGTGACCTGGGGCGTGCTGCCGCCGCGCGGCGTGCTGATGCTCGGCGTGCAGGGCGCGGGCAAGAGCCTCTGCGCGAAGGCGATCGCCACCGCGTGGCGCCGGCCGCTGGTCCGCATGAACGTCGGCGCGCTCTACGACCGTTACGTCGGTGAGAGCGAACGCAAGCTGAGAGAGGCCCTCCGTCAGACCGAGGCGATGTCGCCCGTCATTCTCTGGATCGACGAGATCGAGAAGGCCTTCGCCTCCGCCGCGAGCCAATCGACCGACGGCGGCCTCTCCAAGCGCATGTTCGGCGAACTCCTGACGTGGCTTCAGGAGCACGACAGCCCGGTCTTTACCGTGGCCACGGCCAACGACATCGAGGCTCTTCCGCCCGAGCTGATGCGCAAGGGGCGCTTCGACGAGATCTTCTTCGTTGATCTGCCGGGAGAGGAGGCACGCAGGCAGATCCTGGGAATCCACCTTTCCAAGCGCAAGCGAGATCCTTCGGCGTTCGATCTCGATGCGCTCGTGCGTGCCTGCGCGGGGTTCAGCGGAGCCGAGATCGAACAGGCGATCCTCGCGGCGTTGCACGAGAGTTTCGCGGCGCGCTGCGACCTCGACACGCGCACGCTGTTGAACGTCATCAACTCGTCCCCGCCGCTGAGCGTGACGATGTCGGAGAAAATCGACGCGCTGCGCGCGTGGGCACGCGGCCGGTGCGTTCCGGCCGACTGAGCCGCGTCAGGCTCTCACCGCTGCGTCACGCCCAGTTCTTCTTCAGACACGTCCGCCTCCGGGCGATCACCAACCGGGCCGTGCGTGCCGTTGGCGGGTTGCCGCATCCCAGGCTTGGCTGTGGCCGAACGAACGACAACCCGGGGCGCGGACTTGATCCGCTTCTCGCCGCTGCCGGCGTGCGCGGGTCGCTCGTGCACCGCGGCCTGCCGGCCGTCCTCGGTGATTCGGTACGTCATGCCGATCGTGGTCTCGGGTTCGCCGTTCATCAGGCGGTTGATCAGTTCGACGCCTTGCATGAGCGTGTGGTCGGTGTTCGCCACTTCGTACTTCCACATGCCGAACCGACCGCGCGAGTAGATCGACCGAGACTCGAGCCAAGGGATGACCTCGGCGAGCAGGTCGTCGCGCTCGACGCTCGGCGTCGGATACGAGTAATCGGCGTAGTAGCACCAGCGACTGACGATGCGGTCGGCGTCTGCGGGTTCCATCAGCCCAGCCGCCAAACAGCCGCGGATCACATCGTCGATCACCGCGTCGGGGTTCTTGCCGAACTCGCCGGGAGTCGGCTTCTGCGCGCTCTCGCTGACCTCGCACAGCAGCGACCAGAAGCGGTCCTTATCCGGGGTCATGTGGGGCGAGTAGTTCGAGAGGTACGTCGCCCGGTAGAACGGACAGTTGTCCTCCGGGAAGTACATCCAACTCTTGGTGCTGGGCGTGCAGCCCACCCCGCGCGGCTCGGCCGGGTCGCCGTCGCGCGCCCGCAACCCGAGCCCGACCATGTAGCCGGAGGAGTGCTTCAGACGTCCCGCCGCGTGGCGGATCTCGGCGGGAACATCGCCGACAAGCACGCCCCGGCAGAGCACGTCGAGAGGCATCGCGGAGACCAGCACGTCGTAGCGAGTGCTCGTGCCGTCGGCAAAGTACAGCACGCGGCGGTCGGCGTCGATCGATTCGACGCGCCTGTTCAGGCGGATGTGGCCCTCGGGCGAGTCGGGGTTGGCCTCATCAAGGCCAAGCACCGGCCCGAAGCGGCGGTAGAACTCGCCCGTGCCTCCCCTCAGCGGGAACTTGAACTGGTTGTTCGGCCCCCAGCCGAAGTCGTCCTGCCCCAGCATGATGTTTTTGAGCGCCCGCTCGACATCGATCACGGCGACGCGCTCGCCGATCCACGTCTTGTTCATCTCTTCGGGCTGGTGGGCCCAGACCTTGAAGTTGTAAGGCCGCATGAAGTGCCGTGCGATCCCCTCGCCGAAAACCGCGTCGATGAACTCCCCGAAGTTCGTTGCCTGGGCCGGGGACGGGACCTTGCCCCTGCCCCCCTGGGCCTTGATGAGGCCCGACATGCACTCGAAGGCGGCCTGCGGGGGCAGATACCGAATGTTGTTCTGGAAGGGGTACGGCACCCAGCGGTCGAACATCCGCACCCAGCTCTCTCGGTTGTTCAGCGTGAACTCGTCGCCCATCAGGCGCTCGAAGATCTGGTCGTAATAGGAGTAGTGGCTGAACATCACGTGGCCGCCGATGTCCCACGTGAACCCATGATCGTCCACGAAACTGTGGGCCAGACCCCCGATGTAGCCGTTCCGCTCAAAGACCTGAAAGTTGGAGTATCCGAGTTCTTTCAGCCGGTACGCGGCCCCCAAGCCCGTGGGACCCGCCCCGAGAATGGCGATTCTGGCCGAGCCGTCGTCGGCCCATGTCGCAGCGTTGTCCGAGCAGATCGACCCGATCGACGCTCCAGCCCGGGTGATTCCGGCGTAAGCCGAGTGCGTGGCCGCCGACGGACCCAGAGAGAGGTTGCGTGGTCCGGGCACTGGCTTTCTGGGCATGCAGGGCTCCTGAGCAGGGGAGTCCGATCGACGGCCGATCGCGGGTGAAGTCAGTGAAGCGGGGTGTGCATGAGCGCCCCCGCCGAAGGCCCGTGGGCCCATTCGACCGGGCAAGGGTACGCCCAACGTTGGGTCCGATCCGACATGCCGGCCTTGGGCATTCAAGGCAAACCCGCGTCCGAACCGACGTAAGAACGTGCGTGGACGGAGCTTGCAGCGTCCATGCCGCTGAGCATGGTTCATCAGGCCGAAACCAAAGCGCGAGGGAACCGCATCCGGGATTCGATTCCGGCTTCGCTAGTCGTCGCAGAACGTACGGATTCACGCGCTGTCGCTAATCGGTCGGCAGTGGGGCGTGACAGGCCCCCCCTGAATCTGCTATTCTACAAACAGTTCGCGCGGAATCGGTTCGGACCGCGTGGGAACATGGAGGTTCAGTTGTTGCAACACGCAAGCCCGAACGCCGGTTGCGCGCTTGGGCGTCGGCATAGGAGGCCGGCATGAGCACCCTCACGCGAGACGGATCGGGAGTGATCCGCTCGGCAGTCCGGATCACCGAGAACGTCTGCGCACTGCCGGCCGTGGCAACGCAAGATTGGTGCGATCAGGCCGCGGCTGCGCTGTTGCCGCTCTGCCCACCCGCCATCGCCGCGGTCTTCATCGGGCAGATCGATCCGACCGGCAGTATCGTCCGTCGTGACGCCACGGGCGCGGCAGGCTGTTACGTCGCCGAAGTGGCCACAACGCTCGGGGGCGGTGCCCGCAGCGCGGTCAGCGTTCTGGCGATCGAGCCGAGCGACGCGTCACTTACCCGTGTCCGCACGAATCTGGATCAGGCAAGGCATCTCTCTTGGGCTCCGGGCGACTTGGTCGGCTCTGGCGCTCGGGCGGGAACACCCGAGTACTTCGGACTGCCGGCCGATTACGGCAGCACCCCGCTCGGGCAGCGCTGGGATTCGGTCCGCTCGGCGGGCATGCTTCTCGGTGTCGTGGCGCTGGGGCGGGACATTCGTCCAGCAGGTCGCGCGCTGGTTGTCGAGATCGCTCACACCGGCGGATTGCGATCTGACTTGGGTCCCCACGCCGACGCGCTGTTGGCGGTTCTGCCGGCGCTGGCCAGGCGGGCCAACATGGCCATCGGTCAGGACCAGACCGACTCGACGCAGTGGATCACGTCGCGCGAGCAGGTCATCCTGAGACACCTGCTGCTCGGCAAGAGCGTGCGTGAGATCGCCGATGAACTCGGGCGTTCGCCGCACACGGTGCACGACCACGTCAAGAGCCTGCACCGCAAGCTCAACGCCTCCAGCCGCGGCGAACTCGTCGCACGAGCGCTGGGGCACGTTGAGCCCAAGCCGATGTTGAACGACGATCACGCCCCCGCGCGTCAGGCAGCGCCGTCGATCAACTGAATTCAACCCGGGAATGCTGGTCGAGGAGTCACGAGCCAGCCGCATCCATGCGCTGCCGCAACGCGTCGAGACGTTGACGGTGGATGTCGCGATCGGGTTCGAGTTTCGTCAGCGCCACGATGTGCCGCTCGGCGCTTGCAAGGTCGCCCGTCCTGACCGCGATCGACGCCGCCAATTCACGCGGCCGGGCGTCGTACGGAGCGATGGACACGGCACGCTCGGCTTTGGTCATTGCGCTGCTCCAGTCGTTCAGCAGCGCGAGACGCCGGGCCAATTCGGTTGCGAAGACCGGTGAGTATTGCTCACGAACGTCGAGGAATTCGAGATGGGTGATCGCCGCTCTCGCGGCCGTCGCATCGTTCGGACCCGCTTTCAGGTACATCTGCGCGAGAAGCCGATGCGGCTTCGGATCGACCGGCCGCGCTGCCGCGTACCGCTCCAACAGCGGTGCAATCGCGGGCGTTGCCTCGCCACCCGCCGCGCGTACGGCCTCGTCCATCGCGAGTTCGAGCAGATCGGGATGCTCGGGAAACTCCGCGAGCCAGCCCTCAACCTTCACCTGCGTGACGGAGCCCGGATTGAAGGTCCAAGCCGATTCCGCCTCTCGCTGGCCCGACTCTCCGGCCACCAGACCTCCAAGGTCGACTTCGGACGTGACGCCCGCCGCGCCACGGGCGACCGCCATCGCCAGGCGGGCCAAGTGGTTGTCGATGTCCTTGAGTCGCTGTGGATCTGCGAGAGCATCCCGAACGAGCAACTCCCTGACCGTCGGAACCCCCTCGGGCAGCGCCATCCCCCACTCGACGACCTGTTCCCGTGCCCATGCGCTGAACTGTCTGAAAAACTCGGCACGAGACACTCCGAGCACCGACGAAAACGCCTGCTCCTCGCGCTCCCCGATCGCGTACCGGTCCATGAGTTCCAGCGGCGCTCGCGGCCCCCAACGCTCGATGATGAACTCGTACATCCAGTGACCTTGCGCATAGGCCTGCTGGCGGTCGGTCGGGCGCTTCGGCCGGACGAAGGCGATGTTGATCGCCTCGAGGTCGAACAGCCGATCCGCATTGAGCGCGCCGGCAAGAAGCACGCAGGTCTGGAAGTCGCGGGGGGCCAGTTCAAGATGAACCGCCGCGGCCTCCGTGAACCAGTGCGGGATCCGGTTGTTCGTGCGGCTGAGCGTGACGGTATGCACGTACTCGTGCCGCAGCGTCCGCACCCAGTCGTACATGCCCTTGTGCCCCGGCCCCACGCGGGGCGCTTCCATCGCGATCACCGGCCCGGTGCTCGCGGCGATCGTGTGGATCCGCGGCATTCCGGCGATGCGCACCGCGAACCAGGCGTGATCGGGCATCAGTTCGATGATCGTCTTCCGATCCGGTTCGTGGTCGATGCCGCCCGGTTGCGATCCGGTGACCACCGCGTGGATCTCCTCGAGGACGGGCAGCATCTCGCCGGCCAGCACGGCGTCGATTCCGGGTTTGTGGCGCACGATGAAGTGATCCGACTCGAGAGTTGTGTAGGTGCGCAACTCCCGTGCAAGCCGCAGTGAGTTGTCTGCCCGCACATTGAACGGGTCGAGTTGGAACGCGCGTTCGAGCGCTGCGAGCGCTTCGTCGTCCCGCCCACTCTGAAGTTCCAGCAGCCCCCTTTCGATCAACGGCTCCGGCGCATGCGGATCGCGTCGATGCGCTTCGGCCAGAAACTCCGCAGCGGGGTCGTACTGCCGAGCCTCGGAGAGTGCTCGGCCGACCTCCAGGTAGCCCAGCGGAGCCGGCCCTCCGACGTCGTTATCCTGCGCATCGAGCAACGTGCGAGCGCGATCAAGATCAAAGCGAACGGCGGCGGCGGCCGCTTGCAGCGCACGCGTTTGAACGAGCCGGGGAAAGATGCTCAGGCTGGCGGCGAGCTCCCGCTCGGCTTCGTCTCCGTTGATCTGGCGGAGCATCGCGCGCGCCCGCAGGTGTGCCGCTGCGGCGCTGATCGCGGGCGTCTCATCGTCAGAGAGTGACGCCGCGATGCGCTCCAGTCGGAGCGCGATCCGCTCCGTCATGTCGAACGAGAACGAATTGACCGTCATCCGTCCCAGCAATTCCCATGCGTCGGCACAGCGCGGATTGAGCGCCAGCACTTCTCCGATGGCTTCCTGGGCCTGCGCCGCGTTGTCGCGGGAGAGCAGCAGCCTTGCTTCGGCCAGGCGCGCGGGCCAGAAAAGCCGGTCAGTCTGCCGCACATCCGCCAGGGCTGTCGCGAGCGATTCGACGCTCCGTTGGGCTTGGTCGCGTCCGCCCGGGCCTTCGAGCCGCAGAAGCAGCGTGGCCAGTGCGACCGCCTCGACCGCTTCCGCCGGTTCCATTTCACGAGCAGGTGACTTGAGCAGCCGCTCGATCAACGGCGCGGCGGCGGCGATTGCCAGATCCGATCGCCCGCGGGTCGCTTCGGTCTCTGCCCTGATCCGCACCGCGCGAACCGCAGACGATTCACGCGGATTGCTCAGCGAATCGAGGAGCGCCAGCGCGTTGCTCAGTTCGCCGCGTGCCAGCGCCGCCTCGGCGCGGTCGAGAACCGGTGTGGCATCGGCCGTCGGTGCGAGCACGGGATCGTCGAAGCGGTGAACAAGAAGTGCGGCGCGAGCCCGGCTCGCCGCAGATTCGAGATCGTCCCTCCGCCACACGCCGTGAAAGACCCGAAGTTCGCGAGCATGTTCCGGCGTCAGATACGCTGCTTCGAGCGTGCGCAACAGCGCCGGCGCAAGGTCCGGCGCGGGGGCCGGCTCAGGAGCCGCGGAGGGGGAGGAGACGGCTGGAGCGGAGCCTCGCTGGCGCTGACCCCAAGCGCTCGGTGCGCACAAACCGATCGTCAGCAAGGCCGCGACCACACAAGCCACCCTGTTCACAACGCATCCAGACAAGGAAGCGCTCGCAACGCCGAGGTGACCGGTCATTTGAATCAGCGGCCTCATGCCACCATCCTGTTCGCTTCCACTCGGCCTTCCGTTCGGAAGGTGCCGGACCTGAAACCCGCTCCCCGCCACACATCTATCGGCCGGATTGAGGGCGGAAGTTGTCGACGCGCTCATTCCAGCCCGGGGGCAGGCGCGTGTCGAACGCCCCGGCGGGGAGCGGAGCGTTCGGCTTCAGGTTCATCAGCAGCACCTCGGTGATCGAGTCGTTGGCCTCTTCGGCACGAACCATCCGCGGCAGCAGATCGCCCTTGATGTACCACAGCCGAACCAGACGGTACTGCCGAGCCTCATCCGTCCCGCGTCGCGGCACCAGGAGCAGTTGGTACGTCTGATCCAGCCAGTTTGGTTTGGCGCCGGGCTTGCCGGGCTCGGTCGATGCCCAGCCGTCCGCCGGGTCGACCAAGTACGCATCGAATCGCGACAGAATCCGCTCGCGCTTCTGGCCGATCGGAATCGGGAAGGGACCCTCACCGATGGAGAGCGGGTCGACTACCTGCCCGGCCGCAACCACCTGCCGCCGGTGGATCTCCTTCTGCTCGGGATATCGCTCGATCAGCCATTCGCCATCGAAGATGAACGTCTGCACGTCGTCTCGCGCACGGCCGTCGATCTCCAGACGTGTGAAATCGATCTGAAACTCTCGCCGCGGCGCGGGACTGGATGGCGGTTGGCTTTCCGATTCGGAAGTCCCCTCCGGCACCGCGGGCCGTCCCGGCCTCGAACGAAACAGGAGCATGCCGGTTCGGATCTGCGTCTCGCCGCCCTCGAGTTCGTTGAGCCGCCGGAAGTACTTGAGATCGGCCGTGAGTGTCTGGAGCGAGTCGCCCGCGGTTTCGAGCGCGGCCAACAACTCGTCCGCGTTGGTGTGCTCGCCCTGCTTGGCCTTGTAAGGCGAGAATTTGGGCAGAGCGTCCGGCACCACGGTCGTCGTCACCGTCAGCGGCGGAGTGGTCACACGTTCGACAGCCGTTGCCTCGTTCGTCGGCTCATCGTCGTGCCGGGCAGCCGCGCCCGTTGTCATCACCGCAACGGCAAGCGGCGCAGCGAACATCGCGCAGGCGCACCAAACGGTTGTGACCAGCCCGTTGAATCGTCGCCAAATCCGTTGCATTTCGATGCACCTCGGTGTGTTCAGCCCAAGACCAACGACCCCTGAGAGTAGGGTCTTGTGGCCCCTCGATCGCGCAGCCACACATGTTCTACCGGACCGGGCCCCGCCGCGTTCGGGGTTCTGTTGGCGTCTTCTCATTCGATCTCGACGGAATCCGCCAGTCCTCAAGACGTTCGGCTCAGTCCGTCCAGGTATCGTTGCAGGATCGCCGTGGCGGCGAGGGCGTCCCGACGCTCCTTCTTCTGCTTGCGGGTCAGTCCCGACCGTGCCATCCATTGATCCGCCTGCGCCGATGACAGCCGCTCGTCGACCAACAGCACGCAATGCCCGGTCGCCTCGGCGATCCGGTTCCCCCAGACCCGCAGCAGCGCAGCGCGGGGTCCTTCCGTTCCATCCATGTTGATCGGCAACCCGAGCACCACCCCGCCCCGCCGCGCAAAGTTCTCATCCGCCGATCCCGGCTCGAACACGTTGTTTCGACCCTCGTCCCTTGCTTCAGAAGTCGGTCGCGGCATGAGGTGATCCGCCGCAGCGCTGGCGATGGCCCCGAGCAGCGCCCGTCCGTCCAGTCGATTGATCGGGATCTCGATCACGTCCAATGGCGTGGCTGTGCGCGTGATGGCATCGCCCACGGCCAGGCCCGTGCGCTTGTCTCCGAGATCGATCGCGAGGAATCGCAAGGCGTTCGTGAATGGGTGGCGGTGGGGGAGTGGGGCAGTGGGGGGGGAGACGGTGCGGCGTTCTCAGCACACCCGGAAGGCTCTACTTGAGGTCGTCGCCGACAAGGCCGTGCAGTTTCTTGAGTTGCTCGGCCTTGTCCCGCGGCATGATGAGTGTGGCGTCGGCGGTGTGCACGACGATCATGTCGCGCACGCCCAGCAGCGCGATCGTGTGCGCGGCACCGGCGCCACGGTGCTCTCCGGTAGGCCCGTCATCGCCCACGACGAGATTGTTCCGGCTGTCGACGGCGATTGTCCGAATGAACCCGCCCACCCTGTTGCCGTCGTTGTCCGGCTCCAGCGTTTCTCCGTAACTCGGCCAAGACCCCACGTCGAGCCACTTCACGTCCGTCGCGACGGTGCAAACGCGATGCTCCCGGCTGGCGGGTTCCATCACCGCGTAATCGACGCTGATGCGGGGCAGAGTCGGATACACGCGATCGATCACCGCCTTCTGATCCGGTGTGCCCCACGCCGCCTGTATCTTCAGGAGCCCCTCGTGGCTCTCGGGTTTGAAGCGCTTCAGGCAGTCCATGAATGTGCCTGCGTTGAACACGAACATGCCGCTGTTCCACCCGAAGTGTCCGCTCTCAACGTACGCCTGAGCACGCGGCAGGTCGGGCTTCTCCACGAACCGTTCGACTTTGTACGCCAATCCTCTGGGAAACGGCTTCCCGTCGGCCCGCGTGACCCCCGTGATCTCGGTCCCCCGCTCGACATAACCGAACCCCGTCGCCGGATGGGTCGGCTTGATCGCGAAGGTCACGAGCCTCGTCGGGTCGGTTTCGACCAGACGGAACGCCAGTTCCACGCGATCCTGAAACACGTCACGCGGCTCGATCAAGTGATCCGCAGTCAGCACCACAAACGTCGCGTCCTTATGCAGTTTCTGGAAGACCGCCGCCGCAAAGCCCACGGCATTCACCGTGTCGCGCCCCATCGGCTCGCCCAGGATGTGCGCGTCGTCAAAGTCCGGCAGGTCCCGCCGAATCGCCGCGCGGAACGACTCGCCCGTGCAGATGTACCGGCGCTCCTGCGGCACCAGCCCTTCCACGCGCTCCGCGGCGATCTCCAGCAGGCTCGCGGGCCGCTTCCGTCCAGCGCGCGTGATAATCGGGAGGAGTTGCTTGGGCCGGGCCTCGCGGCTCATCGGCCACAGTCGAGTGCCGGCGCCGCCGGCCATGATCATGGCGTATCGCATGTGGCGGCAACTATATCGGAGCGTCAAGCGGCCGGGTCGCATCGATCCG
This sequence comes from Phycisphaeraceae bacterium, assembly GCA_019636535.1. Classification (GTDB taxonomy): domain Bacteria; phylum Planctomycetota; class Phycisphaerae; order Phycisphaerales; family UBA1924; genus JAHBK01. The sequence continues at coordinate 13,524 of JAHBXK010000019.1, read as the reverse complement.
ACCGCGTTGGCCGGCGTCAATCACTGGTGTTTGCGGCCCGAGCCCGTGCCGTTCATCAGGTTGAGTTCAAACCCGCGCACGCTCGTTTCCAGCAGCCGGTAGTCGGCATCGTTCACGACGCCGTCCCGGTTCAGATCCGGGCGATCACCGGCGTTCATCTCGTGCCAGGCGTAGAGATCCTCGACATCGACCACCCCGTCGCCGTTCAGGTCTTCCTGCAGACGCGAGACTCTCGCCAGCGGGTCGCCCACCGCGATCTGCTGCCAGCTCAGAACCGGCAGCGACGAGTACGCGGCCTCACCCCACGTCAGGCCGCCCAGCCAGTAATTCCGCACAATGAACAGGTTATCGGCCACCGTGATCGAGAAAGGCTCGTACACGTTGCCGATGCCAAGAGTCCCGCCCGACGCGATGAAGTCGGCAACCTGCTCCTGGCCCGTCGGGCCTGCGTTGAGCCCGTTCAACGCCCGCCCATTGAAAGACTCGATCGAGTTGAACACCGCCCCGTTGATGTAGTTGAAACTCTCGGCGTACTGAAATCCCGAGTTTCCCGGCCATCCGCCGTTGTGGTTCCGTCCGAGCGACGCCAGGTGAGCAACCGGATCGGAGACCACGATGCCGCCCCCGAAGTTGATCAGCGGTCCCACGATGAAGCTCGACGGTCCCGGCAGATGGTCGTACCGGATGATTGACGGGATCACCCGGCCGTCCGCGAGCAACTCGTCGCGAGACTGCTCGTAGTCGTCGCCGGCGTTCAGCGGGAAAGGACCGTCGTTGTCGAACTCGCTGTCCGAGTCGGAGACGTTCTGCGTTCCGTCCCCGCCTCCCTCATCGAAGATGAAGGCGTGGGCGCCGAGGTCGAGCCAGACGTCCTGTGCGCGGTCGAGCGACGCCTTCACCTGCGCAACGGTCGTCCCGTCGAGACGGCAGATCAGGTACATGTCCCCCGGCGCGAGCGTCGCGGGGATCGATGTCGGCTGGGTCCGCCAGATCAGACCCGTGCCGAACCCGGGCAGGTTGCCCATGTTTTTGGTGTCCATCTGGTGGACCGTGCGATAGCCGTTGAACGGTGCGGCTAGCTTGTGATACGGGTTGACGATCATCCCGTCCGACAGCGAGTCGCCCGCGCCGCCCATCTCCCCAGCGCTCAGATTCATCCAGAGCAGGCTCAGTTCACTGTCCACGCTCGCGTACGTCGCGTCGCCCGCGTTCAGTTCGGCGAGCGCTTGCGAAGGGTTGTCGCCGACGCCCGAGTTGTCCGTGTCCGTCAAACGGTGCGGCAGCCCGCGGGTCAGCACGATGCAGCGCACCGCTCGTTGCAGGTTGTTTGTCTGCAAGTGGTTGCGGATCGGGTCGCGATAGTCTGCGATGAAAGTCGCGTGGCTGATCGTCGAAACCAGCGCGCAAGGGGGTGTTGCACACGGCGCGGTGGTTGGCACGCTCGCTAAGTCGAAGGTGTGAACGAGGGGGCGGAGTCCCGGCTCGGTGCCGGTGCCGCCGGGCACCTTGGCGCTCCCCGCGTAGTACTCGGCGATCTCCAGACTCCCCGAAATGCGAGAGTCGTACACCACAAGTACTTCGTGCGGCTGAAGTTGCGCATTCGCGGCCGAAGCGAACACCGCCACGACGAGCGCCGCAATGAGGGCGAGACGGCTCCGCGCTCCTCGCTGGGGCCTGCAATCCAAGGTCTTATCGGAGCAACCCGAACTCATGTCGTTGATCTGCCTGGGACCTCACTCGGAACGCTCATAACCTAACCCCGCGTTGCTCGCGGGGCCACTGCCTATCGACGAAAACCGGAGGCCGATTCGCTACGGCTGGGCGTCGGGATGCTCGCGCGCCGCCAAGCCAAGCGTCAGCCTGTTCCGCAGATCCGCGTCGGCGGGCAGGCGTCCATCCATCGCTTCGGCCTCGGCCAACCATCGCTCCATCACGCGGCGAGCCTGCGGCGGGTTTGCGGCCAACGCCGTCGTCACCAGCGTCCGGCGCATCGTCCCGTCGTCCAGCGTCCTCAGCAGCCGTTCCGCGACCGCCATCGCCGAATCGTCCCGCCCGCGGACGAGGCAGGCCGTGAAGATCCGGGCACCCTCCTCTCTCGCCCACGCACGCGCGAACGCCTGCGATTCTGCCCACGACTCGGCCCCAACCGTTCGAGGCTTGACCCGTCCTACCTGAGAACAGATCCTCGCCACGCGGTCCATCGGGTTTTCTGGCAACTCCCACGCCGCCGCGTAGTCGGTTCGCAAAGAGAGCAACCTGTACGCGAGCGCATCAGACGCCGGCAGCATCGCCGCCTCATCAGGATCGTTCATGGCGCCGTCGAGGAACGTGAGCGTGTCGGTCTCTTCGCCGAGCACCGAAGAGAGCGTGAACAACTCGGCCACCTCGGGGAATTCGAGCCACAGGAACCGCTTCTCGATGCTCGAACGCATCTGCCGGAATCGTTCGGCAGCGCTGGGCCTCAGCCGCGTCAGTTCTCGCATCTCCTGGGCCAGCACACTCCGCCTGGCCGCGGCGAACGATGGATCGATCTCCGCACCACGCTCCCACAACCACGTGTACATTCCCGTCGCGTTGTAGTAGTCACCCGACCGCACCATCTCGCGAGCCCGGTCCAGACGGGCCAGCGCCGACGGCGGCTCGTCCTCGCCCGGATCCCCGAAGCGCGGCGCAACAACATCCTCCACCGTGTGCCACGGGTCGTCGCGAGCGGGCGGCTGCGGTTCGGGGTTCTGCTGCTCGTGCGTCGCGAGCCACATCGGATCGATCGACGCCAGCGACTCCAGGATCAACTTGCCCTCCAAGAGCACCCACAACGGCTTCGGGTAGAACGGCGTCCGCACGCCGCCGAACCCGCTGTCGCCGCCCGGCATCGGCAGTCGCTCGACCGCCGGGCGACCCCCAATCTTGTCCACTTCGACCGTCGAAAGGTGTGAGTGGTACTTGCCGCGAACGAAGAAGACCACGCCCGGCGGTCGAAACCGCAACGCCTCCTCTCCACCTGCATTCCACTTCGGCGGCGGTCGGTACAGCCGTCCATCGATCGTCGGGTACATCCCTTCCTGAACCCGCACCGTCACCGCGTGCCACTTCACGAACCCCTCAAGGGTCCGGTTCTTCCACGTTCGTTCGTCCATCCCCTTTGTCTCGGGGCAGTTGCCCGGCCGGGAAACGTACACGATCAGCAGTCGCGTCGATCGGATCGCCTCTTCATGGGCTTCACGCAGCGTTTGATGCGTAAACACTTCAACATCGGGGATCTGCCCCCGCACCGATGGGACCAAGACGCACAAACAGAACAGGGCGGCAGCGATCGTGATGATGCGGTCCTGCATGATGTCATCTCCACCCATGCGCCCGGCTCGCCGGTCTGTCCCGGCTCAGGACGCAGAGGGCGTTCAGGGTTGACCGCCGGCCAGTCAGCCCGTTCCCCGCCACACCAATCTATACGTCACTCTCGCCCACCGGCTGCCGTCCAGCGGCTTCCCGGTCGATCCCAACCCGCATTTGGACCACCCGTCGCAGGTCCTTCCGCCCCAGCAGCCTGCGTTTCACGGACCGCCGCCCCGCGTTCACCAGCCTTGCTTTCCCCGATAACTCTCGCCGCCGCGTCACCGCCGCACACCCCTTGCGGTAGGCTCGAACATCCGGCACAATACTCGATACAAATCGAGCATTCTCGACCAAGGCCGTCGACTCAACTGCACGGGCAGTACCGGGTCGTGATCAGCGGTGGGAGTGGGATCCGGGGGGTGGATGGTGCGGGAATGAGCCGTTCTCGAAGCGAACGGCCGGAGTCGTCAATGTCACCTTCTTCCTACGCCGTGCGTGCAATGCTGACGCTCGTTGCGATCTTCGCCTGCGCTCCTGCGCTGTCCGCCCTCGCGCAGCCGAGTCACGCGCCCGGTGGCACCGGCGCAGTCGGAGGCTGCTGCCTCTTCACCGCTTCCGGCTCGCTGACGTGTATCGAACTGACGCAATCCGATTGCTTTGCACTCAGCGGACTATGGCAAGGTCGCGGCGTTCCGTGCACTTCGCCGAACGCGTGCGCCGGTGCGCCCGTTGGCGCTTGCTGCATACCTGTCGGCGGCCAGGGTCAGGGCGGCGGACCGCACGGCTCCGGACCGCTCCCCCGCTGCATCTCCCTCAATCAGGTCCAGTGCGAGAATCGCGGGGGCGTGTTCCATGGCATCGGCACAGTCTGCATGCCAACCACATGCCCGCCTCCTCCGACTCCAACAGGCGCCTGTTGTCTCGCGGGCGGCGCGTGCATCACGCTCACGGCGCAGAACTGTCGGGTCCAGGGCGGTGTCTATCAGGGCGACGGCGCGGATTGTGCGGTCACCCCTTGCCCGGGCGCCCCGCGCGGCGCGTGCTGCGTGCAGATCCACGGCTCGCGCGGCAACTCCGGTGCCACGTCGAACTGCATCCTGACCGATCGCGTTCGGTGCAACATCCAGGGCGGCACCTACGTCGGCGACAATACCGACTGCAGGACCGCCAACTGCCCTCCTACCCAGCCGCTCATGGGCGCATGCTGCACCGCCGGCCAATGCACCGTGACCACCGCCCAAACCTGCCGATCCGCCTCCGGCATCTACTTCGGCGATCGCACCGTCTGTACGACCACATCGTGTCCGGGCGCTCCGACCGGTGCGTGCTGCCAATCAACGTCAGGCGGTGCGGTCGTTCCGTGCGCGATCCGAACGCGCGCCGCGTGCGTTTCGGTCGGCGGCGCTTATCGCGGCGACGGCGTCGCCTGCCAGAGCGTCTCCTGCATCGCTCCGCATCTCGGAGCGTGCTGCGTTCCACTCTCCGGCGGCGGCCACGGCTGTGTGCAGGTTCGTTCGGCCGACTGCACCACCCTCGGTGGCTCGTTCCTCGGTGCCAGCGTCGCGTGCCCGAGCGTGCAGTGCCCTCCGCCGTGTCCCTGCGACATCAACGGCGACGGAGTGGTCGATCTCGCCGATGAGGTCGCGTTCCTGACGCTGTTCAACGCGAACATGGCCGATCTCGACAACGACGGCGACACCGACCAGGACGATGCGGCGGTGTTCTACTCCTGCTACCCGCAGGGATGCCCGTAGCACGCTGCGCCCGGCGCGCCAGCGTTCAACCGTAGTGCGCGACCGAACCTGTGCGATGAATCAGGTCGTCATCAACGCGAGCGGCGGACGCTCGTTCAGGCGGGCCCGCGGTCGCCGCAGAGCACGGTCGGTCTCCGCCGATCCGCCGTTGCTCGGGTTCCCGCCGCTGTCGGGCGTGCTATCAATCTTCGTATGGACGAGTCGGCGCTCCATGTCATCGATGACTTGCTCGCCCGCGCGGCCCGCGCGTGCGGTCTGGACCGCGCTCGCGCTCTGAGCGTTGAACTCGCCGACCTCTGCCGCGCCGCCGGCGACGACGTCGCCAGCCCCTGCCATGACGCCGCGGCCCTTCGCATCGCCGCCCTCGAGCCCGATCAGATCGCCGGCGTTCTTCGCTTCGTCGTCGCTCGCTTCCACCTGCTTAACCAGGCCGAGCAGGTCCACATCACCGGCGTCAATCGCGCCCGGGCCAGGTTCGCAACCCCGGAGCGCCCCCGCGCCGAGTCCATCCAGGAGGCCCTGCTCCTCCTCCGCAATCAGGGTTGTCCCGCCGAGCATGTCCGCGAACTGGCGCACAAACTCGACGTTCAGCCCACGCTCACCGCCCACCCCACCGAGGCCAAGCGACGCACCATCCTCGACAACCTTGTGAAGGCCGCCGAGCACATGCGCACGCTGACGGACCCCGAAGCCGCTCAGGCCGAAAGATCCCGTGCCGAACGCCGGCTCCTGGTCCTCATGCAGATCCTGCTCGTCACGGACGAGGTTCGCCCCAGGCGACTCGAGGTGCTCGATGAAGTCCGGAACGGGCTGTACTACCTCCAGTCCTCCATCTGGCACGCCGCGCCGCGGCTGGCGCGCGAACTCGCCGAATCCGCCGACGCACTCTTCGGCCCGCGCTCCATCGATCCCACCGAACTCCCACCGGTGATCCGGTACCGCACGTGGATCGGCGGCGATCGCGACGGCAACCCGCGCGTCACACACCACGCCACCCACCGAACCATCGAGCTCCTCCGCGCTTCCGCCATCGACCTCTGGGATCGCGAATTGTTCGAGATCCAGCGCGAACTCACCCTATCCGACCGCCGCGTCCCCGTTCCCAATTGGTTCACCGAGCTCGTGGCAGAGAGTGCTCGGTCCGGCTCGCTCGGATCCGACGAGCGTGCCTGGATCGCGCACCGGACCCACGAACCGTTCCGCGTCCGCCTCATGCAGATGCGCACACGGTTGCGCGAGGACGCGGCGTACGACGGCCGATCGCTCCTGAGCGATCTCCTGACCGTCCGCGACGCCGTTGATCAATCCGACCTCCACGACGTGGCGCGTGACGGAGCGCTCGCCGACGCCGTTCTTCGCGCACGCATCTTCGGGCTGCACCTGGCCACGCTCGACATCCGTCAGCACAGCAGGGTCCACGAGGCGGCCGTCGCAGAGCTGCTCGCGCTCGCCGGTATCACGTCCGACTACGCGGGACTCCCGGAGGATGCCCGGGTCGAGGTCCTTCGCGCGGAGCTCGCTCAGCCGCGACCCCTGCGCCCCGTCAACGCGGCGCTCTCCGAGACCACCGACGAACTCATGCGCACGCTCGACGTCGTGCGCCTGGCCGTCGACCGCGACCGACGCGCCGTTCGCTCCTACGTCATCTCCATGACCCACGGCCTCAGCGACGTCCTGGAGGTGCTGCTGCTGATGAAGGAGTCCGGGCTCTCCGGCGTGGCGAACCCGCACGTGCGCGCCGCCGTGCCCGATCTCCGCAGCCGGGTTCACATCGTCCCGCTCCTTGAGACCATCGACGATCTTCGTCGCGGCGAGTCCCTCGTGTCGGCCATGCTCGACGAGCCCGTCTACCGCGCCCACCTCGATTCGCTCGTCCCAGAGGGGGCGCCGCACGGGGCGCATCCGATGCAGGAGATCATGCTCGGCTACAGCGATTCCAACAAGGACGGCGGCTTCTTCATGGCCAACGCCGCCCTCGAGCACGCCCAGCGCGCCATCGCACGCGCCGTTCACACCCGCAACGTCGAACTCCGCTTCTTTCACGGACGCGGAGGCACCGTCGGTCGTGGCGGCGGACGCGCCGGGCGCGCCATCCTCGCGGCCCCAGCGCCCGCCCGCTCCGGACGCCTCCGTTTCACCGAGCAAGGCGAGGTGATCTCCTTCCGGTACGGCCTTGCCGCCATGGCCGAGCGACATCTCGAGCAGATCCTCCACGCCGCGCTCCTGGCCTCTGGGCACCACCCCGAGCAAACCCGGCAGCCCGCGCTCAACTCGCTCCTGACGCGCCTGGCCGACGACTCCATGCATGCCTATCGACGGCTCATCGACGATCCCGAGTTCTGGTCGTGGTTCACCGCCGCCGGGCCGATCGGCGCCATCGCGGGGCTTCCGATCGCCAGCCGCCCCGTGATGCGGACGCACAGCGCTCCGGCGGGCAGGTCCGACCCGGCCGCGAGCAACCCGGCGCCCTCGGGCAGCCTGGACTCGCTCCGCGCGATCCCGTGGGTCTTCACGTGGATCCAGATGCGATGCCTCGCCCCGGGCTGGTACGGTCTCGGATCGGCGCTCGACGCTTGTTCGGACGCAGAGCTCGACGCCCTCGCCGGGTCGTACCGCGACAGCCTCTGGCTTCAGACCGTCGTCGACAACGCCGTCCGTGAACTCATGCGAGCGCGGATGTCGATCGCTCGTCGATACGCGCTGGCCGTCCCCACGCCCGCCGCTCAGCGGTTCCTCGGCCTCATCGTCGCCGAGCACGATCGCACGGTGCGCGGCGTGCTCCGGGTCTCCGGCCGTGCTTCGCTCGCCGACGAGTCCCCGATCATCGCCCGCTCCATCGTCGACCGCAACCCGTGGACCGATGTCCTGAATCTCATCCAGATCGAACTGCTCAACCGACAACGCCTCGCCACGACCGCGCTGCGCGGCGAAGCCCCGCCGCCCGACGACCGGATCGGGCCTGAGGTCGCGCAACTCCTGCAGCAGAGCGTCAGCGCCATCGCCGCGGCAATGCAGTCCACGGGCTGATCCACCGACCGGGTGCGCTCCCATCGGCGCCGCGCCGCCGTCGGGCTCACGGAGCGTGCCGACGCTCCGTCGCCAGCACGCTGACCGACGCGGGCAATCGCGAGGCGATCCACCCGGCCAGTCCTCGCATCTCTTCCGATCGCGCTGAGGATTTCCTGAAGCACAGGCCGATCCGTCTTCGCGGCTTGCGATCCTCGAATGCCCGCACCTCAACCAGCCCCCGCACCGCTTCGGGCAACTCTGTCGCCAGTTGCGGGATCAACGAGTAGCCTCCGCCCGACGCAACAACGTGCTTGAGCGTCTCGAGGCTCGTCGTGATCACGCGCGGTGAACCTCCCCGCCGGCGCCCGCACAGATCGAGCGACTGCTCACGCAGGCAGTGCCCCTCGTCCAGCAGCACCATCTCTTCCGCGCTCAGGCACGCCGACGTCAGGTGTGCTCGGTTCAACAGCGAACATCCGCGCTGCGCGATCAGCCTGAACGGTTCATCGAACAGCGCGATCGTCTCCATCCAGTCGAAACGCACGGGGATCGAGAGCAGCGCCGCATCGATCTGTCCATCGCGCAGCGACTCCACCAGGTGCTCGGTCACCTGCTCCGAAAGCAGCAGCGCCGGTTGCGGCGGTCTCCCTCGGCGGTTCTCGACGCTCTGGCGATCCGGGCCCAGCAGGTACGGTGCCAAGTACGGACCCAGCGTCGGGATGATGCCGAGCCGGATCGGCGTGCGAACGCCGCCGCGTGCGCCGGCCGACAGCCCCAGGCGCTCCGCCCCGGCCACCAGGTCGCGCACCATCGGCAGCAGCCGCTCCCCCTCGGGGGTCACGCCGAACCGTCGGGCGCTCCGGTCGAAGATCCGCACGCCGAGCACCCTCTCGGCTTTCTGCACCTGAGCGGAGAGCGTCGGCTGCGCCACGCGCATTGCCGACGCTGCGCGTCCGAAGTGCTTGTGCTGCGCCACGGCAACCAGCGCCGTCAGGTCGCGCAGCGTCAGGTCCGGGATTGTCATAGCCATATCCTATCACAACAATCGTTCTGATCGGTTGGACAGATCACGCTCGACGGCCCATACTGGCCATGCCGGGTCGCGGCGACCGGTCCGAGGGAGAACCGCCCCCGGACGGGGCGCTCGGCCCGATCGCGTGCGTCAGGCCATGGACACGCCTGCGCGTGCGAGCGGGACGCCTCCGCCCCGTGCGGACCACGATTCGTCCGCCCGGTTGCGCGCCCGGCACCAGCCCGGCACCAGGCTGGTGCCGGGACACATCAAGAGCGGGCGCTCTACCGTGCGATGCGTCGCCGCGCACGACCCGGCCGTCCGACGCCTCGCACACACAAGCACACCACGACCAACCAAGGAGCACGACGTGAAGAACTCGCAGACCAACGGCCACGCGAACGGTCCCACGCGTGGCGGCGCCGAGAACTGCCCGGTCCTCACGACCGCCAACGGCGCGCCCATCGGCGTGCAGCAGGCCCTGACCGCCGGTCCGCGCGGACCGCTGCTCATGCAGGACGTTCAGCTCCTCGAGCAGATGCAGCACTTCAACCGCGAACGCATCCCCGAGCGCGTCGTCCACGCCAAGGGCTCCGGCGCGTACGGAACGTTCACCGTCACCAACGACGTCACCAAGCACACCCGCGCCGCGATCTTCGCGAAGGTCGGCAAGAAGACCGAAGCATTCCTCCGCTTCTCCACAGTCGCCGGCGAGCGCGGCGCGGCCGACGCCGAGCGCGACGTCCGCGGGTTCGCCGTCAAGTTCTACACCGAGGAAGGCAACTGGGATCTCGTCGGCAACAACACCCCCGTCTTCTTCGTCCGCGATCCCTACAAGTTCCAGAACTTCATCCACACCCAGAAGCGGAACCCCCAGACCAACCTCCGCGACATGGACATGCAGTGGGACTTCTGGAGCCAGTGCCCCGAGTCCCTCCACCAGGTCACCATCCTCTTCTCTGATCGCGGCTGCCCCGCCTCATATCGCCACATCAACGGCTACGGAAGCCACACCTACTCACTGATCAACTCAAGCGGTGAGCGCGTCTGGTGCAAGTTCCACTTCAAGACCAGACAGGGCATCAAGAACCTCATGGACGATCAGGCCGCCCGGGTCATCGGCGACGACCGCGAGAGCCACCAGCGAGACCTTTTCAACGCCATCGCCAAGGGCGACTTCCCCAAGTGGCGCGTCTGCATCCAGGTCATGACCCAGAAGCAGGCCGACGGGTTCCGTTGGAACCCCTTCGACCTCACCAAGGTCTGGCCGCACAAGGAGTTCCCGCTCATCGAGGTCGGCGAACTCGAGCTCAACCGCAACCCAAGCAACTACCACGCCGAGGTCGAGCAGGCCGCCTTCAAGCCCAGCTCGCTCGTCCCCGGCATCGGTCCAAGCCCGGACAAGATGCTCCAGGCCCGCCTCATGTCCTACGCCGACACCCACCTCCACCGTCTCGGCGTCAACCACCACCAGATTCCCGTCAACAAGCCGCGTTGCCCCGTCATGAACTACATCCGCGACGGTCAGTCCACGCTCGGCGAGTACGGCTCAGCCCCCAACTACTGGCCCAACACCATCCCCGGCGCGCCCAAGCCCGACCCCGTCTTCGCCGACCCGGCCTGGAAACTCGGCGAGACCATCGTCGATCGCTTCGACTCCACCGTCGACCACGACGACTACACCCAGCCCGGCAACCTCTACCGCATGTTCGACGACGCCCACCGCGATCGGCTCACATCTCGCATCGCGGGAGTCCTCGGCCAAGCCCGCAAGGATGTTCAGATGCGCCAGCTCTGCCACTTCTTCCGTGTGGACGAGGACTACGGCCGCCGCATCGCCAAGAAGCTCGGCGTCGACGTCGACTCCATGATGGCCGCTGGCGCTCGATAACTGCCGCTTCCGCGTCTTGTCCTGACGCGACTGCGCGCGGGTGCTCTCGACGGCTCGCTTTCGCTGTCCCAGTACGAATGAACTCACGAAACACCCACGCAACCCCATTCATTGAGATTCAGTCTCAATAAGGCGTGACTTCCGCTCCCATCGCGCCAACCATGCCGCTTCCGACCGCTTGACCGGCAGTCCACCCCACCAGCGATGTACTTCCTTGCTTCAACCGTCCTCCCGGCCACAATGACCGACTCATGACGGATCGCCCGACGCCAACCACGCCCGGCACTCACGTGAACGCCGACGCGCTCGCGCATCAGGCCGTTTGCCCAGCGCTCAAGGCGATGGGCCTTAGACCGAGCGATCCGAACTCGCCCTCCGCCCACCTGGTCCCAACCCTGAACACCGCCCCCGAGCCGCAGCAGGTCCGTGCGGTCCGCTACAGCATCGCCGCGGCGGGCGTTTGCTGTGTGGGCCTTGCCGCCGTGGGTGTGGTCCTGCCGGGCATGCCGACCACGATCTTCTTGATCATGGCGACCTGGTGCTTCGCCCGCTCCTGCCCCTGGCTCACCGAGCGACTCTTGCACAACCGCTTCTTCGGCCCGTTCCTGAAGTACGTCCAACCGGGCGCGGCCATGCCCCCCAAGGCCAAGGCCGTTGCGCTGACGATGATGTGGACCGCGATCGCGATCTCGTGCTGGCTTCTGATCGCCCGCGGCGTGCCCGCTTGGGTGCCGGTCGTCATCGCCGCGGCCGGGTTCGCGGGCACATGGTGCATCGCACGGCAGGGACGATCGGCCCCTGGCAAGTTCAGAGCCTGACTGCGTTGGTTCACTCACGGCGTGATGTCGGCCACGTTCACGCCACCGTGACGTTCTTGTCCAAGTACACGTCCTGAATCGCGTGCAGCAGCGCTGCGCCGTCTTTCATCGGACGCTGGAACGCCTTGCGGCCCGAAATCAGCCCCATGCCGCCCGCGCGCTTGTTGATCACCGCAGTCGTGACCGCTTCGGCAAGGTCGCCCGCGCCCTTGCTCTCACCGCCCGAGTTGATCAGCGGCACGCGGCCCATGTAGTTGTTCAGAATCTGGTACCGGCACAGATCGATCGCATGCCCGCCCTTGCCGCCCTCATCGCTGCCGCAAAGGTCGGTGTACACCCGCTTGTCCCACTTGCCGTACGCCGAGCCTCCCGAGTTCAGCGCCGCGTACCCGCCGTTGTTCGTGGGAAGCTTCTGCTTCACGATGTCCGCCTTGATCGTTGCGCCAAGGTGGTTGGCCTGCCCAGTCAGGTCCGCCGATGAGTGGTAGTCCGTGCTCTTGCCGTCCGCGCCCTTCACCTTGAATGCGTTGTTGCGCGTGTAGCACCACAGCACCGTCACCATCCCCAGCGCGTGCGCTTCCTCGAACATGTCGCTCACGTACGCGATCTCGTCCCGGCTCGAATCATTGCCGAAATACACCGTTGCGCCGACCGCCACCGCACCCATCTCGTAGCACTGCCGGATGCTCCCGAAGTAGCTCTGCCTGAACACGTTCGGATACGTCAGCATCTCGTTGTGATTGAACTTCACCAGGAATGGGATCTTGTGCGCGTACTTGCGGCTCACCGCCGCCAGAACGCCGATCGTGCTCGCGACCGCGTTGCACCCGCCCTCGATCGCCAGCCGACAGATGCTCTCGGGGTCGAAGTACTCGGGGTTCGGCGCAAAGCTCGCGCCCGCCGAATGCTCGATCCCCTGATCCACCGGCAGGATACTGACATACCCCGTACCCGCCAGACGCCCCGTGTTCAGGATCGTCTGGAAGTTCCGCAGCACCACCGGCGAACGATCCGTCTGCGAGAAGACTCGGTCCACAAAGTCCGGTCCGGGCAGGTGAATGCGCGACTTGGAAACGGTCTTGGACTCGTACCCCAGCAGGGACTTGGCTTCGGGTCCGAGGATCGATGCGATGTCAGTTGGCATGGATGCTGGTCTCTCGTCGATGGTTCAATACTGATGGTCCAAGCTCGCGATGGGGGGATTGTAACCGGCGGGCGTGCACCCGCGACCGGAGGCGACCCATGCCGACCAGATCCATCGACGCCATGCTCGCCAGGCCGCGTCAACACATCCGTTCGGCCCTGATCGTTTCGCTCTCGTTCCTCGTCGCCGCGTACTCGTGGATCTTCGCGACCGATCGCATCCTGATCGCGCTCGCGCTCGACACGCAAACTCACCAGCAGCTCGAACGATTGAAGGGGCTCTTCTTCGTCTCGCTCTGCGCGGGCGTCATCTTCCTTCTCGTGCTCCGAAACGTCAAGCCGCTCGTGCAAGCCACTCGCCTCCTCCGCGAGCGAGAACGCGAAGCCACCGCCCGCGCGGAGGAACTCGCCGCCGTCATGGACGCCGTCCCCGCCGCGGTCTGGATCGCGCGCGATCCCGGCTGCCTCAGCATCACGGGCAATCGTTACGCCAACGAACTGCTCCGGGTCGGCCGGCACGTCAACCACTCGCTCACCGCCGAAGAGTCTCAGCGTCCGAGTCAC
>JAHBXK010000018.1 GCA_019636535.1 Phycisphaeraceae bacterium | reverse complement strand
GCGGAACCTGGGCGTGGAGGCGTCGGGCTCGTCGTGCGGGTGGGTGGTGATGCTGGACGACGACTCGTGGCCGGAGGCCGAGTGGGCGGAGGTGGGCGGCGGGGCGCGGTTCGGGCTGCTCGAAGCGCTTGCGCGATGGGACGGGGACGCGACGGTGGGTGCGGTGGCGGGGGAGATCTTGCTCGCGAGCGGGGGGCGCGAGGCGGGGGGACTGCCGGAGGTGGTGATCGGGTGCGGGTGTGCCGTTCGGCGGGACGCGTTTGTTTCGCTCGGTGGGTACGACGCGGCGTTCGGGTATTACGCCGAGGAGTACGACCTGTGCGCCCGGCTGATCGCGTCGGGGCTACGGACGGTGACCGACCGGCGGGCGCGGTTCACGCACGCGAAGGTTTCGGCGGGACGCGACATGGACGTGATCCTGGCGCGGCTGGTGCGCAACAACGGGTGGGTGATGCAGCGGCACGCACCGGCGTCAGCGCGCACAGCGCAGGTTCGCGCGGTGGTCGAGCGCTACGGACGGATCGCGCGGAAGGAGGGTGCGGAGCGGGGTTGGCGCGAGGGGCGCAACGAACTGATGCGGACACTGCGGGGTCAGCGCCGGACGCCGCTGGACGCGCGTGGGTGGGACCGGTTCATCGGCAAGGCCGCCGCGCGACGGGGGTTGCTCGCGGCGTGGGCGGAGCGGCCGTTCGGCCGTGCGCGGCTGGTGCGAGAGGGGAAAGGGGCGGAGGTGGTGCGGGCGTTGCTTGAGGAGATGGGCGTGCGTGTGCTGGAGGGCGCTTCGGGGGGTGCGCACGAGGCGCTGGTCATCGGGACGCTGAGCCCCGGGCCGATGTGGGACGGGGTGGAGGCGGAGCGAGCGGCGGACCCGCGCGAGCGCGTGGTGGCGCCGTGGCGCGCGGACGCGGAGGATGAGCGAGCGCGGGCGGGATCGAAGGTGACTTCGATCGCGGCGGCGTGAGACTCAGGCGGTGGCGGGCATGCCGGGGGACTGGCCCGGTGCGCTCTTGCCGAGGCTGAGGCTGCCGGCGCGACGGCCGGGGAGCGACGCGGCCTGTTCCATGGAGAGTTGGTCGCCCTGCGTGAAGGTCTCGCCGAAGCGGAAGAGGCGGAAACTGTTGAGGATGACCAGCACGTCGCCGAAGACGTGGTAGACGGCGGCAAAGACGACGCCGACCAAACCCGTGGCCGCGATGATGAGCCCGACGATGGCGACGAGGATGGCGACGGCGATGTTCTGGGCGACGATGGCGCGGTTGCGACGGGACAGTTCGATGAGGAAGGGGATGCGCGACAGGTCGTCGTTCATGAGGGCGACGCCGGCGGAGTTGGCGGCGATGTCGCTGCCGCCCAGGCCCATGGCGACGCCGATGTCGGCCTCGGCCAGCGACGGGCCGTCGTTGATGCCGTCGCCGACCATCATGACACGGCGGCCGCTCTTGACCAGGTCCTGGACGATCTGGTGCTTTTCTTCGGGGAGGCACTCGGCCTCGATGTTGTCGACGCCGACGTTCCGGCCGACGCGCTCGGCGACGCTGAGGCGGTCGCCGGTGAGGATGTCGATGCGCTTGACGCCGAGGTCGCGGAGGCGGGCGATCACGCCGCGTGCGTTGGCGCGGGGCTTGTCTTCGAGTCCGACGACGCCGAGGTAGCGGCCGTTGGCGGCGACGTGAACGCCGGTCATTCCCTCGATGCGTGACTCGACGCGTGCGACTTCGTCGGCGGCGTCGGGGAGGTTCTCGCGGATCCACCCTGCGCGGCCGACGAGGACCTCGCCGGCGGAGGTGCGGGCGCGGATGCCGCGGCCGTGGATCTCTTCGAAGTCCTGCGATCCGTCGGGCTTGATGCGTGCCTGGGCGCCGGTGGCGACGATGCTCTTCGCGAGCGGGTGGTTGGAGTGCTGCTCGCCGTTGACGGCGGCCTGGAGGAGATCGGCTCCCTCGACGCCGTCGGCGGGGACGAGGCGGGAGACGGCGAACTTGCCGGTGGTGAGGGTGCCGGTCTTGTCCATGACGACGGTGTCGACGGCGGCGGCCTCTTCGAGGTAGTTGACGCGCTTGATGAGGATGCCGAGTCTGGCGGCGGAAGCGAAACTGGCGACGAGCGCGAGGGGGCTGGCGAGGAGGAGCGCGCTGGGGCAGGCGACGACGAGGACGGAGATGGCGCGCGTGACGGCCTCTTCCTGTCCGACGGCGTCCTTGGCGAAGAACCAGACGAGGAAGGCGACGCTGAGGGTGACGGGGACGAAGAAGCGAGCGACCTGCTCGACCATCATCTGCTTGGCGGACTTGCTGCTCTCGGCCTCGCGGATGAGTTGGCTGACCTTGCCGATGGTGGTGTCCTGGCCGACCTGCGTGGCGCGGAGTTCGATGACGCCGGAGACGTTGGTGGTGCCGGCGTAGACTGGGTCGCCCGGGGCGACCTCGTGGGGGATGGCCTCGCCGGTGAGGGCGGCCTGATCGATGGCGGTTCGGCCCGTGACGACGACGCCGTCGACGGGGAGATTCTCGCCGGGGCGGACGCGGACGATGTCGCCGAGTTTGACCTGGGAGAGGGAGACTTCGTGCTCTTGGTTGTCGCGGACGACGCGTGCGATGTCGGGGGTGCGTGCGACGAGGTCTTCGATGGCGCGCTCGGCGCCCCAGGCGCGCTGGCGGACGACCTGATCGGCGACGAGGAGGATGAAGGCGAGGAAGCCGGCGGTGACGTACTCGCCGATGGCGAGCGCGCCGAGGATGGCGACGGAGCAGAGGGTGCTTGTGCTGGCGCGTCCGGAGGTGACTTCCTTCCAACTGGCGACGAACAGGGGCATGCCCAGGAGGATGGCGCCGATGAGTGCGGGGAGTTCGGCGACCTGGTGGCTGACGATGTCGGCCATGAGGTAGCGCATGACGAGGGTGGCGACGAGGAGGACGCCGCCGATGAGGTAGACGACGAGCCAGCGCTCGATCTTGACGTTGTGGTGCGAGCAGCAGGCCATGGTGTCGCCGGCCTTGTGGTGGTGCTCGTGGTGCTGATCGCCGGAGGAGGCGGGATGGATGGGGAGCGAGGTCGAGCCGACGCTGCTGGCCATGCTGCGGTCTCCGCGTTGTCAACGGGAAGGGAACGGACGAGGTCGTTGACGTGGTTGATGGGAGGAGGAGGGGAGGGGGAGGGTCGGATGATAGCGAAGGGGTTGGCCGGTCTCAGGGGCCGGTTTGGGCTTTGGGTGGGCCGCGGTGGTGTGGGCGGGAGAGGGGGGAGGAAGGGGAGAAGTGAGAGAAGGCAAGGGTGGGCGCGCGGCCATTGCGCTGGAGGTGTCGTAGATTGGGTACGACGGTGGGGCGGCGGGGTTCGGAAGTGGGATGAAGGGATGGTGAGGTGTGGAGCGGGGACGTGGGGAGGGTGCTTGCGACTACGATCGGCCGCGTCGCCGGGCGTGACCGGCGGACGTGGTTGGCTTGGGGTGTGCGGCGGACCTGTCAGCGCGGGGGCAAGAGCAAAGGAACCTGAAGCATGGAATCGGGAAGGCGTCGGCCGGGACGGATCGGCGGATGGGCGGCGGTGCTGGCGTGCGTGGCGCTCGCGGCGGGCGGGTGCGACAACTCGAGGCAGGGGGCGGCGTCGGGGGCTGCGATCGGCGCGCTGTCGGGGCTGGCGATCGGATCGCTGTCGGGCAACGCGGGGACGGGCGCAGCGATCGGCGCGATCGCGGGCGGCGCCGGGGGGGCGGTGATCGGGGATCAGAACCGGCGGCGGGACCAGCAGACGGCGGCGATGAATTCGCGGCCCGCGCCAGCGCCCGCACCTGCGCCGGTGGCGGCCCCGGCTGCGACACCGCAGATGAGCCAGGCGGATCGGGATCGGATGGTGCTGAGCCGGTTTGCGCGTTCGTGGCAGATCAGCGGCTGGGAGACGGTGGAGGGCGTGCGGCGGTTCGCGTCGGGGACGGCGGTCGGGGCGGTGGAGAGCAACTACTTCGTTCGGTTGGAGATGCGGATGACGGCGGAGGGTGCGGACGCGCAGCAGAGCACGGGGACGATCATCTTCGGATCGGAGCCGGGGCGCGGGCTGACGATGTCGAGCCGGTTCGACAGCTCGCCGTCGGCGATGAACTACGCGGGGAACATCACGGACGGCGGGAACGCGATGACGCTCGACGAGATTCACCCGGCGATGGGGGGGCCTCGTCGGCGGATCGAGATTCGATTCCTGGGCGCGGACGAGTTCGTGGCGGACGTGAAGGACGTCGGGGGCCGGAGCGGCGCGGTGCAGGCGTCGTTCAGGTTTACGGGCGTTCGGTGATCGTCGCCGGGGCGTGATCGATCAGGCGGCGAGCGGACGCGGTGCGGACGCCTGCGCGACGTTGGCGCGCTCATCGGCGTCGAGGTAGCGCAGGGCGACGGCCTGACGCGCATCGTCGATGGCGTCGACGCGGACGACGATGGCCTGGACGAGCGTTTCCTTCATGAGCAGCGCGTCGCGACGGTAGGCGACGGCGATGTCGACGATCTCACCGAGGCGCATGGGTCGCGCTGAGGCGAGCTCGACGAGCGCGCCCGAGCGGCTGATGTTGCGTGTGAGGGCGGGGATGAAGGTCTGCGTGGCGCGGCGGAAGACCTTGCTGGGTCGCGCCAGGCCGAAGCGCCTGTCGCGGCGGCGGTCGGCGGCGGAGGCGGGCTGGATGGCGACTTCGGTGGGACGGGTCAGGGTGAGCATGGATCCGATCTCGGCGTGTGTGCGGGGTGACTGAGGGAGAGATCGGGGATCGGACGGAAGCGGGGGTGACTTGGGTGCGGGTGGTGCGGGGCGTGCGGGAGGCGCGGCGGCACCCCGAGAACGGGTGAGGCTGAGCGCAAAGAGTGCGCTGGGTTGCGGGGTGCGGGTGGAGGGAGGGCCGGGCCCGTCAGGCGGCTGGGGGCGGATTGCCGCCGGCGGGGTTTGGGCCGGCGTCGCCGGTGGGACCACCGTCGCCGCCGCCGCCACCACCGCCCTTGCCGCGGCGGCGTCTGCGTCGTCGGCGTTTGCGCGGGCCGGGGGCGTCGTCGGGGCCTGCGGCGGGAGAGTCGGGGGAGGAAGGACGGTCAGCGCCGGAGTCGTCGGCGGCGCCCTGATCGAATTCGGGATCGGAGTCGGCGCCGCGGGCGGCGGCGGCGTTGAGGAGTTCGTCGATCTCGGCCTCGCGGTCTTGGGGCGGGGCGCCTTGCGGGCGCGGGGGGCGATCGGCGGGTGCATCGCGCCGGGGCTCGCGCCTGGAATCGGGTTGTGCGTCGCGCGGGCGGTCTCGGTCGCGATCTCGGTCTCGGCGCGGGGGGCGGTCGGCGGAGGAGCCGGGGGCGGATGGCGCAGCGCCTGGAGCGCGGTCGCGCGGGGCGTCGGGCCTGCGCGGTCCGGGGCGGGTGCCGGGTCCGGAGCGTGGCCCGTCGCGACGGCCGGGCGGGCCGGCGGCGGGAGCGCCCGGCGCGGGCGCGGCGGGCATGTTGGTGCCGGCGGGCGCGATTTCGAGGAGGTTCTCGATGGGGAGGGCGATGGGCTCGGCGGTGTTGTCGAGCGCAACGAGGACGAGTTGGGTGAGGATCTGGCCGTCGAGGACGGTGCCCCAGCCGTCCTCGGTTCGGACGCGGGACTTCTTCTTGGGGAGGCGCTTGCGGAGTTCGTCGTAGGTCTGGTCTTCGTATCGGAGGCAGCACATGAGTCGGCCGCAGCGGCCGGAGATCTTGAGCGGGTCGAGCGTGGCCTTCTGGATCTTGGCCGACTTCATGCTGATGGGCTTGAGGACCTTGAGGAACTGCTTGCAGCAGCAGTGCTGGCCGCACTTCTCGAAGTCGGCGGTGAGCCGGGCCTCGTCGCGTGCGCCGACCTGGCGGAGTTCGATGCGGGTGTGGTGCTCGGCGGCGAGAGCGGCGACGAGTTCGCGGAAGTCGACGCGGGACTCGCTGGCGAAGTAGAAGGTGAGGCGTTCGCCGCCGAGGATGGGCTCGGCGTCGACGATCTTCATGTCGAGTTTGAAGTTCTGGACCAGGGCGCGGGCCTGGCGGACGAGTTGGGTTCGTGAGGAGTCGAGTTGGGCCTGGCGGTTGAGGTCTTCGGGGGTGGCGATGCGCAGGACTCGGCCCTGCATGGAGAAGAAGGGGTAGTCCTTGCCGCCGGAGTTCTCGATGTACTGGAGCATCTCCTTGCGGGTGACGCTCTTGGAGCAGCCGGCGTTGGGGCAGGTGCTGGTGAGCATCTCGCCGAGTTCGGTGCCTCGGTGGGTCTTGATGACGAGTTTGCTGCCGCAGCCGGGCTTGGCGTCGCCGTCGTAGGGGAACTCGCCGACGTTGTACATGATGCCGAAGCGCGCGACGATGGAGGAGGGCGGCTTGAGGCGCTCGTAGATCTCGCGGTCCTGCTCGGCCAGGTCGGCCTCGAACTGTGGGAGCGGGAGGATGGGCATGGTGGGTCGGCGTGCCGGGCGGTCGTGATTGGCCGAGCGGCCTGTCTGGTCGGCGGGCGAGGTGGGGGGGAAGCGGACGGAGGGTAGGGGAGCGACTAGCGAGAGCCGCCGCCACCGCCGACGCCCATGCGCTGCGCGGTCATGAACATGTCGGGGAGGGAGTAGGCGCTGAGGAGTTCAAAGTTGCGCTGCTGGCGGATTCGGTAGGTGAGGAGTTGCTCGCCGCGTGAGTCGAGCACGACGAGGATGTCGTCGGTTCCGCCGTTGAAGGTGAGCATGGAGTGATCGCCGGTCTTGAGGGAGATGAGGTCCGCGTGTGCGGCGGGGATGAGGCTGGGGCGGAGGGCGCTGGGGAGTTTGGCGAGTTGAAGGGTGAGCAGGAGGGCGAGCAGGATCGCGGAGGCGGAGAGGGCGACGCGTGAGCGGTCGAACGCGCGGGGCGTGTGGTCGGGCGTGTTGGCGAGCATGGGATGCTCCGTGTCGTGGGTGTTGGCGGGTGAACGGGCGGGAGGACGTGGAAGGGAAGGAAGGGTGGGCTCAGCGCGGGGCGCGCTGGAGACGTGCGTCGTCGGAGAGCGAGCGCAGGCCGAGGAGGTCGAAGCGCCGGCCGTTGCGGTCCCAGGTCAGGGCCATGACCTGCTGGTTGGCGGCGTCGAGGATGTAGACGGCGCTGGTGGTGCCGCCCTGGAAGCGACCGGAGATCATGGTGTAGTCGCCGCGGTTGCGCAGGTTGGCGGTGTCGCCGGGTTGGGCGACGGCGTGGCCGACGATGGTGGCGGCGGCGAGGGCGACCAGAAGGCCGCCGTTGAGCCAGAGGAGTTTGCGGGGTGGATTCGCGGTGTGGGTGTGAGTGTTTGTGGACACGTGAAGGCTCCTGTGTGGATGGCCTGCGGGTGTGCAGCGCGTGGGCGTGCTGCCTGATGGCGGGTGCGCGTGGCGGTCGGCGAGGGCGGGGGTCAGTCCTGGTGGCCGCGCTTGGAGGGGATGAGGTTGGCGGCGCAGAGCAGGGCGATGCCGAGGATGACGGCCAGAGCGCCCCAGTAGTTGGCCTTGGCTTCGCGGTCGACGGGGGGCACGGGCGGGCGCAGCGGCTCGGCGGTGCGCTGGCCTGGGCGGGCTTGTGCGTGGGCGGGGTCGGGCGTGACCAGGAGGGTCGCGAGCGCGACGGCGGCGGCGAGTGAGAGGGCACGGGCAAGGGTGTGGGGACGCCTCATGGCGGGTCTCCGGGAAGTGTTGAGTGAAGGGAAACGATAGTCGGATGGGGTGGAGGGGGGGTCGTCGGGTCAGCCGACGCGCGCGAGGGGTCGCTGCGGGAGCGGGATGGGCATGGCCAGGTCGAGCAGGTCGGCGGTGGCGAGGTCGACCGTGCCCCAGCGCTGGCTGCGCGGTCGCATGCGCTCCGCGTAGGCGTCGGCGGGGACGACCAGGAGCGCGTACCAGTCGTCGCGGAAGGGGACGATCTCCTGGAAGAGGCTGTCGGGGGGCTGCTGGGCGAGTGGGTAGACGAAGGCGATGGCGGCGCGGAAGGAGGGGCCGAAGAGGGCTTCCCACGCGCGGAGCGAATCGAGGTCGTCGTGCGTGACCCACGACTCGAGGCGTGCCGGGCGGGTGGAGCGCCGGGACGCGTCGGCTCGGGCGAGCGATCCGGCGGAGCGGCCCTTGACCTCGATGAGCAGGTTGTGCGGGCGTGTGTAGACGAGGAAGTCGAAGGACTTGAGTGCGGGAGGGAGGCGGCCGGCGACTTGGGCACGGCTGTCGAGCGCGGGCGCGGTTTCGGGGAGGAGGGCCTTGCGGGCCTCGTCGATACCGACGCAGGGGACGCGCCGCGCGCGGAGGAAGTGCTCGAAGACGCGCTCGTGGGGGTGGACGGAGTGTCGGATCACGATGGGCCCCCTTGGCGTGGGGTGGGATCGGCTTGCGCGGACGGGGCGGATGACAACTCGAGCAGGACGGCGTGCTTGGTGAGGGCGGCGGATGCGGCGGATGCGGCGGCGAGCCAGCCGGGGAGACCGTCGAGGAAGCCTCGCTTGAGGAGGAGTTGTTTGAAGAAGGCGCCCGTCGGCGAGACGAGCAGGGACGCGCGCGACCCACGCACGCCCGACGCGTGCAGCGACCGCGCCATCGTCGAGGCGTGCGACCACTGCTTGCGGAGATGCTCGGCGAAGGACTCGAAGGAGTCGTGGCGCAGGTCGCCTGGGAGCGGAGCGCTTCGGCCGGAGGTCAGTTCGAGTTTGTCGTGCGGGTCGAGCCCGCCCCAGCGGGCGCAGCCGCGGCGGACGAGGCGGAGGCGCGGCTCGGGTTGCCAGGCGTGGTTCAGGGGTGCGCCGCGGTAGAAGGTCTTGCGGTTGAGTATGAAGCCGTTGAGGCGGGAGGTGGGGTCGGCGGCTTCGGGCGAGCGCAGGGCGGCGGTCAGGGCGTCGCGCAGTGGGGGAAGGAGGGATTCATCGGAGTCGAGGCAGAGCACCCACGGCTGAGCGCACGCGTCGAGGGCGAGTTGCTTGGTGCGGACGTGGCCGAGCCAGTCGTGGCGGATGACGCGGGCGGAGCGGGACTCGAGAAGGTCGATGGTGCGGTCGGTGGAGCCGGAGTCGATGGCGACGATCTCGGCCGCGAGGCCGTGGATCGAGTCGAGCGTGCGGCCGATGGTGCGCTCGTTGTCCTTGCAGACGATGGCGACCGAGAGCGGAAGAGGGGTGGGGTGGGGTTGGGTGGTTGGGGTGCTCACGGCTCGGCGTCGCTGGCGTGCTCGGCGGAGCATGGTACAGCGAGGGCGTGCGCGATGGGCGGGAATGGGCGGATCAGGCGTCGAGCAGGTCGGTGAGATCGACGAGCGCCCCAACCACGGCGGCGGGGCGCTGCGACGCGACGGCCCCGGCGAGGGTGAGGACGGCCGCGGCGGTGCGGATGGATTGGCGGGCGGACTCGGCGGAGCGGATGGCGGCGTTGGCGCGGGATGTGGCGCGGCGGAGGGCGGTCAGGCTCGTCTCAGCGCCGTCGAGGACGAGGCCCATGGCGCGGGCGCGCGTGGAGACGGCGAGCGCGAGGAGTTGCTCGGCCTGTTCCTGCATGGTGCGTCGCTCGTCGGGGGTGAGGTCGGACCAGGACTCGAGGAGTCTGCGGGTGAGCGACTCGCCGGATCGGCGGAAGCCGTCGGCGAGGTCGAAGGCCTGCGGGGAGGTGATGGGGTTCATGGTGGGTGCCTTGGGTGTGGAGATGCGGCGTTGAGAAGTGGGATCACATGGCCAGGGCGGGCGCAGCGCGCATGCGTGTGAGGAGGGTCTCGAGGCGTTCGAGGTGTGGGCGGAGGAAGGCGGCGAGTTCGCGCGGGCCGGTGGTTGCGGCGTCGCGTGCGAGGAGGGCATGGGCTTCGCGGATTTCGCGGAGGGCCGCGACGTGGGCGCGGAGGAAGGCGCTGCGTGCTTCCTGCGTTCGCGCGTGCTCGCGGCGGAGCGTGCGGAGTGTTGAGGCGGTGTGATTAGCGCGCGCGGGCTCGAGTGAGTCGCGTGCTTCGCGCTCGGTGGTGCCGAAGGCGAGTTCGGCGAGTGCGGATTCGTCGTCGAGGGCGCTGAGCGTGCCGCGCTCGGCGAGTTCGGTCAGTGCATCGAGGAGGTGGGCGAGGGGCTCGTCGGCGGTGCGGATTACTTCGGCGAGGCGGGCGCGTCGGTGGGCGTCGGTGGCCGCGCGGGCGATGAGGTTGAGGATGGAGCGCGTGGCGGCGGCGTCGCGCTGGTTGCGGAGCACGCCGACCCCCGCCGCGGCGTCGGTGAAGGCGAGCAGTTCGCTGTCGAACTCGATGCGTTGGTCGTCGGCGAGGCGGGCAACGGAGAGGAAGTACTCGGTGACAATGCGCTGGATGGCCTGTGCGCGTGCGGAGTCGCGGCGGGCGGCTTCGAGCGTTTCGCGGAGTGCGTCGGCGCTCGGAGAGGCGTGGGCGAGGGCGAGGGAGCGCTCGACGGACTCGGGGCCGAGGCGCGAGACGGTGGCGTCCTGCGTGACGGCGGCGGCGTGGAGGGCGAAGTCGCGGACGGCGGTGACGTTGACGCAGGCCGAGAGGGTGGCCGCGAGGAGCGCGTAAAGGAGGAACGGGGTGCGGAGAGGTTGGCGGCGGGTCGAGGGAGGGGTGGTGGCGAGGGGAGGCATCCCGCCAAACTAACAGAAGCCGTACTTGTATGCAAGGAATTTGTTTGGGTTACTATTGCGGTGGGAGTCGTGTGGACAAGCGAGGTTTGGGGGGGGCGGGAATGGCTAGGCGACGGCGACGCTGACTTCACGTAAGCACCGGTCGATTCTGGACTTGCAGGAGTCGAGGCCGAGGATGGCGAGGGTCTGGCCGATGCCGGGGCTGACGGTGGAACCGGTGACGGCGACGCGGATGGCTTGGGCGATCGAGCCGACTTTGACGCCGTGGGATTCGGTGAAGGCCTTGAGGGAGGACTCGATCGCTTCGGCCGTGAAGGGGTCGAGTGCGGCGAGTTCGGAGGCGAAGTCGCGGAGGAGCGCTGCGCCGGTGGTGACGCCGTGGGTGGTGGAATCGACGGGTTTCTTGAGGGCCTTGTCGACGGCGGCGTGGTCGAAGGCGACGGCGTGGTCGGGGATGAAGGCGAAGCCGACTGGGCCGACGGGTGAGGCGACTTCGGAGAGGGTTTTGACGCGCGGCTTGGCGGCGGTGCAGAGGAGGTCGAGGCGTGCGGCGTCGAAGCGTGAGAGGATGGAGGGGTCGTAGACGTCGCACCAGTCGCGGAAGCGTTCGGCGAACTCGGCGTCGGGCATGGCGGCGATGGCGGACTGGTTGAAACTGGCGAGTTTGGCGCGGTCGAAGCGTGAGTTGGTTTTGCCGATGCGGTCGAGGGAGAAGTTGGCGGCGAGGAAGGCGGGGTCGAACTTCTCGAGGTCGGTGCCGTCGGGGTTCTTCTGGCCGGGGTTCCAGCCGAGGAGGGCCATGTAGTTGCAAATGACGTCGGGGAGGTAGCCTGCGCGGCGGAAGTCTTCGACGTCGATCTCGGGGAGAGTGATGTTGATGCGTGCGCTGAGCACGCGGAGTGCATCGGCACTGAGCCCCCGCCTCTTGTCACTCTGCCATTGGCGAACCTCGTCAGCCACGATCGGCGGCTCGACGATCGTCAACATCTCGGCGATCATCTCGGCGGAGATTAGGGCTTTGTTGCACGCTTCTCGCGCGGCCTTGTCCTTGTCGCGTTTGCTCATCTTGGAGCCGTCGGCGTTGAAGATGAGTGGGAGGTGGGCGAAGACGGGGGTTCGGTAACCCAGGGCGATCTGGAGCGCGACGTGGCGCGGGGTGTTGTTCAGGTGCTCCTGGCCGCGGAGGATGTGGGTGACGCCCATGTGCTGGTCGTCGACGACGACGGCGAAGTGGTAGGTGGGGAAGCCGTCGGCCTTGCGGAGGACGAAGTCGTCGGTGTGCTCGGGCTGGAAGTGGATGTCGCCGAGGACCTCGTCGACGACGCGGACGACCTTGTCGGGGTTGTGGAATCGGACGACGCACGGCTCGCCGGCGCGCATGCGTTCGAGGGCCTTGGTGCGGTCGTAGGAGGGGGATCGCTTGTAGCGGAATGACTGTTTGCCCGCGTCGGCCTCCTTGCGGAGCGCGGCGAGTTGGTCGGGGGTGTCGAAGGCGGGGTAGGCCAGGTCGCGCTCGATCATCTCGTCGATGACGCGGTTGTAGAGGTCGAGGCGCTTGGATTGAAAGAAGGAGCCGACGGAGCGCGGGTCTCCGCCGATGGGGCGGCCGATCTCGTCGATGAACTCGGGGCCTTCGTCCCAGTCGATGCCGCACCAGGCGAGGTCTTCGAGGATTCCGCGTGTGGAGGACTCGCTGGAGCGGGCCTGGTCGGTGTCTTCGATGCGGAGGAGGAAGGAGCCGGCGTGCTTTCGAGCGAAGGCCCAGTTGAAGAGGGCGGTTCGGACGCCGCCGATGTGGAGGTGGCCGGTGGGAGAGGGCGCGAAGCGCGTGACGACGTGGGTGCTGGTGCTGCTCACGTCGGATGGTAGAGGCGGCGTGGGGGCGCGAAGAGGTGGCTGATGGGCGCACGAGCGCGTGTCGCTACATGTTCGGCACGATCATGCGGTGGCCGACCTCGATGGCGCGCTGCGCGCCGCTGAGCAGTTCGGCGAGGCGGAGTGAGAACTCCATTGCGGTGCCGGGTCCGCGGCTGGTGACGAGGTTGCCGTCGACGACGACGGTGGTGTCGCAGGCGGTGACGTCGGAGGGGAACCGTCGCTCAAGGCCGGGGAAGCAGGTGGCGTGCTTGCCGGTGAGGATGCCGGTGGGGGCGAGGACGACGGCGGGAGAGGCGCAGATGCCGGCGACGATCTTGCCGGCCTCGAAGTGGCGGCGGATGGCGTCGGTGACCCACTGGCTTTTGCTGAGCACCTCGGCTCCGCGGCCGCCGCCGGGGATGATGAGGGCGTCGAAGAGGATGGTGCCGCAGTCTTCGACGAGCATTTCCGCGCGAAGCGGGATGCCGTGCCCTCCTCGGAGTTCGACGGAACCGACGGCGGCGACGGTGACGTCGACGCCCGCGCGGCTGAGGACATCGGCCGGGGTGATGGCCTCGATCTCCTCGGTGCCTTCTGCGATGACGATGAGCGCGGTCTTGGACATGTCCGGCCTCCGCTTGCCCCACGAGAGTGTGAACGGTGTCGGGGTTGGGTCGTCGGCGATCAGGACGAAAGGACCAATCGGCTCCTGCGGGGTTGCCGGAGCAACGCCGGGGTGCTGATCCGTACGTTCAGCATACGTCCTAGCCTGTTCTGGTGCCAGCAAACAACGAACACGTCCCGCACATGGATCCGGAGGAGTTTCGCCGCAGGGGCGGGGAGATTCTCGACTTCATCGCGGGGTACCTGTCGACGCTCGAGACTCGGCGTGTGCGGGCGGAGGTTCGGCCGGGGGAGATCTTCGCGCGGATGCCCGAGCATGCGCCGGAGCGGTCGGAGGGCTGGGACGCGATCTTGAAGGATGCGATGGGGGAGGACGGGCCGGTGCTGTCGGGGCTGACGCACTGGCAGCATCCGTCGTTCTTCGGGTACTTTCCGGCGAGCACTTCGTATCCGGGCGTGCTGGGGGACCTGTTGTGCTCGGGGCTTGGGGTGATCGGGATGTTGTGGGCGACGAGCCCGTCTTGCACGGAAGTGGAGATGCGGGTTTTGGACTGGTTGGCCGAGTGGCTGGGGCTGCCGGGGAGTTTCACGTTTTCGGGGACGATGGGGAGTGAGGGGGGAGGTGGGGGTGGTGGGGTGATACAGGGGACGGCGAGCGAGGCGACGCTGTCGGCGTTGGTGGCGGGACGGTGGCGCGTGCTGGAGGCGATGGCGGGGGAAGCGCGGCGGACGGAGCGCGTGGTTGCGTACACGTCGGAGCAGGCGCACTCGTCGGTGATGAAGGCGGCGATGGTGGCGGGGCTGGCGCACGACGCGAACGACCGCTCGCGCGTGCGGTTGATTGCGGTGGATGGAACGGGGGCGATGCGGACGGAGTTGCTGCGGGAGGCGATGGAGCGGGATGTGCGCGCGGGGCTGAAGCCGGTGTTCGTGTGCGCAACGCTGGGGACGACGGGGACGGGGGCGGTGGATGATGTGGAGGGCGTGGCGCGGGCGATTGACGGGGCGATGGAGGGAGTGGGGGGAGCGCGGGGGTCAGCACGGCCGTGGCTGCACGTGGATGCGGCGTATGCGGGGTGCGCGATGGTGTGCCCGGAGTTTCGGTGGATGAACGCGGGGCTGGAACGGGCGGACAGTTTCTGCGTCAATCCGCACAAGTGGCTGTTGACCAACTTCGACTGCGATTGCTTCTGGACGCGGGATCGGCGGTCGCTGACTGGTTCGATGGCGATCCGGCCGGCGTATCTGCGGAACGGGCGGGAGGATGGAGAGGAGGGGGATGGGTTTCCCGTGGTGGACTATCGGGATTGGCATGTGCCGCTGGGGAGGCGGTTCCGGTCGTTGAAGTTGTGGTTCGTGATGCGGCACTACGGGCTGGAGGGGCTGCGAGCGCACATTCGCGGGCACGTGCGCTTGGCGGGGATGCTGGAAGGGCTGGTGGCCGCGAGTGAGCGGTTTGAACCGGTGGGCGAGCGGCGGTTCGGGCTGGTGTGCCTGCGGCCTCGGGCACGGGCGGGGGAGAAGGCGGAGGGAGTTGATGAGCGGGCGAGGTGGATCGTGGAGCGGGTGAACGCGAGCGGGCGGGCGTTGCTGATTCACACGGCGTTGCCTGAGGGCATGGCGGAGCCGGGGAGGGGGCGGGTGGTGATTCGCGTGAGCATCGGCTCGCCTGGGGTGGAGGAGCGGCACGTGCGTGAGGTGTGGCGGTTGCTTGAGGAAGCGGCGGGCGCGGTATCCTGAGATGTCGGGAACTCGGCGAGGATCGAGGTTGGACGGGCCGTGGCGGTCCGCGGGAGCGCAACGTGGGAGCGAATCAGGTCGGACTGAGTGGTGTGCGCGTTCGGGCGGGGTGCGCGTTGGGGTGCGCAGCGCTGTTGGTGGCGGGCGCGTCGGCGTTGATGGGGTGCTCGTCGGGATCGTCGAGCGCAGCGGATGCGAATTCGGAGGGGGCCGAGGTTCGTCTGGTCGCGGAGCGCTCGATCGGGTCGGGCGTGTACTCGGCGGAGGGTGGGGCGTTCGCGGTGGCACGGGAGACGCTGCGCGACAATGGGTACATGTTGGAGCGGGTGGACGCGGCGTCGGGGGTTATCACGACGCGTCCGAAGACGACGGCGGGGATCGTGACGCCGTGGCACCGCGATCAGAGCACGTTCGAGCAGGAACTGTCGGACTTTGCGAACCGTCAGCAGCGGACGGTGCGGATCACGTTTGCGCCGGAGGGTCGGGAGCACGATGAACTCATGCCGGGGGACCTTCGCGCTCACGAGGGGCCGGTGACGATGCGTGTTCGGGTGATCGTGGAGCGGATGAACCGGCCTGGGCGGAGGGTGGACACGACGAGCGTTCGGATGTCGAGTTACTTTCGGGACACGGAGTTGGAGGCGCGGGGGTTTGGGTGGCAGTACGCGGTTGCGGACGAGGACGATCGGGCGCTGGCGGAGCGGTTGGCGGCGGAGATCGTGAGGCGGTCGGGGGGTGCTGGGGGTGCCGGGAAAGGGGATAACGGGGGGAATGTGGGTTCGCAGGGATGAGCGGATTCGCTTGGGGCTCGGTCGGCAACGCACCGAAGCGGCTTCTGATCGGTATATCGTGCGGATGGCGTGGGGCAAAGTTCGGTTGGTTCTCGCGGGCGCGGTCGGCCGGAACGGTGTTGGTGTCGATCTGCGCAGATTCAAACGGAGTCGAAGATGAAGGGCCTGTCTCGTTCAACGCGTTCGATTTTCACGATGAGCATGATTCTGGCAACCGGCATGACCGCAACGTCACTGCATGCACAACCCCTGCCGACGGATGAGAAACTGGTGCAGGGGACGCTGCCGAACGGGATGGCGTACATCGTGCGCCGGCACGGTAACCCGCCCGGACGGGCGAACATGTGGCTGCACGTCTCGACAGGCTCGCTGAACGAGACGGATGCGCAGCGCGGCTTGGCGCACTATCTGGAGCACATGGCCTTCAACGGCACGGAGAACTTCCCGCCGGGGACGGTGATCAAGTTCTTCGAGGAGATGGGGCTGAACTTCGGGCAGCACCAGAACGCGTTCACGAGTTTCGACCAAACAACGTACCAGTTGAGTTTTCCGGATACGGGCGAGAAGACACTGGACAAGGGTCTGACGTTCTTCGCGGACGTGGCGGGTCGGATGCTGCTGCTGCCCGAGGAGATCGAGGAGGAGCGGCAGATCATCTTGGAGGAGAAGCGGGCGCGTTCGAGCGCACGGCAGCGTGTGCAGGAGTACATCCTGGAGAGGATCGCGCCGGGCTCGACGATCGGCGTGCGGCTGCCGATCGGCGTCGAGGAGACGCTGCTCTCGATGGGGGAGAACGAGTTCCGCGAGTATTACTCTCGGTGGTACGTTCCGAGCAACATGACGTTGATGGTCGTGGCGGACGAGGATCCCGCGAAGATCGTCGAGCGGATCCGACAGAACTTCGAGTTCGGCGAGAACGTGCCCCGGCCGGTCGATCGGGACGCGAACGTGTCGCCCACGCGCGGGCGGTCGGCGATCATCGCGACCGACCCGGAACTGACGCAGGCGTCGGTGTCGATCCTTCGGGTCGACCGGGCGCGGTCGGCGGTGACGACGTACGAAGCGATGCGGGCAAACCTTGTCGAGTCGCTGGGTGAGCGGGCTTTTAACCGGCGGATGGGTGCGAAACTCAACCGTGGCGGGACGGCGTATCTCTCGGCGAGCGCGTCGATCAGCGACTACTTCAGCACGCTGCGGCAGGTGAGCGTCGAAGCGAACGGCAAGCCGGAGGATTGGCCCAAACTGCTCGCGGAACTGGGCGAGGATTTGCAGCGTGCGCGGCTGCACGGCTTCACGGCGAGGGAGATCGAGGACGTCAAGACGCAGTTGATCTCGAGCGCTGAGCGGTTCGTTGAGCAGGAGAGCACGCTGCCGGCGCGGGTGGTGCTGCAGCAGATGAACGCGAACGTGGCGGTGGGCGAGCCGCTGATGTCGGCGACGCAGCAGTTGGAAGCGCTGCGGCGGCTTCTGCCGACGATCGGCGCCGAGGAGGTCTCGTCGGCGTTCAAGTCGAACTTCGACATCGACAACGTGATCTTCGTCGCCGAACTGCCTTCGGTCGGCGTCGAGGTGCCCGACGAAACCCGGCTGACGCGGCTGGGCGCTGAGGCGCTGGCGGTGACGCCGGCGGCGGAGGTTGAGGAGGCTCGGCCGGACTCGCTGATGGCCTCCGCGCCGGAGCCTGGGAAGGTGCTCGAGCGGAGCACGCACCAGCCGAGCGAGGTGACGACGCTGGTGCTGGGGAACGGCGTGACGGTGCGTCATCGGTTCATGGACATCCGCAAGGACCAGGTGGGTGTGACCATCACGCTCGCGGCCGGAACGATCAACGAGGGCCAGCACGAGCGCGGCGTGGCGGAGGTTGCGGGGCTGGCATGGTCGAGGCCGGCGACGGGGTCGCTGAGCAGCACGAACATCCGGGACTTGATGACGGGGAAGAAGGTGTCGGTGGGCGGCTCGGCGGGCATCGACGCGATGACCCTGTCGGTTTCGGGCAGCCCGGCGGACCTGGAGACGGGCATGCAGTTGGCGCACCTGCTGCTGACCGATCCGCGGATCGAGGGGGCAGCGCTTGAGCAGTGGCGCGAAGGGCAGTTGCAGGCGATCGAGGCCCGCAGGACCGATCCGCAGGCGGCGTTCTTCGAGATGATGACGAAGGCGACGTACCCGACGAGCGATGCGCGGACGCAGATGCTGACGGCGGATCAGGTTCGGCGGATTACGATGGAGGCCGCGCAGGCGTGGCTGAAGGGCGCGGTGCGGAGTGCGCCGATCGAGGTATCGATCGTCGGCGATATCTCGCTGTCGGACGCGGAGCGGCTGGCGCTCGCGTACCTGGGCTCGCTGCCGGCGCGTGAGCGGATGTCGGGCTCGACGCTGGACGATCTGCGTGCGCTCGAGCGGCCGCGCGGCCCGGTGACGCAGGACGCCACGCTGGCGACCAAGACGGACAAGGCGATGGTGTGCGTGGGCTTTTTCGGGCCGGACCCGGAGGACCTTGAGAACTTCCGCACGATGCGGATGGCGTCGCAGATCATGCGTTCGCGAATGACGCAGCGCGTGCGCGAGAAGGAGCAGTTGGCGTACTCGCCGAGTGCGGGCGTGCGTGCATCGCAGGCGTGGCCGGGGTTCAGCGCGATGATGGCGCTGCTGCCGACCGACCCTGGGAAGGTGGCACGAGTGCTGGAGGTGGTGCCGGAGATGTACGGCGAGTTCGCGACCGATGGGCCGACTGCCGAGGAGGTCGAGACGGCCAAGCGTCAGTTGGCCAACGACTGGGATGAGCGGACCAAGCAGCCGCAGTACTGGTCGGGCCTGTGCGCACAGTTGAACTACCGCAACCTGACGCTGGACGAGGCGCTCGCGGAGAACGAGTTCTATCAGAGCCTGACGCCGGAGCGTGTGCGGGAGGTGTTTGCCCGCTACTACAAGCCGGAGAACAGCTTTGCCTTCTCGCTCAAGCCCGAGGCGGGCGCGGCGGGAGGTGATATGCCGGCCGCGAACTGAGCAACGGGTGAGTCGGACGGCACGACGGCGGCGAGGAAGCATGATCGGTCGGGCGGATCACTCGCGGCGCGGTCGTTTGGCGCGGAATGCGGCGCGGGCGGTGGGTGTCGCTCTGTTGTTGGCGGTGTGCGCGGTCTCCGCCTGTTCGGAGCGTGCGTCGGGCGGGGAGCGGTCCTCGCGGCAGGCGGAGGCAAGGCCGCTGGACGTGATCGCGACGATCGGGATGATCGGCGACACGCCTGGGCGCTTCGCGTACCCGCGCGCGATCGACTTTGATCGTGTTGCGGAGACGCTGTGGGTGGTTGATCGGTCCGGGCGTGTGCAGGAGATCGACCCGGAGACCGGGGCGTGCCTGACGATTTTCCGGATGCCCGACACGGAGTTGGGATTCCCGGTGGGGATCACCGTGGCGCCGGGGCGCGACAGCACCGGGGCGTGGAGCGAGCGGCTGCTGTACCTGGCCGACACGCACTATCAGCGCGTGGTGGTTGTGGAACCGCCCGCGGCGATGACGGCGCACGAGCGCGCGGAGGCAAAGCACTCGGGGAACGCGCGGCGCGTCGAGCCGACGATCGTGCGGATGCACGGGCGGTACGGCACCGGGCCGGGGGAGTTCATCTACCCGACGGACGTGGCGGTGCTGGTGGACAGCGCGGCGGAGCGCGTGGCGCGGATTTATGTGGGCGAGTACGGCAGCAACGATCGGGTGAGCGTGTTTGACGGCGATTTCAACTTTTTGTTTTCGTTCGGGGCGTTCGGGAGTTCGGAGACGGGGGATCGGGTGGAGTTCAACCGTCCGCAGGTGCTGGAGATCGAGGAGACGGCGGACGCGGCGGCGGACGTGGAGGGTTCGCTTTCGGCGGCGGAGCGGGCCGATCCGCTGCTGCGTGGGCGTCGGCTGCTGATTCTGGACGCGCGGAACCATCGGCTGGGCGTGTTCACGATGAACGGGACGCTGGTGCGGTGGATCGGGGAGCCGGGCGACCCGAGCGGTGAGCCGGGGCGGTTTCGCTTTCCGTGGGGTCTGGCGGCGGTGGGCGACGGGACGGTGTTGGTGTGCGACTTTGTTGGGGGTCGGATTCAGCACGTGGATTTGCGGAGCGGGCGTGGGCTGAGGGCGTGGGGGCGGGCGGGCGTGGGGCCGGGGGAGTTGAACTCGCCGTGGGCGATGGTGCGTCTGCCGGACCGGCGGGTGTTTGTGGTGGATGGGAGGAACAACCGGCTGCTGGTGTTTCGGGGGCCTTGAAGTTGTTGTGAGCGTGGGCGTTGGAGAGGGGGAGAACTCGTGCGGGGAACTTGCGGGGTCGGTACGCTGTAAGAGGTGTATTCGTGCGGGCGTTGCGGGCGCGGACCGACGGCGGGCGCGGGCGTGCATCGCTTGTGGGGGTGCGGACTGGCATGGCTCGAGCGCTCGGGCCGTCTGATTGAGTTGGACGCGTTCGAAGCCGACCGGGCCGCATCCGCGATGATGAGAGGATTGAACCAGTTGGGGCCGGTGCAGTTTGATCAGCCGCAATGGCTGCTCTTGCTGTTGCTCGTGGTGCCCTTGCTGGTGTGGTGGGGGAGGCAGAGTTTGTCTGGGTTGGGGACCACGAGCCGGCGCGTGGCGTTGGGGGTTCGGATCGTGGTGGTGGTGCTGCTGGTTGGGGCGCTGGCGAAGCCGCACTGGCGCAAGGACGCTCGCAACGTCACGGTGAACATCGTCCTGGACGTTTCGGACTCGGTGCCGAAGGACCTGCAGCGGCGGGCGGTGCAGTTCTTTCGGGACGCCCGGGTCGGAGCGAAGACCGACGATCTGTGGGCACGCGTCACGGCCGCGCGTGGGGCGTATGTGCAGGCGCTGCCGGCGGCGGCGGGCGTGGAGCCCGACACGGTGGTGACGGGCGCAACGGATGGCACGAACCTGGCCGAGGCGCTGCGGCTGGCGATGGCGGTGATGCCGTCGGACACGGGGAACCGGATTGTCATCGCCAGCGACGGGAACGAGACGACGGGCGACCTGCTGAGCGCGGCCTCGGCTGCGTCGGCGAAGGGGATCCCGATCGACGTGCTGCCGCTGCGGTTCCGGTACGAGAACGAGGTGGTGGTCGAGCGGATCATCGCGCCGACGACGGCGCGCGTGGGACAGAACATCAACCTGCGGGTCTTGATCGGCTCGCAGAAACCGACGCGCGGGCGTCTGTCGCTGCTGGCGAACGGCATACCGATCGCGCTCGACCCCGAGCGTGGCGGCACGAGCCGGGAGATCGAGGTGGCGGCGGGCCTGGACGCGATCACGATCCCGCTGACGCTGCCCGTGCCTGGGCCGCAGACGTACGAGGCGATCATTGAGCCTTTGGAACCGGCATCGGATTCGATCCGCGACAACAACCGGGCGCTGGCGGTGACGTTTGTGCAGGCGGAGGGGCGCGTGCTGGTGTTGGCGCCGTCGGACGTGGAGGCCGAGCCGCTGATCCGTGCGTTGCGCGAGTCGAAGATCGACGCGAACTTCCGCAATTCGAACACCTCGGGGCTGAACCCCGTGGAGATTGCCTCGTACGACGCGGTGGTGATGGTGAACACGCCGGCGGGGCATTTTTCAGACGAGCAGCACGATCTGCTCCGCGCGTACGTGCACGACCTGGGGGGCGGGCTGATCATGGTGGGCGGGCCGGATTCGTTCGGCGCGGGCGGGTGGACTGGGACGCCGACGGCGGATGCGCTGCCGGTGAAACTGGACCCGCCGGCGAAGCGGCAGATGCCGCGGGGCGCGCTGGTGCTGGTGATGCACTCGTGCGAGATGCCGCAGGGGAACTACTGGGGGAAGAAGACGGCCGAGGCGGCGATCCAGAACCTGACGCGGCTGGACATGGCGGGGATCGTTGAGGCGGGATGGACTGGCGATTCGTGGACGTTCCCGCTGAGCGAGGTTGGGAACAAGGCGGCGATCATGCGGGCCGTGAACAGCATGACGTACGGCGATGCGCCGAGTTTCGACGGCATGCTGCAGATGGCGTACGACGCGTTGAGCGCGGTGGACGCGGGCGCAAAGCACATCATCATCATCTCGGACGGGGACCCGAGTTTCACGCGTACGAACCTGCTTGGGCTGATGCGGCAGAACCGGATCAGCGTGAGCACGGTGCTGGTCTATCCGCACACCCGGACCACGGGCGGGCCCGAGTGGCAGTTGATGAGCCGGATGGCGCGGGAGACGGGCGGTCGGTTCTACCCGATCATCGACGAGGGCGACTTTGCGCAGTTGCCGAGCATCTTTATCAAGGAAGCGACGGTCGTGAAGCGGTCGCTGCGGTACGAGGGTGCACCGTTCGCGCCGACGATGGCGAACGTGATCAGCGAGCCGTTGCGGGGCATCGGGTCGCTTCCGCCGATCTCGGGGTACATCGTCGGGGCCGATCGCGACGGGCTGAGCGTGGTGTCGGCTCGCGGCAGGGAGAACGACCCGATCCTCGCGCACTGGCAGCACGGGCTGGGGAAGAGCGTGGCGTTCATGTCGGACGCGGGTGCGGCGTATGCACGCGGGTGGCCGGGGTGGGATCGCTACCGCCAGTTCTGGGAGCAGCATGTTCGGTGGGCGATGCGGCCGGGCGGATCGAGCGAGATCCGTGTGGCGACGGAGGATCTGGGTGAGCAGACGAAGGTGATCGTGGATGCGCTGGACGATCAGGGCGAGCGGCTGAACTTTGTGCGGTTCCGGGCACGCGTGCTTGGGCCCGAAGGGGAGGCGCAGGGCGTGGAATTGAGGCAGACAGCGCCGGGGCGATACGAGGGCGTGTTCGACACGTCGCGCGCGGGGGCGTACATCACGAACCTGCAGTACACCGCGCCGGGGAGAGACGGTCGTGGGCCGCAGCAGGGGAGCGTGCAGACGGCGGTGACCCGGCCGTTTGCGAAGGAGTATCGCGCGTTGCAGGACAACGCGCCGCTGCTGCGGCTGGTGGCCGAGCGTACGGGCGGGCGCGTGCTTGACGCCGACCCGACGCGTGCCGACTTGTGGAGCCGTGCGGGGCTGGCGATGCCCGTGGCGCTGACGTCGATCTGGCTGGAGGTGGCGCTCCTGGCGGTGGGGTTGTTCCTGACGGACGTGGCGGTGCGCCGGGTCCGGTTCGATCCGCGTGCGATCGCGGCGGCGATCCGGCGGGGCGTGGGCAAGGGACGGTCCGGGGCGGGCGAGCAGATCGGATCGTTGAAGGAGGCTCGCAAGCGGGCGCAGGAGGGGATCAAGCAGCGGACGGACCTTTCGGCTGAGCAGAAGGCAGCAGCGCTTCGGCAGGCGAAGATGGCGGCGACGCAAGACCAGGAGACGTCGAAGGCCAAGTTCGAGGTGAGCGACGCGGAGTTGAGGAAGTCCAAGCGGATCACGTCGATGGCGGAGGACGGGAGCGCGGCGGACCGGCCGAGGGCGAAGTCGGCGCCGTCGAAGGCGGCGGGGGACGGCGAGCAGGGCGAGAGCGGCATATCTCGGCTGCGCAAGGCCAAGGAGCGGGCGCGTGAGGAGATGAAGCGGGATGAGGAGAAGGGCGGCGGGGACTAGTCGGCGGGGACTGGGCAGCGGGCACGGATCACATCTGTTGGGACATTGGGCACTGCGAGCGGGTTTCATTCACCAGACGGAACACTCATTACAACGGACGGCCGCCATGACAACGATTCCGACAACAGGCATTCCCGAGACACCCGAGCGCGTGAAGGCGCAGTGCGAGGCCTTCCGGCAGGCGTTTCAGAAACTGCGCGGCGAGGTCGGCAAGGTGATCGTCGGTCACGGCGACGTGATCGACGCGACGCTGATCGCGTTGTTCGCGGGGGGTAACGTGCTTCTGGAGGGTGTGCCGGGGCTGGGCAAGACGCTGTTGATCAAGACGCTGGCGCAGTGCCTGCACCTGCCGTTCAGCCGGATTCAGTTCACGCCGGACCTGATGCCGGCGGACGTGATCGGCACGAACATCATCACGGAGGACCCCGCGACGGGCCGGCGCGGGTTCGAGTTCCAGCGCGGGCCGATCTTCGCGCAGATCGTGCTGGCGGACGAGATCAACCGTGCGACGCCCAAGACGCAGTCGGCGCTGCTGGAGGCGATGCAGGAGCGGAGCGTGACGGTGGCCGGGCAGAGTTACAAGCTGGACATGCCGTTCTTCGTGCTGGCGACGCAGAACCCGATCGAGCAGGAGGGGACGTACCCGCTGCCCGAAGCGCAGTTGGATCGTTTCATCTTCAAGATCGTGGTGGGGTACAGCAAACTGGACGAACTGATGACGATCCTGGACCGAACCACGGGCGCGCACTCGCCGGAGGTGCAGCGAGTGCTGGACGGACCGGGGATTCTCGCCGCGCAGACGCTGATCCGCGAGGCCATCGTGGCTCCGCACGTGAAGGAGTATGCGGCGCGTCTGGTTCTGGCGACACACCCAGAAGGCCAGCACGCGCCGAACATCACGAACAAGTACGTTCGGTGCGGGAGCTCGCCGCGCGGCGCGCAGGCGCTGCTGCTAGGGGCGAAGGTGAAGGCGGTGACGGACGGGCGGTTCCACGTGAGTTTCAAGGATGTGCAGGACGTGGCGCACCTGGCGCTGCGGCACCGGCTGATTCTGAACTTCGAGGCGGAGGCGGACCGGATCGGTCAGGACGAGATCGTGAGCAAGATATTGGAGTCGACGCCGAAGGAGCCGGTGCGTGTGTGAGCTGGGGCGGATTGAAGGCGGTACACAGAGGTCACGGAGAAGACACAGAGACGCGGAGCATGAAGCATGGTGTTTGAACCGGAGAGAATGGCCGCGACCAAAGTCGCCGTACCGGCCGAGCTTAACGAGCTGAGCCGATGCGTGATCGCCGCGGCGATCGAGGTTCATCGCCACCTGGGTCCCGGCCTGCGCGAGCAGATGTACGAGCGGGCACTCATTGCCGAGCTCACTCTCAGAGGTCTTCGCGCCGATCGACAAGTGCCGTTCAGTGTCTGTTTCAAGGGGGCCGACCTTGGGCAGCAGATCGTGGACTTGGTGGTAGCGGACGGGCTCATCGTCGAGTGCAAGGCTGTGTCGGCAGTTACAGAAGTCGACGAAGCCCAGTTGCTCGGCTATCTCCGCTTCACGGGGCTCCCAATCGGATTGCTGATCAACTTTCATCGATCCAAACTGAAGGACGGGATCGTTCGACGCATCAACTGGCCGCCGAGGGCTGCTTTGGGAGAGATCGTCAAACCAAGACCCGCCCGCTCCGCGTGCTCCGTGCCTTCTCCGTGACCTCTGTGTACTTCCTGTAACGCTCATGCTTCGAACAACCAACACAACACGGCCGACGACGCTGGAGGAGCTGCTCTCGCCGGAGGTTGCCGCGCGGATTTCGCGGCTGGACATCACGTCGCGCAAGGTGTTCTCGGGCAAGCTCAAGGGCGAGCGGCGGTCGAAGCGGCGCGGCGAGAGCGTGGAGTTCGCCGATCATCGTCCGTACGTCGTCGGCGACGATCTGCGGCACATCGACTGGAACATCTTCGGGCGGCTGGACCGGCTGTTCCTCAAGCTGTTCCTTGAGGAGGAGGACCTTTCGCTGCACATCGTGGTGGACTGCTCGGCGAGCATGGACGCGGGCGAGCCGAGCAAGTTTCTGTTTGCGCAGCGGCTCGCCGCGGCGCTGGGGTACATCGGGCTGGTGAACCTGAACCGCGTGGCGGTGAGCGCGATCGGCAGCAGGCCGAACGACGCCGAGTTTGAGAGGGGCGAATCGACGCCGTCGGGTCCGGCCGAGACGGGCCTGGTGTCGAGCCTGCGCGATCTTCGCGGCAAGCGCCGGCTTCAGGATCTATCGGCGTACCTGATGGGGCTTGAGCCGAGCGGGGGCACGCGGTTCACGGACGGTTGCAAGCGTGTGGCGCTGTCACGCCGCGGCAAGGGCGTCATGCTGATTGTCAGCGACTTCTTCGTGAAGGAGGGGTACGAGACGGGGCTGCGTCTGCTGAAGGGGCACGGGTACGACCTGTTCGCGATCCAGGTGCTGAGTCCGCAGGAGATGCAGCCGACGATCGGGGGCGATCTGCGGCTGAAGGACATGGAGGACGGCGACACGGCGGAGGTGACGATCTCGGCGCCGCTGCTGAAGAAGTACACGCAGATCCTGAACGCGTACTGCAACCGGCTGCACGAGTTCTGCGCGCAGCGGGACATCGTTCACATGACGGTCAAGAGCGACACGGCGGTTGACACGTTCGTGCTGGAGTATCTGAGGAGAAGGGGGTTGGTGCGATGACCTTTCTGTCCTGGCCGACCGCCGCCGTCGCCGCCGCGATCGCCATCCCGGCCTTGATCATTCTTTACTTTCTGAAGCTGCGTCGGCGCGACGTCGAGGTGTCGTCGACGCTGCTGTGGAAGAAGGCGATCCAGGACCTGCAGGCCAACGCACCGTTCCAGAAACTCCGGCGGAACATCCTGCTCCTGCTGCAGCTGATCGTGCTGTGCCTGATTCTCCTTGCGGTGGCCGATCCGCAGTTCCGCGACACGGGCCGGACGAACAGGCGGCACATCCTGATCATCGATCGATCGGCGAGCATGTCGTCGCTTGACGGCGCGGCTGACGGCGGCGCGCCGTTGACGCGCCTGGAGGCGGGGAAGCGTGCCGCGCTGAGGATCGTTGAGAGCCTGCGCGAGCCGGGGCTGCTGGACGAATCGGGCGAAGAGGCGATGGTGATCGCCTTCGACACTGTTGCGGAGGTGCGGCAGACGTTCACCTCGAACAAGGCGGAGCTGCGCGCGGCGATCGATCGGATCACACCGACCGACTCGCCGACGTCGCTGGAGCGTGCGTACGCGTTGGCGAGCGCGTACACGGGGA
Organism: Phycisphaeraceae bacterium; assembly: GCA_019636535.1. Taxonomy (GTDB): domain Bacteria; phylum Planctomycetota; class Phycisphaerae; order Phycisphaerales; family UBA1924; genus JAHBK01. The sequence goes on along the minus strand of JAHBXK010000018.1, from coordinate 40,710 downwards.
GCGAGAAGTTCGAGGAGGAGCGCGGGTTTGTGCCCGTGGGTCCCGGAGCGACGCTGCACATTCTGTCGGACGGCCGGTTGCCCGACGCCGAGCGCGTGCGGACAAGCCCCGTGGACTCGGTGGTCTATCACGCGGTGGGCGACCCGAAGTCGGTGAACATCGGGATCACGAACATCCGCGCGACGCGGGCGTTCGACGATCCGAACAAGCTCTCGATTTTCGTCGAGTTGCAGTCGACCGCGCCCGAGCCGCTGACGGTGGACGTGGAGCTTGCGATCGACGGGAATGTGGTGCAGGCGCGGGGGATCAACGTGGCGGGAGCGACGCCGCCGCCGCCAACGGCGGAGGAGGACGCGGCGCGGGCGCCCACGCCGGGTCTGGGCGGGTTTGTGTTTCCGCTGGAGCGATCGCAGGGGGGCGTGGGGCTTGCGCGGATCGTTGTGCCGGCGGGCGTTGTTGATGCGCTCCCGGCGGACAACACGGCGTACTTCGTGTTTCCGCCGGCGCGTCGGCTGAGCGTGGCGGTGGTGAGCGAGGGCAACTACTGGCTGCAGCGGGCGTTGACGAGCCTGAGTCTGTCGCGAGTTGAGTTCCTGACGCTGGCGGAGTTTCAGCGGCAGTTGGACGAAGGGCGGACCGCGCAGTACGACGTGGTGGTGTTCGACAAGGTGCTGCCGATGGTGAACCCGGCGGTGCTGGCGGCGTTGCCGGGTGTTGACGCGGCGCCGACCGTGCCGGCGGCGGCGGGGGGTGGCGGGTCAGCGCAGCCGGCGAGGGGCGCGCGCGTGCGCGGGCTTCCGCCCGGAAGGAGCCTTGTGCTCGGCGTTGTTCCGCCTCCGCCGCTGGGCGCGAAGACGGTGGGCGAGTTTGATCAGGCGGTGATCGCCGACTGGGAGAAGGACCATCCGGCGCTCACGCTGAGCGGGATCGGGAACGTGGCGCTGGGCAAGGGGCCGCGGCTGGAGTTGGTGCCGGACACGCCGGTGCGTGCGATCGTGATGGGGGACAAGGGGCCGGTGATGCTGGAAGTGCTCGACGCGGTGACGCACGCGGTGGTGGTGGCGTTCGATCCGAACGCGACGTACTGGCCGCTGGAGGCGGGGTGGGTTCTGTTTCTGGGTGATGTGCTGACGTATCTTGGTGAGGCGAACACGGGCGGAGCGGCGGGATCGCAGATCGGCACGGGCACGACGCTGAGCACGCGGTTGCCCGTGGGCAGCAGGGAGATCAGGCTGGTCCTTCCCAGCGGGGAGCGGATCGATCTGGAGGCCGGGCCGGACGGCACGATCGCGTTCGGGCCGGTGAACTCGACGGGTCTGTACACGGTGTCGTGGCGAGGTCAGGCGACGGCGCTGGACACGGAGCGTGACGGGCGGGCGGTGCGTGTGCTGGCGGCGAACCTTGCGGACGCGCTTGAGTCGGATACGACGCCGCTGCCGCGGCTGGCGCTGGCGCGCGAGGTGGTGAGCGCGGAGGATGCGGACCGGCTGAGCGACCTGACGCGGCGGCTGTGGCCGTACCTGCTGCTGGCGGCGCTGGGCGTGATCATGCTGGAGTGGTTCGTGTACAACCGGAAGGTGAGTCTGTAAAGCTGTGCGAGCGCGGACAGACTCACATCACCACCATCACCTCGTCGAGCGGCTTGCGTGTGATGTCGGGGACGGTGGCGTCGGGCGCGGGGTAGCCGACGGGCAGCAGCAGGAACGGCCGCTCGTGCTCCGGGCGGTTGAGGACTTTGCCGAGGAAGCCCATGGGGCTCGGGGTGTGCGTGAGCGTGACCAGCCCCGCGGCGTGGATGGCGGAGATGAGGAAGCCGCAGGCGATGCCGACGCTCTCGTTGAGGTAGTAGACCTGGCCGCCGTCGTCGGACTTGGCGAGCTTGAAGACGACGATGAGCCACGGCGCGGTTTCGAGGAAGGGCTTGTCGGCGTCGGTGCCGAGTGGGGCGAGGTCGGCGAGCCACTCGGGTGTGGCGCGGCGTGAGTAGAACTCGCGCTCCTCGGCCTCGGCGGCGTCGCGGATCTGCTTCTTGATCGCGGGGCTCTGCACGCAGACGAAGCGCCACGGCTGCTTGTTGGCGCCGCTGGGGGCGCTGGCCGCAGCGCGGACGATCCATTCGATGGTCTCGCGTGAGACGGGCGTCTCGGCGAAGAAGCGGCAACTGCGTCGGAGGCGGAGGGTCTCGTAGTGCCTGCGTGCGGCGGCCTCGGGCGTGTCGTTGGGCGCGAGGCGGTGGGGGACGAGGGGGATGTGGGGGAAGGGGGTGGGGGGGGTGGGGGCGGCGGGGGTGGACATGGTGAAGGATTGGATGCCGCGGGCGGGTTGGGCGCCGGTTCTTGCAGATGTCGCGGCGGGGATCGTCGTGGGTGCTTCTCCCTACCATCTGCCCCTTTATTGCCCGACCCGGAAGGATGTTGCCCATGACCGCCGCCGAGCCGAAGCCCGAGTCTGTTTCTCCCAACCCCGCCAAGTCCATGGACGCGATCATGGCGCTCTGCAAGCGCCGGGGGTTCATCTATCAGGCCAGCGAGATCTACGGCGGCATCAACGGCTTCTGGGATTACGGGCCGCTGGGGGCGCAGCTCAAGAAGAACCTGCGCGACGCGTGGTGGCAGGACATGATCATGAACCCGTGCTGGGGGCGCAGCGGCCCCGGGGGCCAGCGTGTGCGCTGCGTGCCGGTGGAGACGTGCATCATCCAGCACCCGAAGGTGTGGGAGGCGAGCGGGCACGTCGGCGGGTTCAACGACCCGATGGTGGACGACAAGGAGACCAAGCAGCGGTTTCGGGCGGATCACCTTGTGGGCCTATTCGTCGTTCCAGCGGAGAACCAGTACATCGACAAAGCCAAGAGGCCCGGGATCCGCAAAGCAGCACTGAGTGGACAACTTGCTCCCGTCAGGTCCTTCATCGCCTCGAACGAAAGTGAAGCGCACTTGGCACTGCAAGAACTCAAGAAGCGAGATTTGGGCGGGCTGGATGTTCGAGCGGCGCACGTTCAAATCGATGGCTCTGAATCGTGGCATGCGTTTGACATGGATTCGGCACGCGGCCAGATGCATGGCCTTCTCGTCCAGATTCCGATGCGAATTTTGGAGCAGACCCATACCACAATCCCCTCTCCATTCACAGGCAAGGCCGGCTCACTCACTCCTCCCCGCCAGTTCAACCTGATGTTCAAGACCTATGTCGGCGCCACTGCCACCGAGAGTGACATCGCGTACATGCGCCCCGAGACCGCGCAGGGCGTCTTCGTCCAGTTCAAGAACGTCGTTGATACCACGCGCGTCAAGATCCCCTTCGGCATCGGCAACACCGGCCGCTCGTTCCGCAACGAGGTCACGCCGCGCAACTTCACGTTCCGCTCGCGCGAGTTCGAACAGGCCGAGCTCGAGTTCTTCTGCCATCCGAGCGAATCGGTCGAGTGGTACCAGTTCTGGCGCGACTTCCGCATGGAGTGGTGGAAGTCGATCGGGCTTGCCGGGGACAACCTGATCCTGCGCGAGCATGAGAAGGACGAGCTTTCCCACTATTCGCAGGGGACGAGCGACGTGGAGTACCGATTCCCCTTCACCGCGCCCGGCTTCGGGGAACTCGAAGGGATCGCCCACCGCGGCTGCTTTGACCTGACGCAGCACCAGACGCACAGCAAGCAGAAGATGGAGTACTTCGACGCGTCGCGCGGGGAGCTTGCGCCCAACGGCCAGCCGAAGGGGGAGTGGTACATGCCGCACTGCATCGAGCCCGCGGCGGGGCTGGATCGCGGGGCGCTGGCGCTGATCTGCGAGGCGTACACGAAGGACGAGAGCCGCGCCAGCCCTGAGTTCCTCAAGCTGCACCCGCGGTTGGCCCCGATCAAGGCGGCGGTGTTCCCGCTGGTGAACAAGGACGGCATGCCGGAGATCGCGGAGAAGCTGCACGCCGAGCTGACGGCGAAGTTCTGGCGGCAGGGGTCGATCGAGATGGACGAGAAGCAGTCGATCGGGAAGCGCTACGCCCGCATGGACGAGGCGGGTTGCCCGTTCTGCTTCACGGTCGACGGCGACACGGTGAAGGACCAGACGGTGACGCTGCGCGATCGCGACACGGGCGCGCAGCAGCGGATGGCGCTGGACAAGGTGGCGTCGTTCCTCTCCGAGAAACTCGGCGCGTGAGCGGATCGCTCGTGGTGCGTTTCAACGCGAGCGCAGGCACCAACGTCTCATAGCAAGCACAAGCGGAGCGGATCCCGGCGGATAACACTCGCCATCGCGTGTTATCCGTCGCGCTGCGCAGAAATCTGAGAGATTTCAGCCCCGGTCGGTCGCCTTCGCGTTTGCTGAATCGAATAGTGGGTGTACTCCGCTTCCCCTTTCGTTCCGGGGACGGATCGCACACAAGGGCCGAACGCGTCTTCGGCCCGGATAGAGAGAGTAACACATCATGAAAATCCGTTCCGCCTCACTGGCCGTCATGGCCGGCGCCGCTATCGCCTCATCCGCCGCGACCGCCCACGCCTACACCGGCTCGCTCTCGACGCCGGCCGCATCGGGCATGGTCTCGGGCGGCAACTGGTCCGTGTCGAACGGCGGCTTCGAGATCGCCTGGGACGTGAACCAGAACCCCGACGGCACCTGGAACTACCACTACACACTGTCGCGCGTTGCGGGCGCCCAGTTGACCCCCGGTGCCAGCCACGCGGTCTTCCAACTCTCGAGCAACATCACATCCGAGGAGATCTTCAACTTCGGTGGCAACTACGGTGAGGCGGAGTTCGGCACCTTCGGCCCGCACCCGAGCAACCCCGGCTTCCCCACCGGGCTGTCGATCTTCGGAATCAAGATCGACTTCGCCGGCAGCGGCGTGACGACCATCTCGTTCGACTCGACCCGCCAGCCGATGTGGGGCGACTTCTACGCCAAGGGCGGCCCGTCTTCCTATGCGTACAACGCCAGCCTGGGCGTGGAAGCGGTCAATACGAACGACTACTTCGACACGCCGATCGACGCCGGTGGCAATACCCTGTACAAGGTACTCGTTCCGGACACAATTCGAACAGACATCCCGACCCCCGGATCTGTTGCCATGCTCGCTCTCGCGGGCATGTTCGCTGTCCGCCGCAGACGGAACTGACATGCTCCACACCACCGCTCGGCCAGTCGCACGAACTGAATCTAAAAGATTCTAACTGAAGTTTTAACAGCGATTTGCGTCACTTGATCATGGACTGAAACAAGCAGAACGCCTCGAACAGTCCGGTAATCGCCCGAGTCTCGGATTCGGGCGATTTTTCTTAGGGTTCGACCTTGACATCGTTCACTTTGAATCCAGAATACGCTTTGTTCCCACCAAAATAGGTGGTCATTCGCCTCCAACCGGCGACAGCCGGACCAGAGTTGAGAGAGAGATCCATGAATCTGAGGTTTGCTGCACCCGCTTTGATTGCGTTCGCGTCGGCCGTGGCTCCGTCCCTTGCGGTCACCGGCTCACTGTCCACCCCGGCCGGCAGTGGCCTGATCAGCGGCGGCGGTTGGGCTGCGGGCTACATGGTGAGTTGGGACATCACGCCCAACGGCGACGGCACCTGGCACTATGAATACACGCTGTCGAACGCTGCGGGCGGAGCGCTCAGCCCGGCCAGCAGCCACGCCATCTTTCAACTCTCCGAGAACATCGAAGAGAGCGACCTCTTGAACTTCGGCGGCAACTTCGATGAGGCCGAGTTCGGGACGTTCGGGCCTTCGGCTGGCAATCCGGGCTTTCCGACGGGCGAATCGATCTACGGTGTCAAAATTGACTTCAGCGGCGGAGGTGTCACGTTCATCGAGTTCGACTCGACGCGTCAGCCGATGTGGGGCGACTTCTACGCCAAGGGTGGGGCGACTTCGTTCGTGTACAACACCGATCTGGGCGTGCCCGTTGCGAACGCGAACGACTATTGGGCGACGCCGGTGGACGCGAACAACAACCCGCTGTTCAAGATCCTGGTGCCGGACACGATCCCCGCTCCCGGCTCGATCGCCCTGGTTGCACTGGGCGGCTTGATGATTTCCCGCCGTCGGCGGTCTTGAGAGCAAGCCCTCTCGGTGAGCGCGAAGCGGCACTACTTTCAATCCCTGCCATGACTCTGCGGCCCCGTCCGGACAATGGACGGGGCCGCTTGCATTGTTCATTGAATCGGCGGCTGGCCGGACGGCGGCGCTTGGCGGACAGGCTTGGTTCGGTATGCTGTGGGGGAAGTCCGGCGGACGGCCCGCCGGGGCCATCCTTCGCGCGGCAGGGACGCTCGCACCGGAGAACCTCCGTCGTGAAGTTCCAACCGCGATCGTCCAGTGTCATTCGTGCGGCGTTCGTGCTTGCGCTGCTTGCTTCTGCGATTGCTTCTGCGCTGCCGAGCGCGGGCGCAGCGACAACCGCGGTGATCGACACACGGCAACCCTCGACAGGCTCCGGTTCGGCTGCTCGCATCAACACGCGAGCGATGCACATCCGGCTCGTCCGTGATCTGCACTGCGCCAAGCAGATCGCCGAGATCCGCAGCGCCATCGACCGCGCGGTGGAGACCCAGCGAGGTGCGGTCGTGCTGGAGTTGGGCTTCCGCGGGCATCGGCCGGACCTGCTGCTTGAGCTCGCCGGGCTGCTCGCCTCGACCAGGGAGCGGCTGGTCGACGCGGAGGGCGGCCGCATCCAGCGTCCGGTTCGCGTGTACGTCGTGCTCGAGTCGGGGCCGGGAGAAGCGCCGGTCGGTGGCGGAGCCGCAGCGCTCGCACTGATCGCCGACGACGCGATGATCCGTCCCGGCGTGCGGATCGCGGCCTCGAAGGGGCAGGACCTTCCCGAGCCGCCCGCGATGGTGCGGGTGTCGACGAATGCCGAGCGCGAAGCCGAAGCGGCGGTCAGCGCGTCTCGTGCGCGGGTGCAGTCGTTGCTCGCATCGGCGTGCGCACGTCGCGGGTTGGGTGTTGAACTGAGCGACGTTCTGCCCCGCCCAGCGCGGGCGGCGTGGTGGGTTTCGCCCGATCCGTGGCAGTCGTCGGTCTCGAGCGTGGTGTTCGAGTTGCCGGCCTCGGAGGCCGAGTTCGCGTGGGGCGTGCTCGCCGGGCCGGCGGGCGCTGACGAGCAGGCGTTGAGCGTGTCGATCGACGCTCGGACGGTCGAGCGGCTGGGGTTGGCGCGTGCCGGCTCGGGGTCGATCACGCAGTTCCTGACCAGCGCGGGCGTGAACGCGTCGGGCGTTGAGCGCGTGGACGTGCGGGCGGACCTCACGTCGGCCCGGGCGGAGGTTCGCGCTGCGCTGGAGCGCATCGACCGCGACCTGCGCGACGTTCGGGCCGACCTGCGAGAGTCGACGCGATCTCGGCGGACCGAGGATCAATGGAAGCGTCGGCGCGCTGGCGAGCGGACGATCAAGCGCCTCCCCGCGATCGAGGAGATGATCGAGCAGGCCGAGCGTGCGCTGACCGACTATCCGGAGTTGCTGGTCGAAACGCCGCCGGGGGCCACACCCGTCGGGCAGACGCCCGATCGCTTGCCCGCCGAGTGGCGGAGGATCCTCCAGGCTCACCGCGACAGCGCAGCGGACGTGAAGGCTCAGGCCCGCGCGCTGGCCGCGGGCACAACGAACTGACCATCCCGCGAAGCGGCCTCGGGTTGCGAACAATCGTGCCGGACGGGATGCCAGCGCGATCGCCGCGGCGTACCGACCCGAGTGCAGGAGCCGATGGTGCGTGAATCGACCCATGCCGGCGGGAACGCGGGATCTCATGCGGGCGCAGGTGCGCACCCGAACGGACATCCGCACGCGCACACGCACTCGCTGACGGCGACCGAGGTGCTGCGCACGCGCGAGTTGTACTGGCACAACGTCGTGCGCGAGATGCTCAACGGGTTGAGCGTGCTGTGCCAGCAGCAGCCGGAGATGTTCGACGGTCGGTTCGCGGTGCTGACGCACGCGGGCGAGCGCATCGCCATCGGGCGGATCTTTCCGCTGTTCGCGTGCTCGATCCCTGGCTCGGCATGGGAGCGCGAAGCCTCGATCGCGGTGCAGTGCACGATCTTCCGTGTGATCACGCCCGACGGCGAGGTGTTCACGCTGCCGGTGCACGAGGTTCGCGGGATGCACTCGCTGACACCGGAACTGATCGAGCAGTTGCAGAAACTCGCCGAGGCGCAGCAGGGGGGCGACGGCGAGGTTTCGAGCAGCGGTCTGACGGCCCGACCGTTCGGCCTTGCGGCGTTCACGGCGCTGCCGCGACCGGCCAACGGCGAGAACGGCGGGGCGGACGCGGGCGGCGGCTCGGCGACATCGGACTGACGGCGGGATCGACCGGCGTGTCAGGCTTGGCGTTCCGCTCGCGGCCAACCGGTTGCATCGACGAGGCGATCCTCAAGGGCCTTCGCGACGGCCTCGGGCGCTTCGGCCGCCGTGAAGGTCTTCGGTGGAAGGAAGCGGAGGCGCGAGCGGGAGGGACGCGCGAGCGAGCCCCAGGCGGTGGGTCGATCTGGAGTTCCGTCGATGACGACCTGCAGGACGGGAGCGCCGGAGCGGCGTGCGAGCAGGCCGACCCCGGGATTGAACGGGAGGATGGTGGCGCGCGGTCGCGCGATGGCTCCTTCGGGGAAAACGCCGACAATCCCGCCGGCCTTGAGGTGGGCGAGGGCTGCGCGAGCGGCGGTGGCGTCGCCTCGAGAGTCGTCGCGGTTGACGGGGATGACGCCCGTGAACTCCCAGAGTTCCTCCGCGGCGGCCCAGGGTCCGGCGGCTCCCTGGATCATCATGTCGCGCGCCATGAGCCATTTGACTTCGAAAGGGCAGGCGACCTGCACGAGAATCGGGTCGATGCCCGCGGTGTGATTGGCGACGACGATGAGCGGTCCGGGTGTGCGTGAGCGTGGGATGTGCTCGCGGCCCTCGATGCGCAGGCGATGGACGAGGCGAGCGTACAGGCGGAGCATGAACATGAAGGCGCCCGCGACGGGCTCGAGCCGAGGGTTGTTGCGTGCAAGGCGGGCCGAAGCGAGCGCCCAGAGCAGCCACGCGCCGGCGGCGACGAGCATCGGGCCGAGGATGGCGGGCGAGACGGGCACGGCGTGCATGCGGTGGCGAGTGTACGGGGAAGCAAGGGGCGGAGGAGGCGGGGGTGTCAGCGCAGCGACATCGCGCCGCGATCATGCGGTGTGTTCTGGGGAGAGTGAACATGGTCGGTGCGGCGTCGAACTACCCTTGGCGCATGGCCGATCTGTGGCAACGCAAGCGAGACGAAGCGCTCCGGGCGGTGGAGCCGCTGGCGGTGCGGATGCGGCCGCGGACGCTCGACGAGATCGCCGGGCAGAAGCACATCGTGGGCGAGGGGAAGTTGCTGAGGCGGATGCTGGCGGCGGATCGGCTGACGAGCCTGATCCTGCACGGCCCGCCGGGGACGGGCAAGACGACATTGGCGGAGGTGATCGCTCGCGCGGCGAACCGGCACTTCGAGCGTGAGAACGCGGCGAGCGTGGGCGTGGCGCGCATCCGCGAGATCATCGACCAGGCCAAGGCCCGGCTGCTGGACTCGGGCCGCAAGACCGCGCTGTTCCTCGACGAGATCCATCGGTTCAACAAGGGCCAGCAGGACGTGCTGTTGAGCGACGTGGAGCGCGGTGTGCTGACGCTGATCGGGGCCACGACGGAGAACCCGCTGTTCGCGGTGAACTCGGCGCTGGTGTCGCGGTCGACGCTGCTGCGGCTGGAGCCGGTGCCGGAGGAGGACGTGATCGCGGTGCTGAAGCGGGCGATCGCGGACGTGGAGCGCGGGTACGGGAAATTGGATCTGCACGTGGACGAGGATGCGCTGCGGGTGTGGGCGGTGAAGTGCGATGGGGATGTGCGAAGGGCGTTGACGGCGCTCGAGGTCGCTGTTCTGAGTTCCGCTGGGAAAGCAGGCACGGAGCCACGGAGGCATGAAGAAGGCACTGAGGCACTGAGGCGCGAAGGCACGAAGGGGGAAGAGGACGAGATCGATTCGGCGTCACGCGCGTCGTTACCTCCACTCCGCGTTACTCGTGAGATCGCCGAGGAATCCATCCAGCAGAAAGCCGCGGTCTACGACGGCTCGGGCGACGATCATTACGACGCGATCAGCGCGATGATCAAGAGCGTGCGGGGCAGCGACCCGGACGCGGCGGTCTACTGGATGGCGCGGATGCTGGACGCGGGTGAGGACCCGCGCTTTATCGCGCGCCGGCTGGCGATCCTGGCCAGCGAGGACATCGGCAATGCTGATCCGCGCGGCATCATGGTCGCTGCGGCGGCGTGGCAACTGGTCGAACGGATCGGCATGCCCGAAGCGAGGATCACGCTGAGCCAGTGCGCTTGCTATCTGGCCGCCGCGCCCAAGAGCAACGCGAGCTATAACGCGATCAACGCGGCGATTGAGGACGTGAAGGAGGGGCGGACGATCCCGGTGCCGGTGCACATCAAGGACGGCAACGTGCGCAAGGCGGCGACCAAATCGGCGGGCGATGGGCTCAAGGGCGGTGCGGGGTACGCCTACGCGCACACGGACGGGATCAAGACTTCGCCGGGCGGTGTGGGGATCGTGGGGACGCAGGACTACCTGTGCGTAGCGAAGCGGTACTACGAGCCGACCGAGCACGGGTATGAGCGGACGATCAAGGAGCGGCTGGAGGAAGTGCGCAGACTGCGCGAGGGGAAGAAGAGCGGGGGTGGAGCATGACGGAATCGATCGCGGAGCAGAAGCGGGCGATGCGCGAGAGGCTGCGGTGCGATGCGTGCGCAGCGGGCGAGGACGTTCGCGACACCGAGTCGGCGCGCATCAGCGGGCATCTGCTGGAATGGTTGCTGGAGCGCGTGCCGGCCCGACGGGGGGTGATGCTGTACGCGCCGATGAAGGTCGAGGTGGACGTCACGCCGGTGGCGATGGGGTTGCTGGAGCGCGGGCGGACGGTCTGCCTGCCGCGGGTGAACTGGCAGGACAAGACGATGCGCCCAGCGCGAGTCGAGGATTGGTCGCGGGACCTGATCCCGGACCGCGTGAACGCCCGGCTGGGGTTGCGCTCACCACGCGAGGAACTGGGGGAGGTGGATCCGGCGGAGTTGGGGGCGATCGTTGTGCCGGGGGTGGCGTTCGATCGGCGCGGCGGGCGATTGGGCCGTGGCGCCGGGTTCTACGACCGGTTTCTGGGGTCGCTGCCGCGGGATGCGGGCCGATCGCTCGTGGGCGTGGCGTTCGAGTGGCAGGTGGTGGAGCGCGTGCCGGTGGAAGGGCACGATGCGCGGATGGATTTGCTAGTCACTTCCGGTGGGGTGGAAGAGAGTCGCCCGTGACACTCGGCGAAACCCGCTCGCCCCACACCCCTTGAATTGTCGATAATCCGATGACTCGGTTGGCTGGGCCACAACGCGAACACGCTCGGCCCCGCACACGAACAACCGGATCGTCCGATTGCTCTAACCGTCGCTCCGCAGGGAGGTTACGCGATGTCGCTCACGTCTCAACAGCCTCGCATTCGCGGCAACCCGCATCTGGCGCAGTCGCAATACCGCTCCAGCCGCAAGGCACGCACCCGCTTCGGCAACGGCGGTGTCCGCGCGATCGTGATCTTAATCTTTATCTTGTCTGGACTTACGGCGATCGGCTACCTCGCCTTCCGCAACGCTCCAAGCCCGGCCTCCGCGGCGGAGTCCAACGTCGACCGCCCGAGCGCGGAACTGGCCTCGACCAGCCGGGTTGGTCCGAGCGAGTCGCCCGTGCGCTTGTTGGGATCGCCGGGCGGACATCCGTCCGGTTCTCCCCCATCCGGGGCATCCTCGCCCATGCTCGTGCTGGACATGTCAGGTGGGCAAGCCGCTCGGACGAACCCGGCCGACGGAAGCGGCGGCAGCCGGTCGCGCAGACTGGGCGATCCGGCACCCACGGCCCAACCTCAACCCCAAGGTCAGCCGCGGCCACAGCCCCAACCTCAACCGCAGCCCGCACCCACCCCGACCGCACAGCCGACGCCCGCCCCCGCAACGACGCCCACCGGAACGCCCGATGCGCTTCCGCCGCAGGCGGCGAGCGCTGCGCAGGTGCTGATGGCCGAGGCCGAGCGTCAGCAGCGTGCCGGGCAGACGGTGCTGGCTCGTGCGACATTGAACCGCGCGCTGCTCGACCGAACCTCCACCACCGCCGAGCGCGCGCAGATCCGGCGTTGGATGAGCGAATTGAACCAGACGCTGGTCTTCTCACCGACCGTGGCGCCCGGCGACACGCTGAGCGAGGTGTACACGGTGCAGTCCGGCGACAGCCTCGAGCGGATCAGCCGTCGGCTCGGATTGACGCCTGATTGGCGATTCATCCAGCGCATCAACAGCATGAGCAACCCCAACCGCCTGAGCGTCGGGCAGAAGTTGAAGGTCATCCGCGGACCGTTCCACGCGGTGGTGAGCAAGTCGGCCTTCCGCGTCGACCTCTACCACGGCGAGGTGCCCAGCCCGACGTCGGTCGGCCAGAGCGGGCTGCCCGACGGCATGGAGCCGGGGTGGATGTACATCACCAGTTTCCCGGTCGGCCTCGGTGAGAAGGGGAGCACGCCGCTGGGCAACTTCATCGTCAAGCAGCACAGCAAACTCGTGAACCCGGCGTGGGTGAACCCGCGCACCGGCGAGAAGTTCGCGGCCGACGACCCGAAGAACCCGATCGGCGAGCGGTGGGTGGGGATCGAGGGGTACGACGAGGCGAGCAAGGCGATCACCGGCTACGGGCTGCACGGCACGATCGAGCCGGAGTCGATCGGGCGCGAGATGTCGATGGGGTGTGTGCGGCTGGCCGACGGGCCGGTGGAGATCGTGTACGAGATGCTGGCGATGAAGATCAGCGTGGTGAAGATCGTGCCATGAGCGCGACGAAGTCTGTTCGCTCGCAGCCCGAATCACCGACAAAGCCTACGATTAAAGGCTGATTCGTCCGCACGAACTCGGCTTGGAATCCGGCCCGTCTCGGCCCCGTCAGGATGCCCTTTGCGGCCCTCCTCACGGCCTCGACCGCGGGCCAAACCCGTTCATTCCGAAGATCATGGCCGTGCCGCGCCCTCGTTCTGCCCAGGCAGAAACTCGCTGCCCGGCCCGCAGGAGCCGCCGCGTGAACAACGCTCGTTTCAACGTCCGATTGACCGCCGACGCACCCGATTCCGCATCGGGCGGCAACGGCGACCTGAAGCCGATCAGCCAGCCGCCGGGCAAGAACCTGTACGCCGAGGACCAGATCAAGATTCTCGAGGGGTTGGAGGCGGTGCGGCTCCGCCCCGGCATGTACATCGGCGGCACCGATCTGCGCGCGCTGCACCACCTGATCTACGAGGTGGTGGACAATTCGATCGATGAAGCGATGGCCGGATTTGCGGACACCGTAGCGGTGACGATTCACGCCGACGGCTCTTGCAGCGTGGCGGACAACGGCCGGGGCATCCCGCTTGGGCCCAAGAAGCACGAGAACCCGGCGTACGACGGCAAGCCGGCGGTGGAGATCGTGCTGACCGTTCTGCACGCCGGCGGCAAGTTCGGTGAGGAGGGCTCGGCGTACAAGGTGTCGGGCGGGTTGCACGGCGTGGGCGTGTCGTGCGTGAACGCGCTGTCGGAGTGGCTTGAGTGCGAGGTGACGCGCGACGGCAAGATCCACCGGATCGGCTTCGAGCGCGGCCGGACCACCGAGCCGCTGAGCGTGGTGGGCGAGGTCTCCCCCGATGCGCCGCACCAGACGGGCACGAAGGTCCACTTCATGCCCGATTCGACGCTCTTCCCCGACACCACGTTCGACTACTCGATCCTGCAGAACCGCCTGCGCGAACTGGCGTACCTGAATCCGGGCGTCACGATCCGCCTGCGCGACGAGCGAGTCGGGCCGGACGGCAAGATCCGCCACGAGACGTTCAAAGCTACCAACGGACTGCTGGAGTACGTGCAGCATCTGATGACGGGCAAGACCGCCGTGACCGTGCCGGTGCACGTCAAGAAAGAACTCACCGAGTCGAGCCTCGGGTGCGAAGTTGCGCTGCAGTACCACGACGGCTACAGCGAGACGCTGCTCACCTTCGCCAACAACATCAACAACGTCGACGGCGGCGTGCACGCGCAGGGCTTCAAGGTGGCGCTCACCCGCACCGTCAACGCCTACGCCAAGAAGTCGGGGATCCTGAAGGAGAAGGACCCGGTGCCGACCGGCGACGACCTGCGCGAGGGCCTGGTCGCGATCGTCAGTGTCAAACTCCCGAACCCGACCTTCAACAACCAGCCGAAGGAGAAACTGCTCAACCCGGAGGTCGAGGGGTTCGTGTCGCAGGCCGTGGGCGAAGCGCTCGAGGCGTGGCTTGAGGAGCACCCGGGCGAGGCCAAGCGCCTCTGCCTAAAGGCGATCAACGCGGCGCAGGCCCGCGAAGCGGCACGCAAGGCGCGCGAACTGACGCGTCGGAAGAGCGCGCTCGACTCGGGCTCGATGCCCCATAAGCTCGCCGACTGCAAGACCAAGGACGTCGAGCGGTCCGAGATCTTCATCGTCGAGGGCGATTCGGCGGGCGGCAGCGCCAAGCAGGGCCGCGACGTCGAGTACCAGGCGATCCTGCCGCTGCGCGGCAAACTGCTGAACGTCGAGAAGGCCCGGCTCGACAAAGTGCTTGGCTTCGAGGAGATCCGCACGCTGATCAACGCCCTGCGCTGCGGCATCGGCAGCGAGTGCGACCTCTCGAAACTCCGCTACGGACGCGTCATCATCATGACCGACGCCGACGTCGACGGCTCGCACATCCGCACGCTGCTGCTCACGTTCTTCTTCAGGCAGATGCCGGAACTGATCCGCCGCGGCCGGGTCTACGTCGCCCAGCCGCCGCTGTACCTGCTCGAGTGGGGCAGCGGCAGGAACAAGAAGAAGCAGTACGTGCTCAACAACGGCAAACTCGACGACATGCTGACGCAGATCGGCCTGTCGCGGGCACGCCTGGTGATCCGCCAGGCCGACGAGCACGGCACGGTGGTCTGCGACAAACTGACCGGCGGCCGACTCTCGCCGCGGGTTGACAGGTCGATCGAGGGCGTTGAGGCCGAGAAACTCGTCCGCATCCTGCGACGGCTCGCCGAATTGGTCGAGGTCGCCGAGCGCCGGGGCGTGAAGTTCCCCGACCTGCTCTCCGCGCGCTCGGGCGATCCTTCGGGCAATCGCAAACTGCCGACGCACCGCCTGACGTGGACGGGCGCGGGCGGTGAATCCTACGCCTGGAGCGAGCAGCAGGCCCGCCAGATCGCCAAGGAGCGCAAACTCGTGATCGCCGAGGTCGAGGAAGACTCGGACGATGCCCCGCTCGGTCCAACCGACGACGGCGCGGAGGCGAGCAAGCCGCTGATCGGCTCGAACATCGCGATCCTGCGCGAACTGCACGAGAACCGCGAACTCGAGCGAGTCTTCGAGCAGCTCACCGCCTTCGGCATCGACATTGTCGACTTTGCGCTCGTTCAGGAAGAGTCGGTCACGGGCGAACGGCTCCCGACGCGCTTCGCGTGGGAACTGACCGCCGCGGCCACGGGCGGCTCCGGTTCGGTCGCCGATTCAGCGAACTCCACGCCCGACACGGACCGATCGCACGAAGAGGCGAGCGCGGACTCGGGAACCGATTCGGAGGATCACGACGGAGCGCCGACCGGCGCTGCGGCGGCGTCGGCTTCGGGGCCGGCGTCGCGCGTGGTGGAGGTGCCGGGCGTCTCGGGCATCCTGCCCGCGTTGCACGACGTGGGCCGCCGCGGGCTCGAGATCAAGCGATTCAAGGGTCTGGGCGAGATGGACGCCGAGCAGTTGTGGGAGACGACGATGGACGCATCGCGCCGGGTGCTGCTGCGCGTGACGTGGGACGGCGCGGCCGAGGCCGACACGCTCTTCTCGATCCTGATGGGCGAGCAGGTGGAGGCCCGCCGCAAGTTCATCGAGGACCACGCGCTGGAGGTGAAGAACCTGGACGTGTGACGGATCAAACCGCGCACAATGCCAGATGCATGATCGAGTGCGAGTTTGACAGTGGGGTCAATCCCCCTGATCCAACACCGCCATGAACGCTTCCTGCGGGATCTCCACGCTCCCGATCGACTTCATCCGCTTCTTGCCTTCCTTCTGCTTTTCCAGCAGTTTCCGCTTGCGGCTCACGTCGCCGCCGTAGCACTTGGCCGTCACGTTCTTGCGGAAACTCTTGATCGTCTCCCGGGCGATGATCTTGGAGCCGATCGCCGCCTGCACGGGGATCTCGAACTGGTGCCGGGGGATCTGCTCGCGCAGTTTCGAGACCAGGTGCCGGCCGCGGTGCTCCGCCCGCTCGCGGTGCACGATGATCGAGAGCGCCTCCACCGGGTCGCCGTTGACCAAGATGTCCATCTTGACCAGATTGTCCGGCCGGTAGCCCAGCAGTTCGTAGTCCATCGTGCCGTAGCCGCTGGTCATGCCCTTCAATTTGTCGAAGAAGTCGTAGATGATCTCGGCGAGCGGGATCTCGAACGTGAGCATCTCGCGGTCGCTGGAGATGAACGACTGGCTCTTGTAGATCCCCCGCCGGTCCATGCAGAGTTTCATCACGTCGCCGATGTACTCCTTCGGCAGGATGATGTCGACCTTGCAGATCGGCTCGCGGATGTCCTCGATCGATGAAGGATCGGGCAGGTCGGCGGGGTTGTGCACTTCCAGCAGCGTGCGGTTCTCGGGGATGATCTGCTCGGTGCCGGGGAACTTCTGGCCCGCGCCGGCGACGACGGTGGGGGGGATGCCGCCCTTGTTGGAGGTCTTGACGGCCTGGTTGGCGTCGCCGCGGATGAGCACCTGATACGACACCGTTGGGGCCGTCTGGACGATCTCGACGTTCCCTTCCCGCTCCAGCCGCTCCTGGATGATGTCCATGTGCAAGAGGCCGAGGAAGCCGCAGCGGAAGCCGAAGCCGAGCGCATCGGAGTGGACGGGCTGGAAGGTGAACGACGAGTCGTTGAGGCTCAGTTTCTCCATCGCGTCCCGCAACTGCTCGAAGTCCGAGCCCTTGGTCTCGCTGGTCGTGGCGGGGTAGAAGTCGCAGAAGACCATCTGCATCGGCGGCTTGTAGCCGGGCAGCGGCTCGGTAGCGGGATCGAGTTCGAGCGTGACGGTGTCGCCGATGCGCACGTCCTTGAGCGAGCGGATCGCGGCGACGATGTAGCCGGTCTCGCCCGGGCCGAGCGTCGGCACGCGCACGGGCTTGGGCGTGTACTTGCCCAGGTCCGTGACCTGGAACGTGCGGCCCGTGCCGAGCATCCGGATCTTGTCACCGACCTTGAGTTGCCCGCCGTCCATGACGCGGACGTAGGTGATCACGCCGCGGTAGTCGTCGTACACGGCATCGAAGATCAGTGCGCGGAGTTTGGGTGTGACGGGCTCGCGCGGCGGGGGGAACTTCTCGCAGATCGCCGCGAGTAGTTCCTTGATTCCCTGCCCGGTCTTCGCCGAGACATAGATGCACTCCTCAGCGCGGATGCCCAGCACCTGCTCGACCTCCATCGCCATGTCGTCGGGTCGCGCGGAGGGAAGATCGATCTTGTTGATGACCGGAACGATCGCCAGGTCCTCGTTGATCGCGAGGTAGGCGTTCACGACGGTCTGGGCCTGCACGCCCTGCGTGGCGTCGACGACGAGGATCGCCCCCTCGCACGCCTTGAGGGCGCGCGAGACTTCGTAGTTGAAGTCGACGTGTCCGGGCGTATCGATGAAGTTGAGCATGAACAGTTCGCCGTGCTCATCGGCTGTGCCCTTGACGGCGCGGTGTTCGCCCGTCTCGTCGGCGGGTGCTTCGTAGTCGGTCTCGAGATCGTCGGACTTGCTGCCCGGCTTGTGGCGGTGGTAGACGGTGACGGCCGAGGCCTTGATGGTGATGCCGCGCTCGCGCTCAAGGTCCATCGAATCGAGAATCTGCTCCTTGGCCTCGCGAGCGGAAACAGCGTTGGTGGCCTGAAGCAGCCGGTCGGCGAGGGTGGACTTGCCGTGGTCGATGTGCGCGATGATGGAGAAGTTGCGGATGTGCGCGCGGTCCAGGGACGTGTTGGGGGGATTGGCGGACATAGTGAACGGATGCGGGCGAGGGGGCGAGGAGCGGGTGGGGGAGGTGGACTGGTCGTAAGCCAGCAGAGCGCGGCCGCATACCGCGGCGGGGCAATGGTAGGAGTTCGGGCGGGGGCGATCGGCGGATGAGGTCGAGCGACTCACCACGATCCGTCCTTGCCCACGGCGAAATTGCCGATAGGTTGTTGCTTGCGGAGCCGTGGCCGCCGGAGGTCGCTCGAAACGAGCACGCGAACCGGCGAAGAGCGGTATCAGCACAGGAGCGACGTCATGCAGCGCGAAACAACGATCCGGGCGAAGGCAATGATGATGGGCGGGCTGGTGCTGGCGGGCGTGGCCGTCGTGACCGCCGGGCCGCTGAATCCACCGGCGGGCCCGGTCGGACCGACCGGGCGGACGACCGACGAGATCTACGGGGCGATCCAGGGGATCGCCGGCTCGGTGGCGGGCCAGAGTGGGTGTGAGACCACTTCCGGTGGCATGCCTCGCACCCATGTGCCGACGGCGAGTTTCTCGGCGGCGACCGTGCCGGGAGGTGGGCCCGGCTCGTCGATGGCGTTCGTGACCGACATCGTGTCGATGAACTACAGGGGGATCAGGCCGGCGGGCACCGGAAGCGGTGGCGGCGGTGGCACGACCTACTCCGTCGCGGAGTTCACGATCGTTCGCGAGGCCGGCCTGAACTCGAGCCAGGTTCACCGCTTGGTCACGACCGGTGCGCTCATTCCCACGGTGACGGTGAAGATGGGGACGGTCGCGTCGCCGCACACGTACGACCTGAAGAGTGTCAATGTGGTTTCTGTTGAGCACCGCATGGCCCAGCGTTGCGACGGCACGCACGTGCAGCTGGAGCACATCACCCTCGTTCCGGGCGAGATTCGTGTGCAGACCTCGGACGGGTCGTGGAACTGGAACGTCTCAACCAACATGGGGAACTGACGCGGATCGTGTCCAACCTGACGCGACGCTTGCCATGTCGATGCTGCATTCAGAAATGAAAACACCCCGCCCAATCGGGCGGGGTGGTGTGTTGCTGTTTGCGCTCAATCGTTTGCGGTGCCGACCGGCTCAGGCCCGACGGCGACGTGCGGCGAGTGCACCCGCGATGCCCAGCAACGCCAGCGAGCCCGGCGTGGGGATCGGGGTGAAATCCACGCCGCGAAGCACAGTGTTCGGAGCAGCGGTGTAGAGCAGGTTGAACTCGGCGTCGATCGGCAGCGAGGTGCTGCCCGGCAGATCGCGGAACGACACCAGGTGATTCAGGCCGCTGTTGGAAGTGATGCCGTAGAGGATGATCGCGCCGTCATCGTCGACAGTCCCCGTCAAGCCGCGAAGGCCGACGTTGACGTTCGGCGTCTGGTCATCGCCGTCGTTGTTCAGTGAGAAGAGCGACCACTGGAGCGACCAAGTGCCCGCATCGAGGACCCACTTCTGCAGGCCGCCCGGGTTGGAGGGATTGCTCCGCTCATCCGCGACATACAGGATCGAGTCAGAGGCGAACCAGAAGTCGTAAGCGTTCTGCGGGGCGCTCGTGGACGGGTCGAAGCCGCTGAGCAGCGTCGTCGTCTGGCCCGAGGTTTCGGGCAGACCGGTCCCGACCGTGTTGACGCCGCGGAAGGCGCCCGACTGCGTGGACAGGTACAACTGCCCGTCGAAGATGTTGACGACGCGCGTGTTCGTCGGAGAGGCCGAGATCAGCGTTGAGGAAACCGGGCCCGAGGTGTCGTGCTCAAAGTAGCGCACGCCGCCGTTGGTGCCGCTCGCTGTGCCGCCGGCCCAGTACTTCGTGCCGTCGGTCGTGACGACCGAGCGGATGTTGTTGGCCGTGTAGGCATCAGCGGCCAGACGAACGATCTCGACGTTCTGGTCGAGGTCAACGCGGGCGACCGCGCGGTTCACGTTCGTCGCGGCTGTGCCGGCGATGCTGGCCAAGCCCGCCGAGGCGTTGTACCCGGCGATCGTCAGGTAGCGGCCGTCGGCCGAACGGGTCAGCGTACCTTCGCTCGTGGCCGTGCCCGATCCGGTCAGGAATGGGCCGTTCCCGGTGCTGGGCAGCGCCAGCGAGCCGTTCAGCGAGGCGCTCGTCAGGCCCGCCGTGAAATCCAACAGGTTGATCTGGGTCGAAGCGTTGCTCAGGGCGGCCGTGCCGTCGCCGTACGACGAGACGACAAGGTTCCCTTGGAACGCGGCGTTGGCTGCGGCGGCAGTGCCCGCGGCGGCGATGAGGGCATAGCACAGTCTTTGACGCATGACTCTCTCTCCTGCCCCGATTTGGGGCATACAGGGGGATGAACAGACAGCCGACCGAGACCATGGCGGCGCTCAGCCGGGCACGACGAACCCAAAATAGTGGGTGTGCGGACAAACTCCACCCCGCAGACGTTTAGTGTGCGCTAAGGTTTTCCACGCGCCGAATTCGCACGTCGCATCGCGGGAAGTCGGTTGTAAACCATTTCTCGGCAAGTAGTTACGCCGGAGACGGTGTTTGTGCTTTGATAGGCGTTGATTCGGCTGTCGGACATTTGACCCATCGTCACGGAATCTTGTTTGTCTCCCGCGTTTCGGTGGTAAGATGAAAGCGTCTTCGGCGCGTGCCGAGGAGAGAGAGGCAGCCTCAACGGTGCTGCACGCGTGCCGGGTCGAGAGACCCGGGAGGAGTGTGTCCGTCCGCTCGACTTCGTGTCGGGTCCGGACCGAGGGAGATTTGACCATGAAAAAAGCAATTGCCTTTGCGGGCGGTGTTGTGGCGCTCGCGGCGGCTGCGGGTGCGTCGATTTCGTATTCCGGCGGTGTGTACAGCGAGAACTTCGACGGACTGCAGAATGTCCCGACGCCGTTCTCGGCGACCACCGGAGTGCAAGTTGCGATTCCCGGTGTGAGCGGTTGGGAAGGCACGCGCTGGTCAGGTTCGTCCACAACAGCGATGCCTTATGTCTCCGACAACGGTGCGAGCGCGACCGGCGGCATTCGCAATCTTGGAGCGACCGGCGATTCCGATCGGGCGCTGGGTGGGCTGGCTTCCGGCACGAATCGTCCCGCTTGGGGAGCGGCCTTCACAAACGACGGCTCCGAAGCCATCGACAGTTTCACCGTGTCATTCGATGTTGAAGAGTGGCGCAGGGCAAACGGATCAACCGCCGTGGTCAACACCACCGTTTTCGCTTGGGGGCTCTCGACCGATGGCGTCTTGGCGTCAGACTTTCTGACAAGCGCGCTGATGACGCTCGACAGCCAAGGTGATCTGGTCTCTATGGATCCGATCGCATCGACGAGTGCAGCCGACGTCATCGCCAACACGCCGTTCATCTCGATGATTTCCTTCACCATCAGCGGCATCGATGTGCCCGTTGGCGAGACCATCTATCTCCGTTGGCAGGACGTCGACAACACCGGCAACGATGCCGCGCTCGCGATCGATAACTTTTCGTTCCGCGCAACGTTCGTTCCTTCCCCCGGCGCCGCGTTCCTGCTTGGCATGGGCGGCCTGCTCATCGCCCGTCGTCGTCGCTGAGTCGATCACGCCGGTGCGCGTGATCTGAACGCGTGCAGCAAGTCAGTTCCCAACGCCGATCCCAAGGGGTCGGCGTTTTTTCATTCCATGACCATCTATCCATGCGGGGCGCTGCTCCGATCGATCGCGAACTTGAGTCGAAGTCCTACCGACTCCCGCTCTAAACTGCCACATGGTGAACCGCATGTTCCGCCGGGGAAGCCGCCTCGGAGCGATCGCGCTCGGTTGGGTGTCGGCTTTCGCGTTGTCCGTCACGTCGTTCGGTGCGCCACAACCAACCGCCGACTCCGCCCCTACCCCGCCCCGCGTAGACGGCCTTCCTCCCATGCTCCGGCTCGGCGCCCGTGCCGGGGCGATGTCGCAGCGCATTCCCGCCGCCAACGTGGTCTTGATCGCCGAGGACGGTGAATCCTTTCTGTACGCAGTCTCTCACTGGCGATTGACCAAGCGATTCCCGGTGCTCATCGACGATGGTTCGCTCGCGAGTGCCCAACGAATCGCCCGATTCGTTCGAGCGTACAAGCCCTCATCGATCCTGCGTGTGCGCACGCCCGATGAACCGGCAAACGCCGGCGCTGCCGACCCGGATGACCGTCAGGACCGTGCCGCACGCATGCGCCGCGCCATCGCCTCCGCCTGGACCATCCGCGATGAGGATGAGCCGATCGCGCCCGAGAACCTGGGCGAACTCTGGAAGCAACTCGGGTTCGAGCCCTTCGGCGTCGTGGTGGCCGACGCGGAAGACCCAACATGGCCGGCCGCGGTGGCGCTCGCCGCCGGGCACGGACAGCCGGTCGTCTGGCTTACCTATCCGCCCGGCTGGGGCGCGCCGGGAAACATCGGCGGCTCACTCACCGCCGACCAACTCCGCGAACTCAACGAAGCGATCGTGCAGCGCCTCCGCGCTGACGGCCGTGCGTTCGAGGGTCTTGGGAACGACATCGACGCGATCACGCTCTGCTACGACGGGCCGACCAAGGTCATGCCTTCGGCGGCCGACCCGGGCGTGCACATCGCACTGAGCGACTGCATCGGCCGGGTCTTCGACGAGCAGCAGCGCCCGACAGGGGCGCGTTGGGCCTGGTGCGGGCAGATCGTGGGCGGGGGAGGCACGAAGGGGAGTGAGTCGAGTGCCGCGTACGAAGCGATGTGCTCGCTCTTCCTTCGCCCTCGCATGGCCTGGCTCTTCGACGGGTACGAAGACAAGGAGCCCTGGAACGCCTTCGACATGACCCGTGCCGCAACGGCACTGGAGCGAGAAGGTGTTCGAAACGTGCTCGACGATAACGGACGACAGGGGCTCGACGATTTCCGTCGGCGGGCTGCGGGCATCGGATGGCCTTGGCGCGATCGTGAAGCGGCCGATCGTCTACGCACGGACCGCGGCGAGGAGGCGGTAAATCGCGAGAGCCTGCCCCCGCGGCGCGGCATCGACGCCGAGCTCGTGATGGTCAATA
The DNA here is from genome assembly GCA_019636535.1 of Phycisphaeraceae bacterium. Taxonomy (GTDB): domain Bacteria; phylum Planctomycetota; class Phycisphaerae; order Phycisphaerales; family UBA1924; genus JAHBK01. The sequence continues at coordinate 17,674 of JAHBXK010000018.1, read as the reverse complement.
CCTCCGGCAACCCGGAGTTCTTCGACCTTCGACCCGGCCAGGGCCGCGTCGGCGACCTGCCGTTCCTGCGCCACCCGGCGGCGATCTACTTCGTTCATTCGTGGAGCGCTGCGAACCTCGCGAACAACGAGTTCCTCGCCGCTCGATGGCGCCAGCGCGGCGCGTACGCCTATTGCGGCTCCGTGCACGAGCCATTTCTGCAAGGCTTTGTGCCGTCGCCGATCGTCGCAGCACGCCTGGCCGCGGGTGTGCCGTGGGGTGCCGCCGTGCGTCACGAGCAGAGCCAGCCTTGGAAGGTGCTCTGCCTCGGCGATCCGTTGATGCTTGTGCGCGGCAACGTGCCCAGACTCGAGGGCGCGGGCAGCGGCGTGACATTCCCGGGTCTGAGCGATCTGCACGCCGAAGTCGCCGGGGCGCTACGAGAGCGGAAGTTCGAAAGGGCACTCCGGCTGATGGGCATGCTCGGCCGGGACCGGGACGCGGCCCGACTGCTCGCGGCGTTGATCGCCGAAGAAGAAGGGGCTGCCCAGAAGGAACCGGCGGGTGCGCACGCAGCGCGACTGCTGACCCCGGATGCGGCGCTGCAGGGCTTGCTCTCGGCCTACTTCGATGCCGAGCCCGAGGTCTTTGCGAGAGTTCTGGACGCTGCGCTCGAGCGGGCCGGATCGAACCGGGAGTGGGGCGCACCGGCCCTGATCGACACGGCCTGGCATGCGATGTGGCCGCGACTCGACTTCCTCTCTCCGGGCGAGATCGAGGTGCTCGGCAGGTGCGTGCGTTCGAGTTCACGCGACCGTGACGCGGCGGAGTTCCAGCGAGCGGCACGCGGCGCTCGATAGGCGAGTTCGCACACTCACAAACGGTGTCATCGGCTCGTCCGCGTGCTGAATCGGATGCCCCCATCACGCCCAATCTCCACCGCGATCCAACCCCGATGCGCAGTCGCCAACCACGTCCGCCCGGATCGTTCCGGTGGGTCGCCGCTGAAGTAGGCGGAGGCGGCATCGCGCCATCGCCGGTCCGATGCCCGTCGGGGTCCGGTGGACTGCAGCACGACCGAGGCCTCCGTCCGTCGGAGCAGTTCCACGGCGGCCTCAACGAAACTGCCATGGTGCGGCAGTTCGATCACTTCCGCCCGCAGGGCGTGTCGCGCCCCGCTCGGTGGATGCTCTGCAAGCAATGCAGGAAGCGCAAGTCGCGCCGCATCACCCGTCAGCAGCAGCGAGCGAGTTGCCGAGCCTCCTAAGGGATCCTGCGGCGTCACCGCAACGTCGAGGCGAACCACGAGGCTGAAGTCGTTCGGGTCGATCCCCCTCGCCGGCGACCGGAGATCCTCGATCACCCGTTCATCGGGCCAGAGCACGTGCATGCGGGCATGCCCGAACTGCATCTCCTGTCCCGCGGCCACCGTCTCGAAGCGCACATTCAGACCACTCGCGCTCATGTGCGTGTGAAACGCAGCGGCGGCATGCTGCCACTCGGGTGCGCCCGGCGCTGCTCCGTCACTCACGGCCCGCATGAAGGCGTCTGTGGTAATGATGCGCCCAACGGGGACGACCGACGCGACGTCGGCCAGCGCGGCGAAGTGATCCAGATTCGCGTGTGTGATGAAGACCGTGTCGAGCCGCGTGACGCCCAGCGCTCGCAGCGCATCGGGAATTGTTCTCGTCCCCACGCCGGGGTGCAGCGAACCGCAGTCCCAGAGCGCTGCGCGGTCCGCCGATCGCAGCAGCACGCACGTCCCGTCGCCGACCGCGAGCATGTCGATCCGCAGCGGCGTGCGCTCAGGCAACGACCGTGAAGGCATCACCTCCGCCGCCAGCCAGATCGCGCAGGCAGCGCTCATCCCGAGCGTGAGCGGATCGCGCAGCCGACCCCGCCACAGCCACCACGCCGCGAGCGCGGCAAGTGCCCCGGCGAGCGCGGCCGAGATCGGCGGCAATCGGAACGTGGCGCCCGGCACCGCGTCGAGCGTGTGCACGATCCACACCAGCCCGATGCCCATCGCGTCGAGCGCCACGCCCAGCGTGCCCGCGATCACGCCCCCCGGCTCGCCGGGCCAGAGTGCCCCGAGCAGCATCACCACATAGCCTGTTCCGATGTACAGCGAACAGAGCGGTCCAATGATGAGCGTCGTGATCGGCGCAAGTGTCGTGAACAGCCCCGTGTGATACACAACAACCGGCGTCGCGATCGCCCACGCGGTGAGCGCCGACGCGGCCGCGAGCTTGAACCCCGACCACAACGACCACGCCCCGCCGCGAAGCCGCATGCCGAGCCGCTCGGCCCTCGCCTCCACCGATCGACCGACCGGCATCGTGCGCCGCTGAATGCCGAGCACTTCGATACCGAACAGCCGACCGTGCGTGCGCGGGGCGAGCACAAGCAGCGCAGCAACAACACCGAACGTCAACTGGTAGCCCGGACTGAACGCGTCCAGTGGTTGAAGCAGCGCGAGTGCAAACGCGAGCCAACCGAGTACCGTCAGCCGGTCGTACCGCCGCCCGCCGGCCTCCGACGCGATGAAGGCCATGACCATCAGCCCGCCGCGCAACGAGGGGGCTTCGACGGGCAGGACAACCAGATAGATCGCGATGACCGAGCACGCGATGACCGACTCCCACGCGCCATGATCGCCGGTCAGACGGACGCCCAGGAGCACCAGCCCCGAGAGCAGCACCATGTTGAAGCCCGAGATCGCGACCAGGTGCGTCAGCCCAAGCCGTGTGAACGCATCGGTAATCTGGGGCAGATGCTCGTCTCTCGCCCCGAGCAACATCGCGCCCAGGAGCGCGCGGCCCTGCAGGATGCGCGAGTCAGCGAGTTGTGCACCGCCCAGCGCGATGCCCGTCTCTGCTCCGCTTGCCCGCCCGATCTCCGTGGAATCCACGGCCTGAGACGACAACGGATCCGGCAACCCGCCGTCCAGCGATGCGCGCGCAAAGGCGCGCACCCCCGACACGCCCCGTCGAATCGGCGCCAACGCCCGATCGATCGTGCGCATCTCCTGTGGCTCCAAACTGCGTATCAGGTCGGCGTTCGGCACACGCAGCACCCCGATCAATCCGTCCTGCGCGGCCCATGCTCGACGGTCGGGCTCTCCCGGGTTCATCGCGGGCCGAACGGGCTGAAACAGTCCATCGATCTCGACGAGTTCGCCCGGTCGCGGTGGTGTCCAGTCAGCATCCGCATCGGCTCGCCGCGTCGGCACACGCACCCGCAGGCGCCCGCCCGCGCGATCCGGCTGCGCGTCCTCACCAGTCCACGACTCCGTCAGCCCGATGGTGAACGCGACCGTCGGTTCGACTCGGAAGAACCGTCCCAGCGCTGCGCTCGGCGCGGGGTCAGCCCGTGCGGGCTCGATCACGACACCCCGCACGCGTACCGGAAGCGGTTCCCCGGCTGTGTGCGGGCGGAGCGCATGCCGCGGCCGCTCGTGGATGCGCAGTGTGTACCACCCTGCGCCCAGGCAGACCACGCCGATGAGCAGCAGCCGTGCCCGAACGGTCCTCGCCCGAGGCCCCGTCCAGATCGCCGATGCAAGGGCGATCAGCGTGCACGCCGCGAAGAACGGCCAGGACTCGACCGTGTGCATCTCTCGCGCAACCAGGTAGCCCGCGACGAGCGCACCGAAGGCCCAGATTGATCGACGCGCGGGCCGACGCCATGCACGGTTCGCCACATCCGCACCTTCGTCCGGCTGCGCTCGGCTCGGGTCCGAATCGATGAGTGTTGGATGAAGAAGTCGAAGCACGCGGATCAGGCCCGAGCAAGCCAAGGCGGATAGGAAGTCGGGATCGAGCGGACACGAACCTCACGCACGGACATGGATCCAGTTCACGGGCCGGCCGGCGTGTCGCTCGCCGGCGCGGGCACAAAGTCGGCGATGTCGAAGCGGCTGTCCGGCGCATCGGCCGGAGCCACCTGGATCGGTTTGCCTTGGTCGTTCACGAAGATCAGGTACCGTTGTTCCGGCGTCTGGAACTGATACGCAGCGTCGGCGCGCGTCGCGAGGATCGTGTTGCTCAGGATCATGATCGCGCAGGTGAAATAGATCAGAATGCCGGTCACGTCCACGAGCGTCGCGACGAACGGATTGGAACTCGTCGCCGGGTCGAACTTGAGACGGCGCAGAATGAATGGCAGCATCCCGCCGATGATGCTCCCCCACGTCACGACGCCGATCAGCGTCGCGGTGATCGTCACGGCCAGGATCGTGAAGTAGTGCCGCTCGGGCGAATCGGGCCGGAACAACCCGAGCGCTCCCCACAGGTTGATGCGGATGAACGCCATGGCGCCGATCATCACGCCCAGGATCACGCCGCACAGCAACTCCCGCCGAAAGACCCGGAACCAGTCGCGCAGTTCGATCTCGCGCAGCGCCATCGCACGCACCACCAGCGTCGACGCCTGCGATCCGCTGTTCCCGCCCGAAGATATGATCGCCGGAATGAACGTCGCGAGGATCGCCGCACGCGCGATCTCGTCCTCGAAGTAGCCGAGCGCCGTCGTCGTGAGCAGTTCGCTCATGTAGAGCAACCCCAGCCACGGCGCCCGCTTGCGCACCAGGCCCAGGATCGGCATGTCGATGTACGGCTCTTCCAGCGCCTGCACGCCACCGATCTTCTGGATGTCCTCCGTCGCTTCTTCCTCGGCCACGTCGGCCACGTCGTCGGCGGTCACGATGCCGATGAGCACGCCGCGCGAGTCGATCACGGGCAGCGCCGATCGGTCGTAGCGCGCCATCATCCGCACTGCCTCTTCCTGCGGTTCGTGGGCGCGGAGCGCCACGAACCGGCGCTCCATGATGCTCTCGACGGTCGACTGCGGATCGGCAAGCAAGATCACTCGGATCCGAAGGTCGTCGATCAAGACGCCCGCATCGTCGGTCACGTACACGACGTTCAGCGTCTCGGCGTCTCGACCGTGCTTGCGGATGTGTTCGAGCGCGTGCGCGATCGTCCAGTCCGGCTTCAGACGCACATAGTCCGGCGTCATCAGGCGGCCGACCGAGCCGGGCGGGTAGCCCAGAATCGCTTGCGTCGTCCGTCGCTCTTCGGGGCTCAGCCGTGCAATGATCCGCTGCGCAACCTCCGGCGGCAGTTCGTCGAGCAGCCGAACGCGGTCGTCGGCGTCCATCCCCTCGATGACGCGCAGGGCCGAGTCGCCGAGTTTGTCGATCAGTTCTTCCTGGAAGTCCGCGTTCAGGTACGAGAAGACCTCGCCCGCGTCGTCGCGTGGAAGGAAACGAAAGCACACCGCCGCCTGCTCCGGCTCGAGCGAGCCGATCACCTCCGCCACGTCCGCCGCGGGAATGCCGCGGAGCGCTGCGCGCAGTTCCGAGTACGCCCCCTCGCGAATGAGCTCGAGCACCTCGGGCTGGATGAGTTCGGCGGTGGGATTCACGCGCGCTGAGTTTACTCGGCCCGACTGCCGATCGGTGCGTGCACCCTCACCAAGGTCACGCGATCAGCCCCGACAGGGTTCCCAGTCCGACCGGCTCGCGCGTAAAGAACGGCTCGGCGAACCGAGTCCCGATCCGCGAACCCCAGAACGCCGCGTACGCGAGCATCCGATCCGGGAAGTCGCCGCTAACCAGCCTCGATGGGTCCGATTTGGGATCGCCGGGCGAGTGTCGGTCGGCGGTCCCCGTGTCGCTGGATTGTTCGTCATCCCACGGTCCGAACTGCGATCGATACGCCCGGATCGCCGTCCGCTTGCGTTCTTCGCAACCCGTGATGTCGAAGCAGAAGTCCGGCCGGGCCACCCGCCGCAGGTGCGACACATCGTAATAGAACAGCCAGCGCGGGTAGATCGGCGGGCCGGGCCTGATCGGGTCTTCCCAGCCGTACTCCACCGGTTGTGCCGGCGGCGCCGGCATCTCGATCCGTGTCAGTTTGGCATCGAAGCGCGCATCCTCGACGATGCGCGTCACGGCCAGATGGTCCGGGTGCGCATCCTCCCACTGAGGGGCGAACAGGATCTCCGCCTGATGCGCACGGATCACCCCCGCCACGGCGTGCCGACTCTCGACGCTGTGCGTCACGGTCCGGTTCGGCAGGTCCAACAGCACCCTTCGGATCGCTCTGGCACCTCGGGCCATTGCCTCGGCCGAAGGTTGCAAGCATACGAGAGCAGAGGCCGCTTCAAGCAGTCGCGATGCACGGTCCCCGCGGGGCGTCGGGCTGCCGTCGGTCACGTCGAGCAACAAGACGTTGTGACCCTGATCAGCGAGCCGGGCGATCGTGCCGCCCATGCCGATCTCCTGATCGTCCGGATGCGGACCGACCACGAGGATGTTCAACCGCCGATCGGGCGCCACCCCGCCGATCCGGTCCGGCCGAGTTGAAGCCGCGCTTGCGCTCACCGTTCCTTCTCGGGAATCGCCACCAGGCCGAGCAGTCGGCCATCGGACTCGATCTGCACCTGGGCCAATCGATCCGGCCGGCGGGTGGCGAAGAACCCGCCCGCTCGGAAGGGCTCACCGTACCGATCTCGAAACTCAGCCAGCGACAGGTCCAGCGTCTGGCCGACGCCGAACCCGTCGATCTCGCGCGAGAACCACCGATTCACCCACAGGCGCGAAGCGCCGAACTCCTTGGCCGTGGTGTTCGTCAAGCGGATCCGCGTCCCGTCGCGGATGACCTGAACATCGAGCACCATTTCTTGGCGTAGTTCATCCGGGTAAACCGGTCGATCGGTCCGGTCCACGTCCGAGTGCGACCGTGCCCCATCATTGAGACAACCGGCCAGAATCAACGCAAGCATCGGGCACAACGCCAGGAGCGTTCGGGAGGGGGTCATGGGGAGCATGGTACGACCAGGAGCGATGCAAGGGCCGGGCGCTCAACCCCCACCAGAATACCCTTGCACTCGATGAACTCGGTCAGCCACAACGCGACCCCGCCGACGCCTGCCTGCGCGCCCGGACGCGAATCGATCGACGCCCGTCGCGTTGCCGAACGGCTGGCCGAGACCGGCGGCATCGATCCGCGCGTGCCGGCGATCGTTCCCGGCTTCGATGCGCCGTTCTTCCAGGCCGGCCTGGCGGGATACTCCGACGCGGCGATGCGACTCATCGCCCGCCGCCAAGGCTGCCCGTTCTGCGTCACTGAGGCGCTGCTCGATCGAACCCTCCTCGCCGGGGGCCGCGGTTTCGCCAAGGCCGACCTCGGTCAGTTGCACGACAACGTCCCCGGCGGCGCTGACGACCACCCGCTCGCCTGCCAGATCATGGGCAGCGATCCGCGCGAGATGGCCGCCGCAGCGATCAAGGCCGCCGAGCAGGGCTTTCGCGGCGACAAGGCCTACCGCCTGCTCGCGTACGGCGATATGACGCCGGAGGAACTCGCGGAGGTGGAAGCGACGCATCTTCGAGCCCCCGGCGGGGTGCAGGTCGGACGCATCCGCTCCGGCCCGGATGCCGCGGCGCTCGACCCGACTGAAGGACTTGGCGACGACGCTTCGTGGACCGACGGCGACTCCTGCGAGTCCCTGATCGACGAAATCAACAAACTCAATGAGATCGACCCGGCGACCGGCGACTCACCGACACGCCGGGCGGCCTTCTCCTCGCTCTGCTTCGATGTCATCGACGTCAACCTCGCATGCCCTGTCAAGAAGGTCCGCAGCAAGGCCCGCGGCGGGCACTGGCTCGCCGAGCCGGCCGGCGCGATCCGCATCTTGGAGGCCGTCCGCGAGGCCGTGCCGGCCCAAATGCCCTGCACCGTGAAGATGCGCCGGAGTTACGACGACACCCCGGAGATGGCCGCGGCGTTCGAGACGATCCTCGACGCGGCGTTCGACATGGGCTACGCCTGGGCGACGGTGCACGCTCGAACCGTGGAGCAGAAGTACGTCGGTCCTTCGCGTTGGGACGTGCTTCGAGAGATCGTGCGCAAGCGCCCCGATCGACTGATCTTCGGCTCGGGCGACGTCTGGTCCGCATCCGACGTCTTCGACATGATCGGCTACACGGGCGTCGCGGCGGTCAGCGTCGCCCGCGGCTGCATCGGCAACCCGTGGATCTTCCGTCAGGCACGCGACATGATGGCCGGCCATGCACCGGCACCGCCCACGCTCACCGAGCAGCGCCGCGTGCTGGAGGATCACTTCGCGCTCTGCGTCCGTGTCAACGGTCCCCGGCTCGCCGGCCGCCTGATGCGCAAGTTCGCCATCAAGTTCTCGCACCACCACCCGCGCGCGGAGGAGGTCAAGCGAGAGTTCGTCCGCGTGAATACGACCGAGGAGTGGGGGAGGGTGCTCGCGAAGCACTACGACGAGTGAGACCCGCTCACCGCACCGGTCTCGCGCCCTCTTCCGGTGCGGGCGCACCGGCCGGGAGTTTCGTGGAGGGCGCAGCGCCGTTGCCGGGCGAGCGCGAACTCAGCAGCATCGTGCCCGCCGATCCACCCGCCGCCGACGCGGCGAGCCCGGTAGTCGCACCACCGTTCGGCGTAGGAATCGCGCGTGGCTTCGCCATGCCTCCCGGCCCACCGGGATACGCAATCCGTCCGTGGTAGATCGCGGCGAGCGCCTTGCTCACGGCCTCGACGATCGTGTTGAGTTCGCGCAGCGTCAGATCGCAGTCGTCGAACTGCCCGTCCATCAGCCGCTTGGTCGCGATCGCCCGCACGGTCGCGTCGATGCGGGCCGGGGTCGGGTCGGCCATGGCCCGCGACGCCGACTCAACGGCATCGCACAGCATGATGATCGCCGCTTCCTTCGTGCGTGGCTTGGGGCCGGGGTAGCGATACTCCAGGTCGCTCGGGCCGATGCCCGATCCGACGATCCCGCCGACGCCGCCGCCCGCATCGCCCGTCATCGCGACGAGCATCGCCTCGCGCTCGGCCTGCTTCTTGGCGCGGTGATAGAAGTACTCGACCAGCGTCGTGCCGTGGTGGCTCTCGATGAAGTGCCAGAGCGGCTTGGGCAGCGAGAACTCCCGCGCCAGTTCCATTCCGTCCTTCACGTGCCCCACGATGATCAACAGGCTCATCGCCGGCGAGAGTTTGTCGTGCTTGTTGATCCCGGGCGTCTGGTTCTCAACGAAGTAGTCGGGCTTGTTCATTTTCCCGATGTCGTGGTACAGCGCCCCGACGTACGTCAGCAGCGAGTCGGCACCGATCGCGTCCGCCGCCGCCTCCGCCAGGCTCGCCAGGTTCAGCGAGTGGTTGTACGTGCCGGGTGCCCGCTGCTGAAGCATCCGCAGCAGCGGGTTCTTCGGGTCGCGCAACTCCGCCAGCGTCATCCCCGTGGTGATGTCGAACCACCGTTCGATCGACGGCAGGATGAACAGCGTGATCGAGGCCACCAACAGGCCCGTGAACGCCGCGTACCCCGAATCCCGCAAGACCTGAAGCAGCGCCCGGTCCGCCGCGAGTTGCTCAAAGAGGCCGAGCAACCCGCCCGAGTCCGCGGGCTTGCCGGTCAGCGGTGTCTCGATGATCCCCACCAGGAACTTCGCCAACGCGAGCCCCACGGCTGTCACGATGCCCGTCCGGATGAGCGTGTCCCGGTCTCGCACTTCGCGCAGACACCACATCGCCAACCCGATCCCGGCGACGATCACCGCGAACGAGCCGACCGTCGCGTCCAGCCCGACGCATACCAGCACGCCGTGCAGGCTCCCCAGCGCGAGCGCCGAACGCCGGTCGTACGCGATCGCCAGGATGATCGCGACGAACAACGACGGCGCGAGCGACGTGATCGCCACCAGTTCCGGCGTGTTCGAGGTCGTCCACCACGCCACAAGCGCTGCGGCGGCCATCAGCGAGGCAATCGCCGTCATCCGCGTCGGGTTCCGGCGGATCCGCGGGCAGAAAATGCCCGTGTACCCCGCGATCGCCAGCGTCACCAACCCCGTCACGCCGAAGATGGCCGTCGATTGCAGGAACCGCACCGCCCCCGGCGTGCTCGACCGATCCATCTGCAACGACTTGTTGAACACGTCGAACGCGGTCGCCGACAGCACGTCGCCGCGTCGAAAGATCACCTCGCGATCCGGATACGTGATCATCTCCGGGCGCACCGCCGCGGCCGCCTCTTCCTGCCGCCGCGACGTCGCCGCCAGGTCCAGCGCGTACGTCGGCCTCGGCTCGTGCGTGAGCCGATTGACCACGACCACCAGCGATGGGCCGGAGAACGCGGCGGTGAGCGCGATCGCACCCATCTGCTGCTGCAGGTCCGCTGCCTCGATGTTCCGAACGCTCTGCGACGACTCCTCGATGGGGGCGCGTCCCTCGCCGGTCAGTTCCACCGTCTCGTTGATCGCGGTCACCTCAAGCCCGAACGTCTGCTGGTCCACGAAGGGCCTGCGGACCAGCAGTTCACGAAGCCGCCTGCTCTGCGCACGCCATCGCTGTTCCCGCTCGGGTTCGGTGAGTTCTGACTGAAGCGACGCAACCAACTCCGGTGTCAGACCGAACCGCTCGCGGATGCTCGCGTCGATGTCCTCAAAACGCTGAACGTCGGCGATCGCCTGTGGCAGGCCCTCGATCGAGCCCACGATCTGGTCGATCACGCCCGGCGCTTCGGAATACACGCGCCTTGCGCGCTGCCTCGCGGCGTTTCGCTTCTGCTCCGTCGCCGCGGCGTCCTCGATGTCGAAACTCGTCCGGATCGTCCGAGTGATCGTCATCACGCGCCCGACCGCGACCATCGGCTCCGAGCGGGCCCAGATCGCGCCCACGCCCGCAACGACCACGAACACCCCCCAGATCAGCAACGCCAGGATGAAGTTCTTGGACCGCAACAGGCGAGGCCACAGCACCGACCGGGCGGTGATCGCCCGTTGCAGTTCGCCCGTCCGGGCCGTCGTCGGTGTTCGTGCGGTCTCCTTTGCCATCCGCTGCCGCCCCCCGTGAACTCCAACAGTGCTCCTTCCGACGGTGCCGGGCGCATTCCGACCGCACACCGCCTTTCGTCCATTGTCTCACATCCGACCGCCGACCGTGTTCCGGAATCGCGTCGCTCGACCGGCGAATCCAAGCCAACCGCACGTCCCCGCGCGGCATCCGCACCCCGATCCCAGTATCGACTCGACCGAATCCCTCAACGATCCCCTTCCTCAAGCGATCGTCCATGGGAGTGATGCGCCCCGCATGCGGGGGTCGGATGCACCTTCAACCCAAACATTATGCTATCAGAAACGGAAACTGGTCACGAGAGCGGCAATCCCGTTGCTCTCAGGTGCTGCCCAAAACTAGCAAAAACGCCAATTAATCCGATATCGGACGATCGGATGAGCCATCGGGCCTGTCTAAGTCGCCCGACCCACCTCGTTCGTCTTCATCGTCTCGCGGCTTGGCCTGCGTCTGCACGGGCGTCGGGCCATACGCCTCAACGATCCGCTGCACCAGGTTGTGCCGCACGATGTCCGCCTGCGTCAGGTTCACGAACGCGATTCCCTTGACGCGCTTCAGCCGACGAGCGGCGTCGATCAGTCCCGACTCGGCCGGGTCGGGCAGATCGATCTGAGAAACGTCACCCGTCACGATCATCTTCGACCCGTGTCCCATCCGCGTCAGGAACATCTGCATCTGCCCGCGAGTCGTGTTCTGCGCTTCGTCGAGGATGATCACCGCGTTGTTCAGCGTCCGCCCGCGCATGTAAGCCAGCGGCGCGATCTCCACCACGTCGTTGAACATGAACCGCTTGATGGTCGCGAAGTCCATCATGTCGTGCAACGCATCGAGCAACGGGCGCAGGTACGGATTGACCTTCTCACGCAGGTCGCCCGGCAGAAATCCCAGCCGCTCTCCCGCCTCCACCGCCGGTCGCACCAAGATCACCTTCCGTGTTCGTTCGGCCCGCAGCATGTGCACCGCCACCGCGACGGCCAGGTACGTCTTGCCCGTTCCGGCCGGGCCAATGCCGAACACCAGATCGTGGTCCCGCATGGCGTCGAGATAGACCTGCTGATTTGCCGTCCTGGCCCGGATCGGACGACCCCCCACATACACGTCCAGTTGGTTCTGCCACGGCGGCCCGAGATCGCTGCCGGCCCCGCTTGCACGCTCCTCGAATCCGGCGTCGGGCAGGCGACCGCTCCCCGTCCACCCATTGCCGCCGCCTTCTCGCTGCGCATGGCCGAACCTTCCTGCCATCGCCTGACCGATCAGGTCCACCACCTGCTGCCTCGAAAGATGGTCGCTCCGCTTCGACGCGGCGGCCAAGCGCTCAAGAACCTGCTTCGCCGCCGAGACCGCCTGCGCGTCGCCCGTCACCGACACAACGTCCTCGCGCGCAGAGACATTGACGCCCAGACCTTCGCGTAGGATCTTCAGGTTGCGGTCACCAAGCCCGAGCATGGTCACACGCTCGGCACCCTGAGGAACTCGGATCGTGAACTCCAACGCTGACTGGCTCCGGGTGCTTGGGAATGGACCACGCAGGGACGGCCCCCGCCCCGAGCACAACGATACACGCCCACCCATGCGCTCGCGGTTCGCCGCGATCGCTCGACCGCCCGTCGCGGCGATCATTCTGACCGGCCTCCTGCTGCTCGCCGGGACTGGATGCGCAGCCCGATCGGGGAGTACGGGTTCCCGCACCGGCGCTCTGCCGATCGACCACCCCCCAACGGTTCGCGAAGTGATCGGCGATTGGAACGACGTGGAAGCCGCAGCGCTGGCCGGAGTCGATCAGGCCGAGGCCACCGTCCGCTCGGTCGATCGCTCGCGCGAATCCGATGGCGTGCTCATCTTCGACCTGCTCACGGTCCGCGACCGCTCCGGCGAACTGACCGTCGAACGGATTTCTGAAGGGCGAACGGTCCGCGGCGTGGAACACGAGTCGGCCCGGTTGCGATTGACCGGCCGGATCGGTTCCGGTCCACTGCGTGAGCCCGATACCGAAAGGTGGATCATCGATCGCGTGGCGCGCCGTCTGGAACAACTGCGTGGGGTCGAGTTTGCACCGCTGCGGTGAGTCCGATCGTCACGCCGCGCCCGACGCGGAGCCCGCATCCCCTTCGGTCCGCAGCCGGTGCACGCCCTGCTTCGCGAAAATCTCTCCGAACTCCACCGGGATCTCCGCCCACGCCGTGGTGCCCTGCCCCCAGACGCTCGACAATCCGACCCGCCCGCCCAGCCGCTTCGCGGCGTGCTTCACGATCGCGAGCCCCAGACCCGTGCCGCGGCGCAGACTGATGGCGCTCGACGCTCCAGCGCTGCCGCCCACGCCCGCCCCGTCTGTGCTCGTTGCCTGAGTCGAGCCCGATCCCGCTCCCGTCCCGCTCCGCGCAGGGTCCACCTGGTAGTACCGCTCAAACACCCGCTCTTGGTGCGCAAGCGGGATGCCGACGCCCCGGTCCACGACTTCCAGCCGCAGCACGCCCCGCACACGACGCTGCGACGATGCGCCCTCGCTCGCGCTCCCGCGATGCGCCGAGCGCGAACTCTGTCGGGCTGCGCCGCACTTGTCGGGCTCGAGTTCAACTTCCAACGTCGTCCCCACCACGCGGATGGTGGTTCCCTCGAACGCAAACTTCGACGCGTTCTCGATCAGGTTTCGAAGGATCAGCGTCACGAGTTTCCGGTCGGTGCGTGCCCCCTCCATCTCGCGATCGAACTCGAACTCGAGCGACAGGTCCCGCTGCGCACAGATCGGTTCAAAGAGCGACCCCAGCGAGCGACCCAGCTCTTCGAATGACACTTGCTCGCACGCAACGGGCACGTCGGGCGATTCAAGCCTCGACAGGTCCAGCAGATCCCGCAGCATCTCCTCCAATCGCAGCGCGTGCGACCGAACCATCCCGGCCACCTTCCGAGCCATCGCCGGGTCATCGTCCACGGCCTCCAGCAGCGTCTCCGATGCGGTCCGAATCGCGCTCACCGGCGTCCGCAGTTCGTGCGATGCGTTCGCGACAAAGTCCGTCTTGATCTGCACCGATTGATCCAGTTCCGTCACGTCACGCAGCACGAGCACGGCGCCGAACACCCCGCGACCCCACGCGACGGGCACCGGAAGCGCTGAGACCTGGTACGTCCGCCGACCGAGCGGCGTGGTGACCCGCACGCGCGCTCGCCGGGTCTGCCCACCCCTCGCCGCATCGTGCATCTCGACCAGTTCCGTCTGCGTGATCACTTCTCGCACCGGCCGACCGATCAAGGTGCCCGGCTCCGCGTCGAACGCCGCCTCGGCCGAGCGGTTGCACAACAGGATGTGCTCCTGGTTGTCGGTCGCGAGCAACGGCTCATCCATCGCGTCGATCAGCGCTTCGAGATTGCGTGTCTTCTTGAGGATCTCCTTGAACTGAACGTCCAGACGCTCGGCCAACTCGTCCAACGCCGACGCCAGCCCGGCATACTCCGGAGACGACCGTGTGTCCCCGAGATCCAGTCTGGTTCGCGAAGCGCCGCCGAGCGTGCGAGGCTCGGATTCGATGATCTGACGCGCTGCACCCTCAACCACCGCCAGCCGCCTTGCACGCGCCCGCGCTGCCCACGCCACGATCAACGTCGCGAACAGACCCGACGTCAGCAGCCAACCCAGCCGGGTGCTCACGCTCAGCCCCGGCCACAGCAGCAGCACGATCGCGACGATGACCACCACCCATACGCCGGCACAGATGCGCACCTGATCCGCCTGCGACGGACGCACACGCACCGGCATCCCGGCCTGATCGCGATGTGATTGACTCTGCGGCATGCCGGCTCCGCGGAACACCTCCCCTCCCGACTCACGAGGAGTATTCAAGGCATGCGGCAGGCCCGGGCGTGAGAGAGATCACTTCGCCGCTTCGGCACGCGATTGACTCCCCGAGCCGAGCCCCCTGTCCGCCGCCTGTTCGTCCGAAAGCAGGTACCCCACGCCGCGGATTGTCCGGATCGTGTCCCCGACCGGACCGAGTTTCTTCCGGATCGCCGCGATGTGCACGTCGATCGTCCGGGCAGTCACCAGCACGTCGGGTCCCATCGCCGAGTACATCAGGTCCGCACGCGAAACCACCTTCCCCGGCTTGCGCATCAGCGCCGCCAGCAGACGAAACTCGGTCAGCGTCATCCGTGAGGGAATGTCGTCCACGAAAACCTGATGGGTCGACGTGTCCATCTTCACGCGACCAACCGTTAGTGTGTCAGCGGCTTCGATCGTTCCGCCCCGCGATCGCCGCAACATCGCCTCGACGCGAGCGATCAGCACCTTCACCGAGAACGGCTTGGTCACGTAGTCGTCCGCTCCCGATTGCAGTCCCGAGATCTGATCGATCTCCTCGGCCTTGGCCGTCAGCATCAGGATCGGAATCGTCGCAGTCTTCGGATTGGTTCGGAGTTGGCGAGCAACCTGCAAACCAGACAGACCCGGCAGCATCACGTCGAGCACGATCAGGTCAGGCACGGCCTGCTGAGCCCGTTGAACCGCAGCCCGCCCATCATGTACGGCTTCCGTTTGATACCCCGCCTTGCGAAGGTTGTACCCCAGCAAGTCAGCCAAGTCGGTCTCGTCTTCGACAATCAGCACGCGTTGCATGCGTAAGTCCTTCTATTCCAACATGCTATCGCGATGTCCTGACTCGTTCCCTGACCGGATCGGGACAGGAGGCACCTCACTCGTGATGTGGATGCACAGTGTTAGTGATGATCCGTTGAAAGCGGAGCCCCGGGCGATCAAGAGTCGGTGAAGATTGTTAAGGCCCACCGCGCCTTCATTCACAAGGCCAATTTCCGACCCGTCCGTCGAGAGATGCCGCCGGGTAAGTTCCTGAGACCGGAACTCAGTTTCCCAAACCATGCGTGTTTCCGCCACCTTCGTAGAAGACATGCCCACACCTAAACAGGGGGAATGCCGGCACTTGCGATACAACCAGCAAATTGACCGCGCGAAATTCCCGGTTTGATAGTTTGCATTCGCTAAGTCGGGGCGATACAGTCTCGACCCACGCGGTAATTCCGTTCTCGGACGGGTGCCCGTGGCGGTGTTCCGCGGAGCGGAACGGAGTGGATCAGTCCGATCTCTCGGCCGGGATGCAGGGAGTGCGGGCGGGTCGGCACGACGAACGAGCCGATCGCGATGGGATTCGAGTACGGTCGAAGGCAACGGTGCCCATCACGCAGCAGAGCACGAAAGCGCCGGATCTGGTAGTCTGCGACACGAGGTCCGGTAAGTCGATCAGGGATCTTCCGGTACAGTCGCGCGGTGCGGCTTGCCGATGGCTGATAACAAGGGGAGTCCGCGGGTGGCCTTGGGGGCCGTCCCGTTCGTCGGACAACCAGACAAAGGGGCGCCTGAGACGAGCGTTCCCGGGAATCAACGAAGACAGCGTCTCATCAAGTAGGAGTCTCAGAATGAGTCAGACCAAGCGTCTTGTGTTGCTCACGGGTGCTGCTCTGGGCGTTTGCGCTGCGGGCGCGGCTCAGGCGGCAACCAGCACCGATGAGGTCCGTGCGATCGTCGCCGAAATGATGGCCGACGCCGAGACCCGCAGCAGCCTTCTGGCGGGCGGCGACGCCGGCCACGACGGCAAGTTCTTCATCGCCGGTGACGGCTTCCGCCTCAACGTCGGCGGCCAGATCCAGTTCCGCTACATCATGAACTTCCGTGACGACGAGAACCCGGGCGACGACTTCAGCAACGGCTTCCAGACCCGTCGCACCAAGCTCGACTTCAACGGCGCCATCAACCGCAACTGGGACTTCCGCGTCCTGGCCGGTTTCGATCGCGGCGACGACGGCGGCTCCGGCGGCGGCTTCAACCTCGAACAGGCCTGGGTCCGCTACAACTTCGACGGCGGCATGAAGCTCCGTTGGGGTCAGTTCAAGCTCCCGATGCTCCGCGAAGAGTTGGTCGAGTCGTCTCGCCAGCTCGCCGTTGAGCGCTCGATCATGAACGAAGCCTTCACGCAGGACCGCTCCCAGGGCATCGAACTCGCTGCGCAGTACGACGCGTGGCGCTGGGCGGTCGCCTTCAGCGACGGCTTGGACTCCGAGAACACCGACTTCAACGGCCCCGGCGGTTCGGGCATCCCGTTCGTCGTCGCCGGTGAGGCCGAGTACGCCCTGACCGGCCGCGTCGAGTTCCTCTTCGACGGCCAGTGGAAGGACTTCGAGGACTTCACCGCCCAGAAGGGTCAGGACTTCGGCTTCATGCTCGGCGCCGCCATCCACTGGCAGCAGAGCACGCAGACCCCGACGCCGACCGACGTCGACGTCGACACGCTCCAGTTCACGGTCGACGCTTCGCTCGAAGGCGACGGCTGGAACCTCTTCGGTGCGTTCGTCTACCGCTGGCAGGAGCAGTCCGCCCTCGGCATGAGCGACACCGATCTGTCCGACTTCGGCGCTGTCATTCAGGGCGGCTGGCGCTTCGCCGAGAACACCGAGGTCTTCGTTCGCTGGGACGCGATCTTCGCCGACGAGGACCGCTTCGGTGGCGGCGAGGACAACTTCAACTTCCTCACCGTCGGTCTGAACCACTACTACGCCGGCCACGCCGCCAAGGCCTCGGTCGACCTCGTGTGGTCCTTCCAGGACACTTCCAACCTCGTCTCCAGCGGCTTCCTCCCGAACACGGGCGTCGGCCTCTTGGGCGATTCGGAGGAGAACGAGGTGGCCATCCGCCTCCAGTTCCAGCTCCTGTTCTGATTCTTCGGGCCTGAGGCCCGTTCGATTCGCAACACACAGCCGGCCCCTGAACGGGGCCGGTTGTTTTTTTCCTGCGCAACGATTGCGCACGA
>JAHBXK010000017.1 GCA_019636535.1 Phycisphaeraceae bacterium | reverse complement strand
GCGCTCGACCTTCGTCGGAACGATCACGCCCATCGCCATCAGGTCGCCGTACTCGTGCGTGACAGCATTGAAGCCGTAGTTGTTCTCGGACTTCTCTTCGACCCGCATCGCAACGACCGAACCGTCGAGCCCGCAGTTCTTGGCGATCTGCTTGATCGGGGCCACGACCGCGCGGTCGATGATGTCGATGCCGACCTTCTCATCGCCCGTCGCCTTCTTGCGGATCTTGTCCAGGGCGCGACGCGCACGCAGGATCGCCACGCCGCCGCCGGGGAGGATGCCCTCTTCCACGGCCGCGCGGCAGGCGTGCAGCGCGTCCTCCACGCGGGCCTTCTTCTCCTTCATCTCGACCTCGGTCGCCGCGCCGACGTTGATCTGCGCGACGCCGCCGGCCAACTTGGCGAGGCGCTCCTCGAGTTTCTCGCGGTCGTAGTCGCTGGTGGTCGCCTCGATCTGGTGGCGGATCTGCTCGATGCGGCCCTTGATGTCGTTGCCCGAGCCCGCGCCCTCAACGATCGTGGTGTTGTCCTTGTCGATGGTGACCTTCTTGGCGCGGCCGAGGTCGGCGAGGGTGACCTTCTCGAGGTCGATGCCGAGTTCCTCCATGACGGCCTTGCCGCCGGTGAGGACGGCGATGTCGTCGAGCATGGCCTTGCGGCGGTCGCCGAAGCCGGGGGCCTTGACGGCGGCGATCTTGAGGACGCCGCGGAGTTTGTTGACGACGAGGGTGGCGAGGGCCTCACCGTCGATGTCCTCGGCGATCATGAGGAGCGAAGCGCCCTGGTCGGCGATCTTGCCGAGGATGGGGAGGAGGTCCTTGGCGGAGGAGATCTTCTTCTCGTAGATGAGGATGTAGGGCTTGTCGAGGACGCACTCCATGGTGGCGGGGTTGGTGACGAAGTGGGGGCTGAGGTAACCCTTGTCGAACTGCATGCCCTCGACGAGTTCGACCTCGGTCTCGAGGCTCTTGCCCTCTTCGACCGTGATCACGCCGTCCTTGCCGACCTTGTCCATCGCGTCGGCGATGATCTTGCCGATCTGCTCGTCCTGGTTGGCGCTGCACGTGCCGACCTGCGCGATCTCCTTGGAGTTGGCGACCTTCTTGGACATGTTCTTGAGTTCGTCGACGATGGCGGCGACGGCCGCGTCGATGCCGCGCTTGACCTGGTTGGCGTTCGCGCCGGCGGTGATGTTCTTCAGGCCCTCCTGGTAGATGGCCTCGGCGTAGATGGTGGCGGTGGTGGTTCCGTCGCCGGCGTCCTTGGAGGCCTTGGAGGCGACCTCCTTGACCATCTGCGCGCCCATGTTCTCGTAGGGGTCCTCGAGTTCGATCTCCTTGGCGACGGTGACGCCGTCCTTGGTGACGGTGGGAGCGCCGAAGGATTTTTCAAGGACGACCACGCGGCCGGAGGGGCCGAGGGTGACCTTGACGGCGTGGGCGAGTTTCTGCACGCCGCGGAGGATCCGCTCGCGTGCGTCGTTGTCGAATGCGATCTGCTTGGCTGCCATGGGTGTGTTCCTTTGGTCTTTGTGAGTCGCGGGAGAGGCTCTAGGCGCTGGGCACTAGGCGCTCGGTCGTTTCGTTTCGTGTCGCGGTTCGGGACGGCCGCGGGGGGAGGGGGGGGATTCGGTCCGCACTAGTGCCCGATGCCTAGTGCCTTATGCCTTCGTTCAGCCGATCTTGATCCACGTGACCTGGGACGATTCGAGGATGTAGACGTGCTTGCCGTCGGTGAGTTTGATGAGGTGGTCGGGCTCATCGGGCAGGAGCATGGCGTTGGTGACGATGCACTTCTCGGCGTGCGTGAAGTAGATGACGGCGTCGCGCTGGCCGTTGAGTTCTTTGAGGGCTTGTCGGAGTTGGTCGATGGTCATGGTCGAGTGGCCAAATCGCGGTTGGCCAGATGGCCAAATGCGGAGCGGGCAGGGGCGTTAGTCAACGATCGCCAGGACCTCGTCCTCGCTCATGACGAGCAACTTCTCTTCGCTGCCGGCGGCGCCGAGTTTGATCTCGGTCCCGGCGTAGGAGGAGAAGATCACGCGGTCGCCCTTCTTGACGGTGAGGGGGATGAGTTGGCCCGTCTCGGTGTTGATCGTGCCGGTGCCGACGGCCTGAACGACGCCGGTCTTGGGCGTGTCCTTGGCGCGCTCGGGGAGGTAGAGGCCGCTCTCGGTTCGGTCCTCGGCCTCGTCGCGGCGGACGATGATCTTGTCGTGGAGGGGGCGGATTTTCAGATTGGTCTTGCTCGGTGCGGTTGCGGTCTTGGACATGGGTCGAACTCTCCTGTGAGTGTGGTGCGTTGTGTTTCCAACATCCGGTCCGACGAGTGCGCGCCGGTCGATCGAGTGGTCGTATGAGTTCAGCCGCGAAAGCCGCTCCCGGTTGGGGGTCGTCCGCCGTTGGGCCAGCGGCCGCGGTAGAAGCGGTCCATGGCGCGGTGCAGCACTTTGAGCATGAGTTCGAGGTCGGCCGCGGTTCGGTCGACGACGGCGAAGGCCTGAGCGTTGAGTGCGGCCTGCATGTGGCGGGTCTCGCTTCGCGTGTCGTGGCGGTCTTTCACCACGACGGTGGGCGGCGGGGATTCGAGCCGGCGGAGGAGTTCCAGCACGCGCGGCCCGGCGGCGGGCTCGGTCGGTGCGGAGTGGTCGAGCGGGAGGCTGAGATCGACGACGGCCAGATGAATCGGAGTGGAGCGCACCAGCCGCTCGGCCTCGCGGGCGGAACTGGCCCGGACGCTGGCGATGCCCAGCGGCTCGAGAAGCACGGGGAGCGCATCGACCCAGGTCGTCGGTCGCCATTGCGCCCATGAGATCAGGAGGGTGAGTCGGCCGTCGCAAGCGCGTTCGGCGTCGGTGCCCCGATTGCCTTCGGCGTGCTGCCCGGCCGGTTGGATGCCCGACGCATTCGGGGCTCCGCCGAACAGCCGGTTCAGACGATCGTCCGCCGGGGAGCCAGAACCCTTGCCGGGATGCTCGGCGTTGCGGAGGGGATGGTGGTGGTGGGTGGGAGTGGAGGGGGTCGGGGAGGGAGACGACGCCGAGGCACACCGCAGCATCGGCCCACGATTCGTGGGGCTCGGCGGGCGAATGGTGCTCAATCGGAACGTCGGGAACATGGCAGGTGAACGGGTGGGCGTTGGCGGACTTTGGAAGGCCTTGGGCGGACCGACCGCCCGACGTCGGAGCGGGTGCAACTCCGGTGCCGACCTTGGCTCGCCGTAAGTGGCTGTCTGATCAGGGTTTTGTGCCCGTTTCGCGCCGTCGCTGCTGCCAACGGGCCGAACAAACGCCCGGATTTGTGCCAAATCGGCAGTCGGGTTCGGTGCGGACGGGTGGCCGTGGGGCGAGCGGGTGGCTTGAAGCGACAGGGAGGAGCGGGGTGCGGGCGGGTGTGGTGGTGCTTGCGAGCCCGGCGGGCGGGCGAAGGAAATGGGAAGGGGGGCCGGCGGGCAGGCTGTACCATGAAGTCATGGATGCGATCTCATGGGTTCTGCTGGTGATGCTCGTCGGGGTGGTGGGTGTGTCGGCCTGGCTGATCGCGCGGCTGTCGGCCGAGCGGGGGCGGTGGCAGGCGAGGGCCGAGCAGGCCACGGCCGGGGCGGAGGAACTTCGGCGGTCGGTCGCCGCGGCGGAAGAGCGTGTGCGCCAGGGCGAGTCGCGGACTGTCGCGGCGGAGGGCCGCGAGAAGCAGGCGTCGGAGCATTTGCGCGCCACGCAGGACCGCGAGCGGCAGACGGCGTCGCTGCTGGCGGATGAGCGAGCCAAGTCAGCGCGGCTGGAGCAATCGGTGGAGGGTGTGCGGAAGGAGGCGCAGGCAAGGCTCGATGCGGCGCTGGACGCGAAGAACAAGATCGAGCAGAGTCTGGCCGACCTGACGCAGCGGATGGAGCAGGCGTTCGGGGCGCTCGCCGCGAAGGCGCTCACGCAGAACTCCGGCGAGTTTCTGAAACTCGCCGAGCAGAAGTTGGCGGCGAAGGGGAGCGAATCGGTTGCGGAGATGGACAAGCGGCGCGAGGCGGTCGAGAACATGGTGAAGCCGATCGCCGAGAGTCTGAAGAAGACGGAGGAGCGGCTGGGAGCGTTTGATCGGTCGCGCAGCGAGAACGAGACGCGGCTGATCGAGCAGGTTCGGCAGGTCTCGTCGTCGGGCATGGAACTCCGCGCCGAGACGGCGCGGCTGGTCAGGGCGCTGCGCGAGCCGCACGTGCGCGGACGCTACGGCGAGATGCAGTTGCGGCGCGTGGCCGAACTGGCTGGGATGAAGCCGTACTGCGACTTCGTCGAGCAATCGTCGACGGTCGATTCGGAGGGCAACACGCTGCGGCCGGACATGGTCGTGAAACTGCCCAACGGGCGGGAACTGGTGATCGACGCGAAGGCCAACCTTCAGCCCTACCTCGACGCGATCGAGGCGACCGACGACGACGAGCGCGAGTCGCACCTCCGGCGCTTCGCCGACGGGATCGTCAAGCAGGCGCAGGCCCTGGCGAAGAAGGAGTACTTCCGCAACCACGAAGGCTCGCCCGACTTCGTGGTGATGTTCGTGCCGGGCGACGCGTTCGTCGATGCGGCGCTCTCGAAGCGCCCCGACCTGCTTGAGATCGCGGCGAGCCAGCGTGTGCTGATGGCCAGCCCGAGCACGCTCATCGCGATGCTGCGGGCGGTGGCGGTCGGGTTTGCCGAGCAGAAACTGACTCAGGAGGCGGACCAGATCCGCAAACTCGCCGTCGAACTTCACGACCGCGCGGCGGTGATGCTGGACCACCTTGCGAAACTGGGCGCATCGCTGAACAGCAGCGTCGAACGGTTCAACTCGCTGACGGGGAGCGTCGAGAAGCGGATCATGCCGACGCTGCGGCGGATCGAGTCGAGCGGGGCGGGGAGCGCCAAAACGCTGAATGAGCCGGAGGAGATCGTGGTGCGGCCCAGGGAGATCGAGGGCGTCCGACCGTCGATCGGCACAAACGGAGTGGGAGAGTCGTCGTGAGCGGCACCGAACTCGGCGCTTGGCCCGATTGGGATGCGGGGCAGGCCGGTGCGCCGACGCACGTCATCGACGTCGAGTTGACCGCCGCCGACTACGAGGAACACACTCGCGATCAGTTCCTGAACGATCCCGATTCCATCATCGCCATGTCCCGCGAGCGCCGAAACGGCATCCGCGGCTTGGCTTGCTTCGTCTGCTTTGCCGCGGCCTTGAGCCTCATCGCCTATCGCCTGATCGAGCACGAACTCGGCACGATCGAGATTGTGGCCGCGCTTGGGATGGCCGCCTATTCGATGTACGTGATCGTGCAGTACGTGCGATGCCTGAGGTACTTCAGCCCGCGGTCGAGAGCCTTCGATCTGTGGGTTCAGTCGGCGGGTCAGGCCGCTGCACGGCGAACGAAGGGTGACCGATTCCGCCTGACGGTCCGCCCCGACCGAATCAGCGCCGTCTATCCCACGCAACGATCGGAGTGGCGTTGGACCGAGGTCGAGCACATCGTGCACGCGAAGGGAACCACGCTGATTGGTCTGGAAGGAGTCGGCACGCTGATCGTTCCGCACCGGTGTCTGCCGTCCGGGTTGACCCCCGATGAGTTCGTCAGGTCGCTGCGAGCCCTCAAGGCGGATGTCGATCGGAAGTCCGGCCATCAGGGCACAACGGAGTTTGCGCTCACCGACGCGGCGTGTCCCAACTGCAAGTACACCGTCGGCCCGCTCTCGCAGAACGTCTGCCCCGAGTGCGGCCGGCGCATGTCCGCCGAGTCATTCCGGATCAGGTGAGCGACAATCGGGCCGCGCTGCGTAGTTCGTCGCAGCACGCTTTCGTCGCACGGCCGCGCTCGTGAACAAGACCGCGCTGCGCCGAGTACCATGCCCGGCAGTCGTTCGCTTTCCGCTACTTCGATCGTCATCGCGTCCACACGAAACTCGGAGCAACCCATGACCGGTCAGGAACTCCTCACGCAACTCAACTGGCGCTACGCCACCAAGAAGTTCGATCCCGCACGCACCATTCCGCCCGAGCAGTGGTCGGTGCTCGAGCGCGTGCTGACGCTCTCGCCCAGTTCCTACGGCCTGCAGCCGTACCGGTGCTTCGTGATTCAGGACGCGGACGTGCGTCGCAGGCTCCGCGAGGTCAGTTGGAATCAGCCGCAGATCACCGACGCTTCGCACCTGGTGGTCTTCACAGCCATGACCAGCGTCACCACCGAACTCGCCGACCGTCTTGTCTCGCGCGTGGCCGAGGTTCGCGGCCAGAGCGTCGATTCGCTCAAGGGCTACCGGGACATGCTGGCCGGATTCGTTGAAGGCGCCCCGGCCAAGGGCATCCAACTCGACCAGTGGGCCGGTCGCCAGGCGTACATCGCGCTGGGCGTGTTCCTCTCCGCCGCGGCGATGATGCAGATCGACGCCTGTCCGATGGAGGGGATCGACCCCGCCGGCTACGACCAGGTGCTGGGGCTGTCCGCCAAAGGTCTTCGTGCCTACTGCGTCGCGACCGCGGGCTACCGCGCCGCTGATGACAAGTACGCCACGCTGCCGAAAGTCCGCTTCAAGCACGAGGACGTCGTTACTCGGGTTTGACTTCGCAGTCGGGTCAGCGCGTTTCAGTGCGTTGGCACGGACGGCTTCCAGTCCGGCGATCGCGTGCGCACCATCGACCACAGCGTCTCGAGCAGTTCGCGTGTTCCCAAGCGCGCTGCGCCCGACACGAGCAGCGCCTCCTGATCGCGCCCCAGTTGTAGGATCGACCGGAACCGCCCCAACGCGCCTCGCGCGGTCTCGGCGTCCAGCAGGTCCGCCTTGTTGAGCACCACCACCTCGTCCTTCTCGGCGAGGGCAGGGGCGTAGCGCTCGAGTTCGCGCCGGATCGTGCGGTACCGCTCCACCGCCGCCTGCGCGATCCTCGCAACTTCGCTTGCGCCACCCTCTTCGCCATCCCCCGCCGCTCGAACATCTTCCTCGCAACCCGCCAGATCGATCACGTGCATCAGCACGCGCGTGCGCTCGACGTGTCGAAGAAACTCGTGCCCGAGCCCCGCGCCCTCCGCTGCGCCCTCGATCAGGCCCGGGATGTCCGCCAGCACGAGCCTGCGATTCTCACCCAGATCGGCGATGCCGAGTTGCGGGTGCAGCGTGGTGAACGGGTAGTTCGCGATCTTGGGCGTGGCCTTGGTCAGCACGCTCAGCATCGTGCTCTTGCCCGCGTTGGGCAGACCGATGATCCCCACGTCGGCCAGCAGTTTGAGTTCGAGCCGCACCTCGAACCGTTCCCCCGGCTCGCCCGGCTGCGCGGTCTTCGGCGCCTGGTTCGTGCTCGTCGCGAGTTTGTCGTTCCCCAGTCCGCCCCGGCCGCCCCGCGCCAGCACCACCCGCTCGCCCGGCTTCAGGTCGGCCATCACCTGGTTCGTCTGGGTGTTCGTGACGATCGTTCCCGGCGGCACGCGGACGACCAGGTCCTCACCGTCCAGGCCGTACTGCTGCTTGCCCCGTCCGTTCTCGCCGTGCGGGGCCTTCAGTTCCGTCACGCCGCGGAAGTCGAGCAGGGTGTTGACGTTCTCATCCGCCACGAAGACCACGTCGGCCCCCTTGCCGCCGTTGCCGCCGTCCGGCCCGCCCTTCGGGACGTACTTCTCGCGCCGGAACGAGGCCGAGCCTCGCCCACCATCGCCGGCACGGATTGTGAATGCTGCTTCGTCGATGAACATGAGTCGTCCGGGTGCTCAGGGTAGCGCCCGCACGATGCGTTGCCCGATGTGGGGCTCGGTGTAGGGCTCGAAGCGGGTGGCTCCCGCCGATTGCCTCAACGCGCGAGCCAAACCCCACCTTCCATCGACCTCTTGCCGGACAAGCAATCGACCCCCGGGTTCACCGCCCGGGGGTCGATTCGGTTTCGACGTGGTTTCCAGTCAATCAGATCACGAGCACCCCACCCTCAGCCGGTCTCACTTCTTCCGCAGCCACTTCTCCCACAGCCCCTCAAACTCCGAGACGTTCTCCTTCGTCACGACCGCCAGATCGAAGTTGTTGATCACCTTCTCCGGCTTCTTGTTGGCGTGAACCTTGTCGAACAGCATCTCCACGCTGCGGTAGCCCCAGCCGTAGCAGTCCTGTCCGATGAGCGCCTGCACCTGCCCGTTCGTGACATACACCAACTGTTCCGGCAGGTGGTCGACGCTCGTCACCTTCGCCTTGTCGGCCACGCCGTCGAGCGCGTTCTTGGTGAACAGCGGCCACCCGCCCACCATCGCCCACCCCGTGATGTCCGGGTTTGCCGACTGCACCAGCTGCACGCGCTGCGCCGCCTCCGCCGCGGTCTCGGCGTGGTAGAAGACGTCCTTGATCGTGATCCCCTCGTGCTTCTTCGCCTCCTCGCGCACACCGCGAATGCGGGCCTGCAGGTTCGGCGCGTTCGGGTTGCCGCCGAGCACCGCGACCACGCCCTTGCCGCCCATCGCCTTGGCCAGTTCGCGCATCACCGCCCGCCCGGCCTCTTCGTCGTTGATGCCGTAGTACGCGAACCGCTTCGATTCCGGCGAGTCCGAGTCGAACGTCACCACCTCCACGCCCTTGTCCACCGCCGAGTCGATCGCGCTCTTCAGCAGCTTCCCGTCCGAGCACGAGATCGCGATCCCGTCCACGCCCTGGCTCGCCAATTGCTCAACGAACTGCGCCTGCTGCTGCGCGTCCTCGTTGTTCGGGGTGCGCCAGTTGATCTTGATCTCCACCCCGTGCTTGCGGCTCAATTCCTTGGCCGCATCCTCAGCGCCCGTCCGCGCCGCCTGGAACACCGGGTTCGACTGGCTCTTGGCGATCACGCCGAACTCGTACGACCGCGGCTTGTCCGCGCTCGCCGCCGAAAGTCCGCTCGTCACGGCGAGCACGGCACCCGCGGCCGCCACAGCGGCCAGCCCAGCGCGAAGCGTCCTGAAAGTTCCGTTCATGCGTCGTCTCCTGTCGTCTGCACGTTGGTTCAATACCCCTAGAGATGGCTTCAACGGACGATTGTACCGGCAAAGCGCACCCCGGCGGCAGCCTGTTCAGCCCGCCGTGGCACCGTTCGCCCGCCCTGTTTCACAGGTTGCGGCCCGTTCCACAGCCTCGCTCGCCATGGCGAGGGCTCCGGCGGTTCGTCCGCAACGGACGATCTTCGGTCTCACCGATTCGGCCCGCTCCTCACCACGCCCGTTCGTCGTGCCGTACGCGAAGCGAGTAGACGCTCGCCCGCACCGCCACCCGCACCCACCTCGCCAGCATCCGCGCGCGTGTTCCCCACGTCTCACGCTCAACAAACGGCCGATCGGGCGAGCGCGAGTCGACGTGCAGCGTCGGGCATGCCGAAAGCACGGGAGACGGGCACGTGTTGTCAAAGACCACCACCAGCCCCGGCCGGGCGTGCAGCAACGCCGCCTGCTTCTTGAGTTTGCTCGTCAGATGCGCCCCGAACACCACCGCCCGCGCGTTGGCAAACCCCATCGCCGACAGCGCATCACCCCCCGGCGGCGTGTGCTCGAACCCGGGAACGGTGTTCGACGCGTAGAGCAGCAGGGGGGGCGGGGAGGGAGCGGGTTCCGCGCTGGAGACCGCGGGTCGATCATCGCCGATCTCGCCGTGCATCCCGGTGCTGCTTCCAAGCCCAACTCTCGCAAGCCACTCGCGTGCAACGTTCAGTGCCTCAGCGTTGTGAATCACCAGCAGCACGGGCCTGCTCATCCTTCGCGCTGACTCGATCAGCGCCCGCACCTCGTCGGCGGTTGCGGCCGGGGGCGCTTCGGGCGCGGTCTTCCCATCGATCCCCCAGTTCTCTCCGACGATGTCGTCGATCGTTTGCAGGATCACCGCGCTGTGGGTCAGCCGTCGGTGCGTCAAGGCAGAGAGCGCATCACGCATCAGGCTCCGCATCCACAGCCGGGTGATCCGCTTGAGTTCCCGCCCCCGATACAACTTCCGCGTCATCCAGCACGCGTTCCGCTGCGCGTAGTACAACCGCTGCGGCGTCAGTTTCATCAGCCACGGCGTGTGGTACACGACCGCGTCGAGGCAGAGCACGACGCGCTTGCCCGCCATCCCGAAGCGAAGACACCAGTCCGCGTCATCGCAGTAGATGAAGTACCGTCGGTCCCAGAAGCCGACGCCCGATCGCCCATCCGTTCCCACCACGTCCGCCCAGCGCGCCAGCATCGAGCACGCGCTCACCACTTCCACGTCTAGCACGCCCGAGTAGTGCCCGCCGCCGACGCGCTGGCCGCCAGCACCCCCCGGCGATGCGAGCCACGCTCGGTGCGATTGCTCTCGCGGGTGGCCCGCCGGCGGCTCGGGGCACATCCGCCCGAGCGTGCGGTCGAAGTAGATCGTCGTTTCGATCGTCGTCGAGCGGTCGGAAATGTTGACGGTGCGCGAGCCGACGAGCCCGATCGACGCGTCGCTCGTCATCGCCGACATCAAGTGTCCCAGTGCATCCTCGGGCAGATCGGCGTCGTCATCGACCAGCCACACATAGTCCGGCGGCTGCAAGGTCGATCCGTCGAAGGCGTGCGCAACGTACGCAAACCCCGTGTTGAAGCCGCCGCACCCGCCGAGATTGCACCGGTTCCGCACCACCGTCAGCGATGCCAGCGCCGATCGGAGCGGGTTTACCGTTGCTCCGGGCGCAGCGCTGCCGTCTTCGTTCGCGGCCTCCGCCACCGAGCCTTCCCTGAACTTCGGCACGTGCGCCCGATCCGTGTCGTTGATGACGACGCGATCCGGCCGCCACGACCGCGCCAGCGCCGACGCCGTGCCGTCGGTCGCGGCGTTGTCGATGACCACCGCGTGCAGCGCGCAAGCGCCCGCCCCCCCCCCAGCCGCCGCACGCTGGCGCGCGAGCGCGGATAGCACGTTCTGAACGTGCTCGCGCCGGTTCCACGTCACGATCAGCGCGACGACCCGCGCCGTCGCGACGGATGAGGGAGCCGTGGGGGTGGTGGTCATCCGGCCGAGAATGGTCCGAGTGAGAAGGAAATCAGGCCGAGCGGCTTACTCGTCGCTCTTCTTCTTGCTCCGAGTGGTCTTGGGCTTGTCGGCCTTCGCGGCGGGCGCGGGCGCATCGTCCTCGTCCTTCTTCGCCGCGGTCTTCTTCTTCGGCGCTGACTTCGCGGCCGACTCGCCGCCGCCGGCCTCGCTCGCCTCGGGGCCGCCGGGGCCGAACATCTTGTTGAACGCCTCGACCGTCACGTCCTCGATCTTGGCCTTCGACAGGATCTGGTCCATCGCCCGGTGCTCGCGCACCTGCTGAAAGATCAGTCCCACCTGGTTGCGCTGGATGATCTCCTGACGCAGGCGTTCCGGTCGCTCGCCACGGCTGAAGGCCAACTGCGCGATGCGGTTGTTGATGTCCGCCTCGGTCACCTTCACGCCCGCGAGTTCCGCCACGCGGTCGAGAATGAAGTACAACTGCAACTCGGCCACCGCCCGGCCGGCGCTCGAAGAACGCAACTGGGCGATCCGCTCCTCGACCTTCTGAGCATCAAGCCCGCGGTGCATCAGTTCCAGACGCGCCCGGTCGAGGTTCCGCTGCGCCTGGTTCGCCGTCAGCCGCTGCGGCAACTCCATCTTCGTGTTCTCGACCAGGTACTTGGCAATCTGCTGCCGCATCAGCGCCGACTGTTCAACACCCAGCCGCTGAGCGATCTGCGTGCGGACCGCGTCGCGGAGCGCCTGCTCGCTCTCCAGGCCGTACCGCGAGACCAGTTCGTCGATCGACGCGGGCACGATCTCGTCCGATCGCTTGACCTCGAAGCTGATCGTCAGCTTCGCGCCGCGGAGTTCCTCGTTCTCGTGATTCTCAGGCCCGATCGTCTTGATCGTCACCGTCTGGCCGATCTTCGGTGTGCCCAATTGCTTCGCAAAGTCCTCGACCTGCACGCCAAGGATCATCCCCTTCCCATCGCCGTCCTTCGTGGGGATCTGCACCACGGCGTCCATGATGTCCAGGTGCTGCTTGCCCGCGTCGTCGGTCATCACCGCGTGGCCGGTCAGGTAGTCGCCCGCCTCGGGCTTCTCTTTGCTCTTGAGCGCCCCCTCGTTCAACTGCAGGCGCGAGACCTCGCGAACGACCATGTCGTCGGTCGCCTCGAGTTTCGGCCGCTTCACGTCGATGCCGTCCATCGCCGGAAGTTCGAAACTCGGCATCACCTCGACCTGCACCTCGAACGCCAGCGGCTTGCCGGGCTCGACCTCGGCCTTCACCAGGTTCTCGTCGGCGATCGGGTCGCCCACGACCTTCAGCCCGTTCTCGTCGATCGCACGCTGGAAGGCGGTCCCGATCAGGCGGTTCTTGGCCTCCTTGCGGATGGCCGGCGCAAATTTCCGCTCGATCAGCCGGCGCGGCGCCCGCCCCTTGCGGAAGCCGGGAAGTTCGGCGTCGGCGATCAGCCCCTCGATGCTCGCCCCGAGCGTCTGATCCACCGCTTCGGCGGGGATCTCGATGCTGAGTTTGCGGGCGCAGGGGCCCAGATCCTCGATCGTCACCTTGTTCTTGGGGAGTGTCTCTTCCGCGGTCTGCTGCGCCATGTTCTCGTGCTCCGGGGTCCAGAGCCCCCGGCCACGCTGGCCGGCGACTCCCCGCCCGATGTGCGAACGCACAGGGTAGGCCACCGCACCCGCACGCCCGCCCCCCGCCCGAACGCATTTCTCATGGACGCCCGACACGCCCCCCGATAATGGTCAGGCCGTAGGCCTTTTATTCGCACGCGCTTGCGCGCGATCGCTTATGCTCATGCCGTCCGTTCACGCCGTTCTCGAATCCTCCCCCACGTCAGACGCCCCGGAGCACGCCCGCCCGTGATCTTCGACCGCTTCCTCAGCATGGTCAGCGTCGACATGGGCATCGACCTTGGGACGTGCAACACGCTCGTCGCCGTTCGCGGCGAGGGCATTGTCCTCAACGAGCCGAGCGTCGTCGCCGTCTGGAAGGGAACCAACAAGGTACTCAAGAACGGTGAGGCCGTCGGCTGGACCGCCAAGGAGATGCTCGGCAAGACCCCCGGCACCATCTCCGCCATCCGTCCCCTCAAGGACGGCGTGATCTCCGACTTCGAGATCACCGAGCAAATGCTCAAGTACTTCATCCAGAAGGTCACCGGCAAGCGCTCGATGTTCGGCATCGGCCCCCGCGTGGTCATCTCCATCCCCTCCGGCATCACCGCCGTCGAGAAGCGGGCGGTCTACGACTCGGCCGAGCGGGCGGGCGCTCGACGAACCTACCTCCTTGCCGAGCCCATCGCCGCCGCGATCGGCGCCGGGCTTCCCTTCGCCGAGCCGACCGCCAGCGCCATCGTCGACATCGGCGGCGGCACCACCGAAGTCGCCGTCATGAGTTTGGGTGATATCGCAGTCTGTGAGTCCGTCCGCGTTGCGGGCGACGACATGGACGAGGCGATCATCAACCACATGAAGAAGACCTACAACCTGATGATCGGCGAGCAAACCGCCGAGCGTATCAAGATCGACATCGGTTCCGCAGCTCCCGGCGGTGCGGGCGGCCTCGGCGAAGAAGTCTCGATGGAAGTCCGCGGCCGCGACATGATCTCGGGCCTGCCCCGAAAGACGGTCATCACCAGCGAGGAGATCCGCGAGGCCCTCCAGGAGCCCGTCGGCGCCATCATCGAGGCCGTAACGCGAACGCTCGAACGCTGCGAGCCCGAACTCGCCGCCGACCTGGTGGAGAACGGCATCAATCTCGCCGGCGGCGGCGCACTCCTGCGTGGGCTCGACGTCGTGCTCCGCAACGCCACCGGACTCGAAGCCAGACTCGCCGAGGATCCGCTCACCTGTGTGGCACGCGGGACCGCCATCTATCTCGAACACATCGAGGAGTGGAAGTTCATCCTCGAGTCCGATCTCGACTCGCCCTGAGCCTCAGCGCGCGCCCCGCCGGCCACCGACCGAATCATGCCACGCGCCGCACGCCACTACCTCAATCCCAAGTCGGTCCTCGTGGGCCTCGTGCTGTTGTGCGTGCTGTTTTCCATCACGCCTCCGCGATGGACACGCTGGCAGAGCCAGTTTGCGCAGCCCGCACGGACGATCCTCCTCCCCATCAGCCATCCCCTCTATCAACTCGTCGGCGGGCCTGAGATCGAAACGCCGCGAGGCGGGCTCGACCCCGCCGCCGTGCAGGCCCTCCAGCAGCAGCGCGACGAACTCCTCGCCCAGAAACTCCAACTCGACCGCGAGAATGAGAGCCTCCGCGGCGTCATCCGCGACCTCCAACGCGGCATCGACATCAACCCGGGTCTGGCCGTGCGACAGGTCACCGCCCCGGTGCTCGGCACTTCCACCGATCTCTCCGCGCGCGTGCTCACCATCCGCGCGGGCCGTCGCGCGGGCGTCCTGCCCCGAGCCGTCGTCGCCGCTCGCGGCGTCCATCTGGTCGGTCAGGTCGTCAGCGTCACCGACCGTCTTGCCACCGTGCAGACCATCGCTGATCGCTCGGCACCGCGACTCATCGGCGTCGTCATGCTCCGCGAAGACTTCCCCGGTCCCATCTGCCAGTTGCACGAGCGACGCGGTTCCGACCTGATCTTCACCGTCGGCGACGGCGAGTTCCTCGACCCCGCCACCTCGCTCCCCATCCCCATCGACCAGGGCATGCTCGTCCGTCTCCGCGACGACGCGTGGCCGCTCTACGCCGAGGGGCTGATCGTCGGCCGCGTCGTCTCAGCCGACGTCAACCCCGAGATCCGCCAGCGGCGCATGATCACCGTCCGTCCGGAGGTCGACTTCAGCACGCTCCGCGAAGTCCAGATCCGTTCGCTCGACGACGCAGCGCCGCTGCCCTTCAGCGACGCCCGGCGCACGCGCGTCAACGCCGCGGAGGTGACGCCATGAGATGGACCGTCGCCCTCTTCTTCGCGTGGATCACGCTCGGCCTCGACGCGGGCCTCCGCTCGGCGCTCTCCATCGGCGACGCTCGGATCGCTCCCTACTTCTCCCTCCCGCTGGTCGTTTTCATCGCGCTCTCCGCCCCGACTCTGGCTTCTCTCTGGTCCGCGTTCCTCATCGGCGTCGTCGTCGATCTCACCTCCCAGCGTGCGGGCGTCGCGGGTTACGAGATCGTCTTCGTCGGCCCGCACGCCCTGGGCTACATGGCCGCGGCCTACCTCGTCCTCACCCTCCGCGGCGTCATGATGCGCAAGAGCCTCGTGGCCCTCGTCGTCATGTCGGTCCTCGGCGCCATGGCCGAGACCGTCGTCTCCACCGCACTCATGACGGTCAAGTCCCTCTACTCCGCCTCCTTCGAACTCAGCCCCACCACCACGCTCTTGCAGGGCGCTGGCTCCGCCGTCTACACGGCCTTCTCGGCCGCGCTCCTCGGCCTGATCCTCATCCCGGGCCACTCGTGGTTCCGCTTCAACGACCCGCTCGCGCGACGGTATGGTGGGCGCTGAAACTCACGGCCGTCACGCCGAGACGCCCTTCAGCCCCGGCCCTGGCCGAACCATGATCACCTTCGTGTACCCCAACTCAAACCCCATCCGCCGCACGTTCCGCTCGGTCGCCGCCCCCGGCCGCGAGCCGATCGTCGCCACCGTCATCCCTCGCTCGCTCGCGATGTTCAGCCGATAGGCGATCAGCGCCTGCTGAATCCCCCGCCGCCGATACTCGGGCAGTACGCTCAACCCGAACAGCGCAGCGATCTTCGTCTCCGGGCCGCTGATCTCCATCGCCCCCGCCCCCACGATCCGCCCGTCCAGCCGCGCCACCGCCGCCAGCGTCCGCGGGTGCCGCACGCACCGTGCGCAGATCTCCAGATCCACCTCGCTCAGGGCCTGCCCCTCCGGTAAGAACCCCGAGATCGCGACATGCGCATACTCGCGCACCTCGCGCGCATCCGACGGGTCCACGAGCCCGAGTTCCAGTCCCTCCGGAACCTCCACGCGCGGCGATGCGCGTCCGTTCTGGCTCAGCACACGCACCAGCACGTGCTCAAACCCGCCCAAAAACCCCGAACTCGCGATCCGAAACCCCGCCTCGTTCACGTGCCGGATCAGCGACGGATCGCAGAACGCCGAAACCTCGATCCGCGGCTCAGCGCCCACTTCCTCGTGAAACGCGATGATCCGCTCGACATCCTCCCGCGTGACCTCCATCCCATACCCCACGCCTGTCGCCTGGTTCAGCCACGACCCCGCTTCCGCCCTCCCCACAAACCCGCCCGCAACGCTCATCTGCTCGTTCGCCACTTCCGACAATCCGCGCGCATTGCGCTGCTCCTCGCGCCGCGCCAACGCCGCGATGTCCAAGGGCTCTTTCGTGGGGTGAACCGTTGCCATGAAGGCGGTATCCTTCGCACCGACCCATCCCCCAGGTCCCGTCCCTGCCGGAGCCCGAACACATGGCCCATGCCAAGTCCGCCAATCCCAACGATTTCATCCTTCCCGACCTCGGCGAGGGCGTGCACGAAGCCGAACTCATCAAGTGGCGCGTCAACGTGGGCGACGCCGTCAAGGAGCACGACATCCTCGCCGAGATGGAGACCGACAAGGCCCTTGTCGAGGTTCCCTCCCCGCGCGACGGCGTGATCGCTGCGCTCCACGGCTCCGAGGGCGAGATCCTCAGGGTCGGCAACCCACTCGTCTCGTACGTTCCCGCAGGTGGCGCCGCCGCATCGGCCGCCGCCGAACCCAAGCCCGCCTCCAAGCCCGCCAACAACGGCACGCACGCCGCCCACGACCATTCCGCCGAGGCCGATGTCCCCGCACGAACCGAAGACGACGGAACCGTCGTCGGCAAGATGTCCGGCGAACTCGGCGGCGTCTCCGCGGCTGAGGGCAAGGTGCTCGCCACCCCCGCCGTCCGCCGGCTCGCCCGCGATCTCGGCGTCGACCTGACCAACATCGCCGGCACGGGCATCGCCGGCCGCATCACCGAGAAGGACGTTCGCTCGGCGTCGTCCGGCAGCGCTGCCGGCTCGCACGCTGCGCCCGCACGCCCCGCCGCTCCTTCAAGCCCAGCGCCAGCCGCCCCAGCCCCCGCCACTCGCCACAGCGTCCCCGCCCCGCGTCAACCCGTTGAGGTTCGCTCCGCGCCTGCCGTGCCCCCGCCCGCGCGACGAGAAGTCCCCAGCATCCCGCCCGGCGAGGCCACGCTCCGCGTTCCGTTCCGCGGCGTCCGTCGCACCATCGCCAACCGCCTCCGCGAGAGCGTCAATCAGGCCGTCCACTTCAACGTCATGGACGAGGCCGACATCTCCTCCCTCGATTCGCTCCGCAAGAAACTCTCCGCCGCCACCGGCGAGAAGATCTCGGTTCTCCCCTTCGTCGCGAGCGCTGTCTGCCGCGTCCTCACTCGCGACGCCTTCCGTGCCATGAACGCGACCGTCGACGAGCGCCCCGACGATCCCAACCACGAGGCCGCGATCGTCCAGCACCGCGCTGTCCATCTCGGCATCGCCACCGACACCGACTCGGGCCTCATGGTCCCCGTCATCCGCGACTGCGACGCCCTCGGCGTCATCGAGATCGCCCGCCAGATCGCCCACGTCGCCGATTCCGCCCGCTCCCGCACCGCAGCGCGCGAGATGCTCTCGGGCTCAACCTTCACCATCTCCAACGTCGGCAGCCACGCCGGCCGCTTCGCCACACCCATCATCAACTACCCCGAGGCGGGCATCCTCGGCGTCGGCCGTGCCCGCCAGGCCCCGGTCATCCGCAACGGCGGCATCTTCGTCGGCAACCTCCTCCCCCTCAGCCTCGCGTGCGACCATCGCGTCGTCGACGGGGCCACCGCCGCGCTCGCCCTCGCCGAGATCATCGCCCTGCTCCAGGAACCGGAGCAATTGCTTACGCCCGCCCGCGGATGAATCGCTCGAATCCGATCCGTCGCCCAGGCTCAGGCCCGACGATCGCAGCGTGCGTCGCGGGATTGGCCGCGTGCGCAGTCGCACCGTTCGCTCTCCCCGCCTGCACCGGCCTCGAGCCCGCGGCCATCAGCGCTGGCGCATCCGCCGCCCAGACCGGCGCCACCGTCTTCACGCAGGGCAAACTCACCACCTTCGAGCCCGTCGAGTTCCACGAGGCCGTGGAGTCGCTCCGAATCGCCGCCGACCGTCTCAACCTCCAACTCCGCATCGATGAGCCCGGAGAAGGCGACGAGACCGACCGTCGGATCCGACTGGTCTACGACGACGAGCGCAAGCAGTCCTTCGTCGTCGTCATCCAGCGTCGCACGGCCACCATCACGCGAATCTCGGTCGACGTCGGCACCTACGGCCCGGTCGGCATGGCCAACCTGCTCATCCTCGAAATGATCGACGAACTCCGCTCCCGCGGGGCGTACGACCGCGTCAAGGGTCGCAGCGGCGCGGACTGATCCGCTCCCCCCGCACGCGATTGCGCTCGCCATCCACAGCCGCGCCTCCTGCCCGCGCCTCACGGGATCGGCAGGTTGTTGTCCCTGAAGATCTTGAGCACCTGCTCGCGCGCGTTGCGCACCTCGTCGTGCGACTGCCAGTCCCGGCTGTACACCAGGAACTCGGTGAAGGTATCGAGCGCGTCCCGCCCTCGGCGCATCTCGCCGTACAGCGCACCGAGCCGGTGCAACAGCAGTTTCGACTCCGCGTTCAGTTCGGTCTTCGCGGCTTCCCGTGCCGCTTCCATCACGCGCAGCGCCCCGGCCGAGTCGTTCATCTTGTACAGCGCCACGCCCTGCTTGGTCGCAAACTTCGCACGCACGAACGGCATGATCGCGCTCGCCTCGCCGAACACCGCCGCCGATTCCCGCAGCCGCCCCAGCCTCGCCAGCGCTGTCCCCAGTTGGTCATACGACTCCGCCAGCGACGAATCCGGAGTCCCCTTCGCCCCGCCGAGCGCTTCCCACGCCAACCTCGCGTCGCGTTCCGCGATCGTGTAGAGCGCGCGTGCTTCGTCCGTTTTCCCGGCCTGCGTCCGGACATCGCCCAGTTTCAGACACACAACCGCCCGCCCGTTCCGCACCAGCACCATCGACGAAATCCGTTCCGCGCGGTTGAAAGCCTCCAGCGCCTCCTCAAGCCGATCTTTCCTCGACAGATACGTGCCCCACTGCGCAAACGCGTGCGCGGAGGTCGGGTCCGACTTCACCGCCGACTCCCACAGCCCCAGGTCCGTCTTCCACACCTCGTTGTACCGAACCGTCTTGATCGCCATCCCCACCGCCGCCACAACCACCAGCGCCAACACCCCGGCCCCGAACGCCGGCGAGCCGACGAATCCGGCGAGTCCGCGTGCGCTCTCCGTCTGTCCTGTCGTCCTGCTCGCTCTCGCACCACGCGACCGCACGCACGCCTCCAGCGGACCCGCGATCATCAACAGCAGCCCGAGCAGCGGCAGGTACAGATACCGGTCGCGCACGATGTGCTCCACCGGAAACACGCGGATGTTGAAGGCCGGCGCAAGCATCGCCCCGAACAGCGCAAGCCCGATCAGCCCCGCCCGGCTCCGCCACGCCGACCACAGCATCGCCAGTCCCATCGCCACGCACACCATCAGCGGCAACCAGAAGTTCCAGAACCCCACCGTCTGACTTGTCACCGCCCTCAGCGGATGGGCGGCCCCGACACCCCCGGTCGGCATGGCGGTCGCTGTGCTCGTCCACGCGCCCGCCGCGTGCAGCGCCCCGAGGCCCTCCCACGGCCAGAACGCCTGCCGCAGATAGAAGAACGCGATTGCCGGCATGCTCAGGATCATCGACTCAAGGTTCGCTGCGCCCGGCGCGGCTTGCCAGGCGTCCCCGATGATCCGCCCTCGAATGATCCAGAACACCGCAGCCAGCACCACCCCCGGCACGGCAACGCTCGCCGCTCGAACCATCGACCTGCCGTGCCAGGCACGCCGAGTCGGATCGCCATCCCAGCCCGCGAGTGCGCAGGCCGACACAGGCATCCACGCCAGAATCCCCATCTCCTTGCTCGTCACCGCCAGCGCGTACCCCGCGATCACCGCGGGCCACGCCCACCACGCGCCCCGTCCGCCCAGGCCATCACGCAGCCGCGTCGACCCGATCATCGATCCGAGCACACCGATCGACAGCAGCAGGTCCGGCGACCCCGAAATCCACGCCACCGTCTCCACGTGCGCCGGGTGAACGGCGAAGATCAGCGACACCGCGCCCGCCGCGGCCCCTCCCAACCCCAGCCGACGCGCCAACACGTACGCCATCCCGCACACCAACGCGTGCATCAGCGCGTTGGTCGCGTGCCACGGCCGTGTCGATTCGAGCCCGAACAGCCGGTGTTGAACGATCAACAGCCCGACGAACGCCGGCCGGTAGTAGTTGCTCCCGGCCGGTTCACGCTCCGTGCCCGCCTGTCCGTCAGCACCCACCATCGCCGTCTTGAAGGCCCACACGTCCGAGGTCAACGCCCGCCGGACCATCCCCGGCGTCGTGACCAAGCGGTTGTTGACGATCTGCTCCTCATCGTCGTACACAAACTCCCCGTCGAAGGCGTTGAGAAAGACGCCGAAGCCGATCAGCATCACCGCCGCGATCGCCAGCGCGTCGAACACACCCCACCGCACACCCGGCCGAGCGAATGGCCCGCCCGATCGATCCCTCGAAGCATCGATCGGTTTGGTCTGAGGCGGCTGCTTCGCCATCGTCTGATCCGCTCCGGTCCCACCCCCTCATCCGCCCGTCGTTGCGGGCGGTTCTCCCGCAGAGAGATTACCATCCGAACCCGGACCCCGCCCATGACCGACCCGAATGCCGAACAGCCCAGCGCCGAGACGCCCGACGCACGGCTGTTCGCTCCAATCGGCGTCGTCATCCCGGCCTACAACGCCGAACGATTCATCGCCGAGACCCTCGCCGACGTCTTCGCCTGGCTCGACCATGCCGGAATCAAGGCGGAAGTGCTCGTCGTCGACGACGGCAGCACCGACCACACCGCCGAACGCGTCCGTCGATTCGGCAGGCCCGTCGGCCTGATCCGGCTCGGTCAGAATCGCGGCAAGGGCCACGCCGTCCGCATCGGCATGAACGCCGTCATCGCCGCCCTTTCCGATGGCGCTCAACACGGCTCACCAGCATCCTCCCGGCCGGACGCGCCTCGCGACTCGGGCGCTCACGGCGAGCCCGCCGGTCCAGCGGCAGGGGGGTGGTTGGGGGGGTGGGTCCTCTTCTTGGACGCCGACAACTCCACGCCCATCCACCACCTCGAACGCTTCGCGCAACACGCCGTCAGCGCGGACGTCATCATCGGCACCCGCCGAGCCCCACAGTCCCGCATCGTCACGCGCCAGCACCCGCTGAGACAGATCCTCGGCCGGACCTTTCCCTACGTCGTCCGCGTCCTCTGTCTCCCGCGCCTCGGCGACACCCAGTGCGGGTTCAAGGCCTTCCGAATCTCGATCGCACGCCGGATCTTCGCTGCGCAGACGGTCGATCGCTTCGCATTCGACGTTGAAATCCTCCTCATCGCCCAGCGGCTGGGTGCGCGGATCCGCGAAGTACCCGTCGACTGGCAGAACCCAACCCAGTCCACCCTCAAGATCGCCCGCGATGCGCCGAGGATGCTCTACGACGCCCTCCGCGCTGCCTGGCGCTGGCGCGAGGGCTCCGGGTCCGTCCGCCGCCTGCGTGACGGCCGGTCGATCGGCCCCTGACCTTCCCGACAGGCCTCGGAATCGGACCGGGCTTCGCCATCGAATCCTCATGCTGCCGGAGCGAACCTGCGCGCTCCAACACTTCCCCTTCTTCGTTCGGAGCGCTCGATGCCCGCACTCATGTGGTTCCGTTCCGACCTCCGAACCGCCGACAACAAGGCCCTGCGTGCGGCCTGTAAAGCCTCCGACGACGGCGTCATCGCCGCGTTCCTCATCACCCCCACCCAGTGGCGCGAGCACGACTGGGCTGGTGTCAAGATCCGCTTCATCCTCCGAACGCTGCGCGAACTCTCCGCCGATCTCGCCGCCCTGAACATCCCCCTTCGCATCGTCCGCGCCGATCGCTTCGCCGATGCACCCGAAGCCGTCGCACGCCTCTGCCGCGAAGTCAACTGCACCAGCGTCCACACCAACGCCGAGTACGAGATCAACGAGCGCCGGCGCGACGACGCCGTGCAGGCACGCCTTGCCAGCGGCGCCGTCACCTTCCATCGCTACCACGATCAGGTGCTCCTCCCGCCCGGCTCCGTCTCCACCGCCGAGGGCAGGTACTACACCGTCTTCTCGCCCTTCAAGCGTGCGTACTACAAGGCGCTCCTCGAAGACGGCTTCCCATCCGGTTCCGCCGCGGTCCTCCAGCGTCCGCGCAAGCAGCCGCAAACCGGTGTCCGTTCCGACCCAGTCCCCGACACGGTCTCTGGGTTCGAGACCGACGTGCCCGACGACCTCTGGCCCGCCGGCGAGCGTGCGGCCTCGAAGCGCCTCGACGCTTTCATCGCCAAGTCAATCACTCGCTACAAGGACCGCCGCGATTTCCCGGCCCTCGAGGCCACCAGCACACTCTCACCCTACCTCGCCGTCGGCGCGATCTCCCCCAGGCAGTGCCTCGCCCCGGCGGTAGAAGCCAACGGCGACCTCCTCGAAAGCAAGAAGGCCGGCCATGAGGGGCCGAATCACTGGATCAGCGAACTCGTCTGGCGCGACTTCTACAAGCACATCCTCGTCGGCTTCCCGCGCGTCTGCATGCACCGCGCCTTCAAGCCCGACACCGAACGCATCCTCTGGAACAACGACCAGCGCGCGTTCGAGGCATGGACGGTGGGCCGCACCGGCGTTCCCATCGTCGACGCTGGCATGAGGCAGTTGCTCCAAACCGGCTGGATGCACAACCGCGTCCGCATGATCACCGCCATGTACCTCACCAAGGACCTCTTCATCGACTGGCGCTGGGGCGAGCGGCACTTCATGCGCCACCTCATCGACGGAGACCTCGCCTCGAACAACGGCGGCTGGCAGTGGTCTGCCTCCACCGGCACCGACGCCGCGCCTTACTTCCGCATCTTCAACCCCGTCTCCCAGTCCCGCAGATTCGATCCCGACGGCGCGTACATCCGCACCTACGTCCCCGAACTCGCCGACCTCGACGGCGGTGAGAAAGGCCCCATCCACGACCCGAGCGACCTCCCCGCCCTCCTTCGCGGCACGATCGACTACCCCGAGCCGATCGCCGACCACGCCAAGGCGCGCGACCGCGTTATGAAGGTCTTTCAATCGTTGTAGTGACGTTCCGCGCGACCGCGTCACGACACGAGCGAGCCGGGCGCCAGCGGCTTCTCAGGCTGAAGCAGGATCACCGACCGCTTCTCGCCCGTCGCGGCAGCGGCGTCCTTGGGCATCTCGCTCGCCGCCAGCAGCATCCCGCGCGATTCCTCACCCCGGATCTTCCTCGGCGCAAGGTTCGCCACGATCACGATGTGCTTCCCCACCATCTGCTCCGCCGTGTAGTCCTCGCGAATCCCCGAGCAGATCTGCCGCAGCGTCCCGGAACCATCGTCAACCTGCAACTTGAGCAGTTTGTCCGCATTCGGGTGGTTCTCCGCCGAGACCACCCTCGCGATCCGGAAGTCGATCTTCGCGAAGTCCTCGAACGTCACCTCCGGCTTGAACGAACTCGGGCTCGGCGCACCGGCGGCGGTTGCGGGAGTTACGGCAGTCGCGTCGGACATCTCACTTGGCTCCGTCTCAATCCCCCCGCCGAATCAGGCCGCGAACCGTACGCCCCGCCCGGATAACACGCCGTTCGCCCCGTAACCGCGCGAATCTGTGCACCTTGATCCGATCGATCCGCCGCGAACGCGGAAGTCAAAAGTCAATCCCCCTGTGGACGCAAACACGCGCAACCGACATCCGATGACCGATTCGCTCGCCACCAGTTCCGGGGTGTTCCACGTGGAACACCCCCGACCAGGTGGTCCAGGCAAGCGTGTCACGGCCCGTCGGAGTGTGTCCCGCCGGGTGTTGGACGGTGTGTGAAAGGAGACTCCTGCATGCGTACTCGAGTGTCGAAGGCCTTTACGCTGGTTGAAATTCTGATCGTGGTTGTGATCCTGGGCATTCTGGCCGCGATCGTGATCCCGCAGTTCACGAACGCCAGCCAGGAAGCGCAGACGGGCAACATTCAGACCCAGTTGCAGACGC
Source organism: Phycisphaeraceae bacterium (assembly GCA_019636535.1). Classification (GTDB taxonomy): domain Bacteria; phylum Planctomycetota; class Phycisphaerae; order Phycisphaerales; family UBA1924; genus JAHBK01. The sequence goes on along the minus strand of JAHBXK010000017.1, from coordinate 45,907 downwards.
TTCGGAACCAGATCGAGCTGTTCCGCGTCCGCAACAACGGGGACGTTCCGGCGATCGCGGGCGACCAGGACGGTTCGTTCGACGATCTGCTGGCCGGCACGGGCAACACGTTCGGTCTGGGCGACGACAACAGCCTCGGCCGGGCGCAGCAGCCGTACACGCGGAATCGTCCTGTGAATCCGCGCAACGGCCGCAACGAGGTCGCCGAATCGGCGAATCCGCGTACGGACGCGGCGGCCGCCGCCGCCGATCCGGACGGCCCGGGTTGGTTCTACAACTCGACGAGCGGTGAGATCGCCGCCGCCGGGTTCGATGAAGACGCTGGCACCTGGGTCACGAACCAGTAATCTGGTTCTGACGTGAATCACCAAGCCGGCCGGCCCGTTGACGCGGGCCGGCCGGATTCGACCGAGCACAGCGCGTAGGCGTTCGGGATCGTGAGGTGTAACGGGAATCGGGTGAGCGGATCGCCGCCCGGGCAAGCGGAGAGTGAGTCATGAAAGTTCGTCGCGCATTCACGCTGGTCGAGATTCTGATCGTGGTGGTGATTCTCGGGATTCTGGCGGCGCTAGTGATCCCGCAGTTCAGCAGCGCTACGCAGGAGGCCGCCGCGAACGCGACGTACACCGACCTTCAGAAGATGAGGAAGGCGATCGGAGTGTGGCAGACGAGGAACAACGGCCTGATCCCGCCGATCACGGATTCGGACGATCCCGCGGAGGCGTGGGGGCCGCTCGTGGGCCTGAGCGGGGACTACCTGCTGTCGGCGCCGATCAATGCGTGGGTGGGCGGTCCGAACTCGCGTCGCGTGGTGCTGATCGAGGGGTACGAGCCCGACGGTTCGTGGACGGACGAACAGGGGTGGATCTTCGATCCGCTGACGGGCGATCTGTACGCGTCCGGTTTCGATGTCAACGACCGCCCGATCCCGAAGCCCTGAGGTCCGCGGGACGGTTATTCCGGACGCGTGCCGCAGTCGTGCCGCGATCGGGCCGAAGACATGAGGAGCCCTCGGAGGCAAACCCCGGAGCATCCCATGAGTCTTTCGCGAGTGAGCGGCGGACACACCCGCCGGATGATCGACCGCCTGATTCCGTTCGCCGCGCTCGGCGCGGTGGTGCTTGCGGTCGGTCACGCGGGCCTGAGTTCGTCATCGTCGAGCGTCGGTGCGCAGCCGCGCAACGAGCCTCGCGGCGAGCCGCTGACGACGACGCCCTTCAACGCGGGTGAGCAGCGCAGGCTGATGATCGAGCAAATGCGCGACATGAACCAGCGTCTTGCACGGCTCGAGTCGAGGTTGAATCAGCCGCTCGAGGTTCGCGTGAAGGAGATGCCTCCGATCACGCTGCCCCCGCAGCAGCCGCCGAACTGAGTGTTGTGCGAGGCGTGGGCGCGCCGACATGGCGTGCAGGCGAGGGGCCGCCCTTGCGTTCCGGGAGCGAGCCGATGTTCCGCAGTCAGAAGTCGACCGTTCGCGTCCGTAGCGGCTTCACGCTGCTGGAGTTGCTGTGCGTGATCGTGGTGCTGGGCCTGGCCGGCGCGATGATCATTCCGGCGATGGGTGAGACTGGGATTCTGCGCGTGCAGGGCGCGGTGCGGATGGTGGTGAGCGACATCACGTTCATCCAGAGCGACGCGGTGGCGTTCCAGGAGCGCCGGGCGATGGTGTTCGACGTGGCGAACAACCGGTACACGCTGGTGGCGGTGCCGGGCAACGTGATCGACGTGCAGAACAACGTGCTGTACGACCCGACGAAGCGGTCCGGGCGGTACGAGGTGAATCTGAGCGACGCGCGCTTCGGTGACTCGCGGATGACGCAGGCCGGCTTCGACGGCGACAACGTGCTGATGTTCGATGCGCTGGGCGGTCCGGTGGTGGACGCGGGCTCGAACGCGGCGAGCGCCGGCGGTACGGTGACGATCATCGGGATGCAGCAGACGTTCCGGATCCAGGTGGACGCCTTCACGGGGCGGGTCCGCGTGGTGCGATCGCAGGGCGAAGATCCCGCCGGTTCGGGGGGTGATTCCGGCGATCCGATTGTCACAGACGTTACGGGCGGATGAGCGGATTGTGCCTGATGCTCTCGGACCTTGCGTGAGCGGGGATTCGGTTGCACACTTGTCGCATGGCACGCACAGCAAGGCCCGAACAAGATGATCTCGCCGAGCCGACTTCCCGTGGCGTCGAGTTGCGCCAGCGGTTGTCCGGGCATCTCCGCGTGACGGGCTTCGGGTTCTGCGTGCTCGCGCTGGGCCTGTTGATCTGGGCGAGGCTGATGCTGGTGACGAGCCACCCTCGCACGGCGATCGCGGAGCCGAGCCCCGAGCCTGCGCTGCAAGTGGTAGGGACTCCCTCGGAGTCGGCCGAGTCGCTGCGAGCGCGGTGAGGGTTGTGACTCTCAGATAAACGAGCGAATGTGGAGGGGGCGGAGTGTGTGTGCCCGGTCCGGGAAGCCTCGGCCGCGTGATGCTGCGCCGATGCCCCATATTGCGCGCGCGAGCGGCGGGTGAGGATGCGTGCGCCAAACTGGGCGGTCTGTGCGGTCGTTCGGTCGTACAACCGACACAGGGGCCAGAGCCGACGCAGCATACCTGCGAGTTCTCAGGAATCGGAAGTTGCCCAAAGTCCCAAGTGGGGATCGACGACAACTCCATGACGCCGCGCGTGTTGCGGCAGGAGGCAATTAGCCCAAGAGCGGCCGGCGAGGGAGGCGAGTCCTCTTCCTTACCAGCGCTCGAATCCGGAGAGTCCTCATGTCCATGCAGCGTCGGCGAACCCCCCGCGAACTGCTCGATCTGGTCGGCAAGGTCCCCGCGCTCGCGGCCGCGGCGGCGGTTGGTCTGTGGTTTCCATCGGTCGTGCTGGCCCAGGCGGGTGACGCGCCGGGCGTGCGCGACCCGATGCGTCCGAGCCGGGATGGCGGCCAGAACCAGGTTGTCGTGAGCGAGCACAACACGGTCACTCTCCAGTTGAAGGACGAGGACCTCGCGAACGTACTGCAGATGCTCTCGACGCAGACGCAGAAGAACATCATCGCGAGCAAGAACGTCTCGGCTCGGGTGAGCGCGGCGTTGTACGACGTGACGTTCTACGAGGCGCTCGACGCGATCCTGCACGTGAACGGGTTCGGGTACCTGGAGCAGGGTAATTTCATCTATGTGTACACGAACGACGAGTTGAAGCAGATCGAGGCGGCGTTGAAGAAGCGCGTGGCGAAGGTGGTTCGGCTGAACTATCTGAACGCGACGGACGCCAAGACGTTCGCCGAGCCGCTGCTGAGCCGCGACGGCGGGCAGATCCAGACAAGCGAGAAGACGGCGAACTTCTCGATCCCCGAGAAGTCGCCGACGGGCAAGGACGACTTCGCGCTGACGGCGACACTGGTGGTGATCGACTACGAAGAGAACATCAAGGCGATCGAGGAGTTGCTGACGCAGTTGGACACGCGGCCGGCGCAGGTGCTGATCGAGGCGACGATCCTTCAGACGTCGCTGAACGAGGCGAACGCGTTCGGCATCGACTTCTCGATCATCGGCGACCTGAAGTTCACGGACTTCATCAACATCGGCGGCCCGCTGGCTGCGGCGAACAGCCTGATCCGCGGCGGCACGGGTGCTGCGAACCAGGGTCTGTCGCCGGCGAACAACCAGGGCACGGCGATCACGTCGACGCCTGGCAACACGAGCGGCCCCGGCACTTTCAAGGTGGGCGTGGTGGGCGGCGACCTGTCGATCTTCCTGCGGATGCTGGACACGATCACGGACACGGTGATCCTGTCGAACCCGAAGATCCTGACGCTGAACCGTCAGCCCGCGCGGGTGCTCGTTGGTAAGCGCGTCGGCTACTTGAGCACGACGAGCACCGAGACGAGCACGACTCAGACGGTGCAGTTCCTGGATACGGGCACGCAGTTGTACTTCCGGCCGTTCGTCTCGGTGGACGGGAACATCCGGATGGAACTGAAGCCTCAGGTCTCTGCGGCTGAGATCCGGACGATCACGGACGCGAACGGCGCGGCGGTGACGATCCCCGACGAGGTGACGCAGGAACTGGTGACGAACGTGAACGTTCGCGACGGCCAGACGGTGGTGCTGGGCGGCCTGTTCACGGACTCGCAGACGTTCAACCGTCGGCAGGTTCCGTTCCTGGGCGACATCCCGCTGATCGGCGCGGCGTTCCGTGGCAACGACGACAACACGCAGCGATCGGAGATTATCTTCCTGATCACCCCGACGATCATCACGGATCAGTCCGTGGCTGCGGCGGCGGAGAAAGCGAACGCGGACATCGACCGGGTGCGCGCGGGTGCGCGTCAGGGTCTGCTGCCGTGGAGCCGGGAGAAGATGACGGCGCAGTTGAACGTGGAGGCCGAGCGGCTGGCGCGCGAGGGCAAGCACGACAAGGCGCTTTGGACGATCCAGCGTTCGCTGTCGCTGAATCCCCATCAGCCGGCGGTGTACCGCCTGCGTGAGCGGATCACGGGCGAGCGTGAGCACTGGCCGGACGAGAGCCGGTTGAACAACATCTTCCGCGACGACACCGATCGCCGCCTGGAGCCGATCCAGACTCTGCCTGAGCCGCCGCGTCACCGCGTGCCGTGGGGTTCGCAGGACCAGGGGCGCGACCCCGTGGATCGGCCGGGCGAGCTGGGCGCGAACTTCTTCGTGCCGGCGGTGCCCGAGACTGGGGCCGTGGCGTCGGCTGATCCGATCGCCGCGGCGATGATGGACTTCAACAGCCGTGAACTTCAGACGCGCATCGGCGGCGGCTTCGCGGAGCAGGCGATCGAGATGAACGGCGAGCGCGTGCAGATGGTCGAGGCGGTTCGCGGGACGCAGGTTTCGCGGCCGGCGTCGGCCCAGGCTCAGACGCCCGCGCAGCCGACGACGGTGTCGTTCAACCCGCAGACCGACCCGAAGCTGGTTCAGAGCGAGTTGTCGAACCTGCGTCTGTCGGTGGCGACCTTTGTCGAGGACAACGACGGTTCGATGCCGGCGCTGGGCATCGGCGCCAACGCGGGTTGGCAGTCGCTGTTCCACGCGGGGCTGCTGAGCAAAGTTCCGTCGAACGTGTACGTCGGTGGCCCGAACGCGGGCAAGGTCGTGATGGGCTTCAAGCCCGACACGAAGTTTCACACGGAGTACGGGTGGATCTTCAACCCCGAAACGGGTGAGTTGTGGGCGGCGGGCTTCGACGCGAAGGACCGCCCGCTTGCGAATGTGCCGGTTCAGTCGGTTCCGACGCAGCCCGTGGCGACGACGACGCCCGAGGCGGTTCCGATGGATCGTCCGAGCGCGAGCGTGACGGTGGAAGATGTTCCGAACCGGTAATCGGACCCTTTGAAACAGCCGATGCATCGGGCGGGCGCACCGGCGTGCGTCCGCCCGCTTTCTTTGGAGACATGCTCATGCGACTGAACCGTTGCGCAGGTGGCTATGGCCGATCGATCGTTCTGGTTTGCGGCGGCGCTGCGGCGTTGTTCGCCGGGGTGCTTGTCGGGTGCAATGGTAAGCGACATGGGCAGTACACGTCCGAAGGCCTGGTGATCGCCCAGCAGCGTCTGGCGGAACTCAAGAGCGGGACGGAGTGGCAGATGGCCCAGCAGCAGTATCTGGGCGGCGACTTTGACAAGGCGCTGAAGACGATCGACCGCTCGATCGCGTTGAACCCGAACGTGGCGAAGTCTCACCTCTTGCGCGGGCGGATTCTGGTGGAGAAGAGCCGGTTGCAGGAGGCCAAGGACGCGTTCGACCGTACGCTGGAACTCCAGCCGGAGAACGTGGAGGCGGTCTACTTCCTCGGGATCGTGCACGAGCGGTTCAGCATGGATCAGAAGGCGTTCGAGTACTACTCGAAGGCGATGGAGAAGGACCCGACGAACCCGCAGTATCTGACGGCTTCGGCGGAGATGCTGGTGAGCATGGGGCGGATGGACGACGCGGAGCGGTTGCTGCTCGAACATCGCGAGTCGTTCGGGTACAGCCCGGCGGTTCGGCAGACGCTGGGGCACATTGCGGTGCTTCGCGGGCAGCACCGTCGCGCAGCGGAGTACTTCAACGATGCGCTGCTGCTGGCGCCCGAGGACCACGGGATTCTGGAGGACTTGGCGCGGTCGCAGGTTGCCTGCGGGGAGTTCGGCCTGGCGGAGTTCAACCTCGGCCGATTGCTGAATGTGACCGAGCATCGGGATCGGAAGGACTTGCAGATGCTGCGGGCCAAGTGCCTGCTGGCGGTGCAGCGGCCGGTTGAGGCGAGGTCGATGCTGCAGAAGATCGTGAACACGACGGAGGGAGCCTCGGACCCGCAGGCCTGGATCGAACTCGGGAACGTGGCGATGGTGCTGAAGGATCGCGGCAACCTGCGGCTCGCGGGGGCGCGGACCACGGCGCTCGCGCCGAATCGGTTTGAAGGGTACATGTTCCGGGCGTCGTTCCTTGGTCTGGAGGGGAAGACGGGCGAAGCGCTGGCGACGATCGACCAGTCGATCCAGCGATCGGGGAACTCGACGCTGCCGTTCGTCGTGAAGGCGACGATGCTTCGGGACGCGGGCCGTTTGGAAGAGGCTCGGACGACGCTGGCGCAGGCGCTGCAGCGGAACCCGGGCGACAGGGTGAGCGAGTCGATGCTGGCGTCGTTGAACAACGTGGGATCGATGCCGGGCGGGACGGCGCTCACGAACGTGCCGACCGATGGTGTGGGGTCGGCGGTTGGAGGAGAGTGACGAACGGATAGGCCGGTGTGTGCCGGTGGGATACGTTGACATGGGAACGGCCCCGCGTGTGTACGGCGGGGCCGTGCTCATTTTGGGGTGGGGTGAGGACGGCCGGGGGCGAGCGACACGCCTCGCGGCGAGTCGTGGGCGGTGTGTCAGCCGCGGACGTAGGGGTTTGAGCGTCGCTCACGGCCGATGGTGGTGGATGGGCCGTGGCCGGGGTAGACGCGGGTTTGATCGGGGAGCGTGTAGAGTTTTTCGAGGATCGATCGGCGGAGTTGATCTTCGGATGAGCCTGGGAAGTCGAAGCGGCCGATGGAGCCGTTGAAGAGCGTGTCGCCGACGATCGCCTGGTTGCTCGCGTCGTGGACCAGTGTGATGCCGCCCGGTGAGTGGCCCGGGGTGTGGAGAACGCGCCAGTGTGTGCCGGCGAGTTCGAGGGTCATGCCGTCTTCGAGCGTGGCGGTGGCCGGCGGCGCCACGACGCCGACGCCCATGGCGGCGGAGAGGTTTTTCATCGGATCGGTGAGCCAGGCGTGCTCGGCCGGGTGGAGGTGGATGGGGATGTTTGGGAAGGCCGATCGGACTTCGGAGAGGCCGGCGATGTGATCGCAGTGGGCGTGGGTGAGAAGAACGGCGGTGGGGTTGAGATTCTCGGTTTGGATGAGGTCGATGAGATCGGCGGGGTCGAAACCGGCGTCGATGATCCAGCAGTCGCGGGCGGCGGGGACGGTGACGACGTAGCAGTTGGTCTCGAACATGCCGAGGGCGATGCCGCGGATGGTGGGGAGGGGTTCGGCGGGGTCTGGCGCGAGATTGTGCTGGCGGTTGGGCATCGGCGGATAATACTGGAGCAAGGGAGGAGCGATTTCGAGAGGAAATGGACGATGGTGATTCGGAACATTCATGACGTGCAGGACAAGCCGGTGGACATGGCGGGGGTGCGGGGCGTATCGATGGCGGTGATGGTTGGGCGCGAGGATGGGGCGCCGAACTTCGCGCTGCGGTCGTTTCGGGTTGAGCCGGGGGGAAACTCGCCGCGGCACAGCCACGATTATGAGCACGAGGTGTTTGTGGTGGAAGGGGGCGGGACGGTGCTGCTAGAGGGGCGAGAGAACCCGATTCGGGCGGGGGACGTGGTGTATGTGCCGGCGGATGAGGAACACCAGTTCAAGGCGGGGGAGCGGGGGCTCCGATTCCTGTGTCTGGTGCCTGTGACGAGGAACTGCGGCGAGCCGACGCCGGGAAGTTGAGGGCGGGGCGGGCGCGGTGGTGGGGACTGCACGGAGGCCGAAGATGGAGCATCGATCGCCCGCTGAGGAACGGAGTGAGCAAGCGCCGGGAGTGACGTCGGTGGTGCCGATGCCGCGGAAGCGCGGGGTACCGGCGGCGGTGGTTGTGTCGATCGTCTGCTATGGGCTGGTGGGCGTGGCGTCGGTGCTGTTCGTGCTGGCCGGGGCGGGGGTGGGTGAATTCCCGGCGAATCCGTACCTGCGCGTAGCGGGGTACTGCGGGCTGTTTTTGGTGCTGACGACTGGTCCGATCGCGTGGGCGCTGATTTCGGCGAGGGGATCGGCTAAGGACGAGGGGTTGCGGCGGTCGGTGGATCGGCTGACGGAGGCGGTGCGCCGGCTGGATGAGAGCGCGGGGCTGTCGGATGACGCTCGGCGGGTGCTGAACCGGCGGGCGGAGCGGGAGTTGCTGTGCCGGGCGATCGAGGAAGACATTCAGAACCAGGCGTGGGACGCGGCGATCGTGCTGTGCACGGAACTGGCGGATCGGTTCGGGTATCGGGCGGATGCGGAGGAGTTCCGGGCGCGGATCGAGTTGGCGCGGACGGAGGTGATCGAACGGAGGGTGGCGGATGCGATCGCGCGGCTGGACGGGCTGATCGTGCAGCGGCGCTGGGACGTGGCGTTTCAGGAGTCGGCGCGGATTCAGCGTCTGTATCCGGAGTCGCCGCGGGTTGACAATCTGCGGGCGCGGGTGATTCAGGCGCGGGATGTTTTCAAGGAAGACCTCGAGAGGCGGTTCCTCGAAGCGGCGAAGGGTGAGCGCGTTGAGGAGGCGATGACGCTGCTGAAGGAACTGGACCAGTACCTGACGCCGGTGGAGGGGCAGGCGTTTCAGGAAGTGGCGCGGGGCGTGGTCACCAAGGCGCGGGAGAATCTCGGGGCGCAGTTCAAGATCGCGGTCCAGAACCGCGACTGGAGGTCGGCGATTCTCGTGGGTCGGCGGATCACGCAGGAGTTCCCGAACACGCGTATGGCGGCGGAGGTTCGGCAGATGTGGGACGGGATCTTGAGCAAGGCGAATGCGTCAGCGCAGCATCAGACGGCGACGGCGGGCGTGCAATCGCCCGCGGCGGCTGCGCCGATGTTCGGTGGTGAGCGGGTGAACTGAGGATCGGGGAGCGATCAGGACGGGCGCGCGGGGCGTTCGGAGCGGTCGCGCTTCCACAGATAAGCCATGAGCGTGACGATTCCGATGAGCAGAAGCAGGTCGGCGACGTTGGAGACGTAGGGCCAGATCTCGCCCGTGCCGCCGAAGGGCTTCCAACCGCCGGGCCACATCCAACCCGGGAGTGGGTGGAGGAAGTCTCGAACGCATCCGAAGACGAGGCGGTCGTAGAGGTTTCCGAGTCCTCCGCCGAGGAGGAGGCCGATGGCGATGTGGGCGGAGCGATCGCGCGGGGTGGTCCACGCGGCGAACATGCCCAGACCGAAGGCGAGCGCCAGGAGCGTGAAACCGACGAAGAAGAACCGCTTGCCGGGACCGACACCGAAGACGGCGCCCGGGTTGAGTACGAGGGTGAACTCGAGAAGGCGCGGTATGACGACCATTGGGTCGTGGCGCGGGATGAGCGTGTTGACGAGCCGGGGGTCTTCGCGGCTGATGGCGAGGACGGCCTCGCGCTCGACGATGACGGGTTCGTCGGCGATGGTGCGGAAGGCCCAGTTCTTGCTCGCGAGATCGACGGCGATGGCGGCGATCATGGCGATGAGCATTGCGGCCCAGGCGCGGCGAGAGCGCCAGGCGGTGCCGTGACGTGGTTGCGCGGCGTGCGCGTCCTGCTTTCGCGTCGGCGTCGGCGCGTCGGCCTTGGTGGGGTCGTTTGCGTCCGGCACTCTGGTCAGTCCATGTCGGAGTTGGCGCTCGACTCGCTGGTGGAAGCGGAGGACGGCAGGTGGATGTTCCGTTCCATCTCGCGAGCGGCCTGGATGGAGTAGCGTGCCCAAGGGATCTCGTTGAGGCGATCAGCGTTGATGCGTTTGCCGGTCTTGAGGCAGACGCCATAGATGCCGCTGTCGATTCGCGAGAGCGCCTCGTCGATCTCCTTGATCAGTTCGCGATCGACGGCGGCGAGGTCGAGGGAGAGGTGCTGGTCGTAGGTGTCGGAGCCCTGCTCGGCCATGTGCTGGGGCAGGCTGGAGAGGCTGCCGCTGCCGGAGTTGAGCGCTTCGCGCTCCATGCCGGTGATGTCGCCGAGAAGTTCAGCGCGCTTTCGCAGGAGGATGTCGCGGTAGCGCTCGAGTTCCTTCTTGGGGAGGCGGGCCTTGGGATCGATCTTGACTTCTTCAACGCTTACGTCGTCGGGGCTGCGCCAGACGCCGTAGGGTGAGGGCGGGGCCTTGGGTCCTGAGGGGATGAGGGGCTTCCACTTCATGCCGGGCTTGATGAGCGGCTCGGCGTGGGGCATTTCGAGTTTGACCTTGGGCTTGGTTTTCTTGACGACCTTGGGCTGGACGACGGTGATGCCCTTGGGTCCCTTCTTCTCGGCGGACGTGTCGGGCTGGGCGGGAGCGGGCTTGGCTCCCGGCTTGGCGGGCTTGGTGGCCTTCGCGTCTTTGCCAGCCTTAGCCGCCACCTTCGCGGGCGCCTTGGCCTGGGCCTTGGTGGCCGGCTTCGGAGCCGGCTTCTTGGCTGTGTGGCGCGCGGAGGCCTTCGCAGCGGGCTTGGCTGGCTTGGCTGCGGGCTTCTTGGCGGTCTTTGCGGCCGGCTTGGGTGCGGCCTTGGCAGTCTTGGCGGATTTGGCCACGCGCTGGGGTCCTTTCCCTGGTGGGGCCTGAAGGGGGGTGTTGCGGGCGGAGTGGCGAGGAGCCGCGCTCCTCGTACCCTCGCACAACCCGAACATCCTGCGGCGAAAAGACCGCCAGTATACGGGAAAGAGCGGGGCGGGTCAATCGGGGTGCGGGGGCTTCGGGTGTCGCTCCGGGGGGATCAGGACGGCGATCGGGTCTCAGGCGACCGCGGCTTCGACGTACGCGCCGAGCGCGCGGAATCGCTCGTACCGGCGCTGGGGCAGGAGTTCGCGTCGGTGCGTGCGGAGTTCCTGCAGTTGGTCGGTGATCCACCGTTCGAGGGTGCGAGCCATGGCCTTTGGGTCACGGTGGGCGCCGCCGAGGGGCTCGGGGATGACCGAGTCGACGATGCCCAGGTCGAGGTTGTCGCGTGCAGTGAGTTTGAGTGAATCGGCCGCGGCGGTGTTGGTCTGTTCGTTTGCCTGCTTCCAGAGAATCGCGGCGCAGCCTTCGGGGCTGATGACCGAGTACCAGGAGTTGGAGAGCATGCCGACGCGGTCGGCGACGGCGATTCCGAGCGCGCCACCGGAACCACCCTCACCGATGATGATGGAGACGATGGGGGTCTTGAGCCGGCTCATCTCGCGCAGGTTGACGGCGATGGCCTCGGCTTGTCCTCGCTCCTCAGCGCCGACGCCCGGGTAGGCCCCCGGAGTATCGACGAGCGTGACGATCGGCAGGCCGAACTTCTCGGCCAGTTTCATTTTGGCGAGGGCCTTTCGATATCCTTCGGGGTGAGCGCAGCCGAAGTGGCAGGCGATTTTCTCTTTGGTCGTGCGGCCCTTGTGGTGGCCGACAATGAGGCACTTGATGGAGCCGATGCGTCCGAAGCCGGTGACCATGGCGGGGTCGTCGCCGAAGCGGCGATCGCCGTGCAACTCGCAGAAGTCCTTGCAGAACATCTCGATGTAGTCGCGCGACTGCGGGCGGTTGGGGTGGCGCGCAACGCGGACGGTGTTCCAGGGAGAGAGGTCGCGGTAGAGATCGGTGAGCAGGGCCTGCCGCTGGGCCGCGAGTCGATCGATCAGCGACTTGGTGGCTTCGGCGGTTGGAGGGAGGTCGTCCGCGTCGATCACGGCCATATCGCCGTTGGCGGCCGGGAGATCGGCCGTGAACACGGGTGCGTCGGCTGACCCGGCGGGCGCATCGGCGGCGGGCGCGGGCACGGTCGTGAGTTGTCGAAGGTGCCGCTCGAGTTGCTCGATCCGTCGCTCGATCGTGACAACGGGGCGCTCGAACTCCAGTTGGTAAAAGGCGGACATGGGGAAAGGGTAGGTTGGACTTGGGGAGGGGGGACCGGTCCGTAGGCGGATCGGCTTGCGGATCGGTCGTCGGCATTGGATGCCGACGTCAGTCGCCGAGGTTGGTGTAAACCTTCTGGACGTCGTCGAAGGACTCGAGCGCTTCCACGAGGTCGAGGATGCGCTCGGCGGTTTCCTGATCGTCGACGCGGGCCACGGTTGTGGGGATCATCGCGAGGGCGGCTTCGTCGATCTTCAGCCTGGCCTTGGGGGCGAGGGCTTCGACGGCGCTGCGGACGCGCAGGAAGTCGGTTGGGTCGGTGAGCAGTTCCCACGCGGGGGGCGGAGCATCGGGGTCGTCAGGGTCGAAGTCGCCGCCGCGTACGTCGTTGGCGCCTGCTTCGAGGGCGAGGTCCATGACCGACTCGGGGTCGGGCGGAACATCCGCGGTGGGGGTGAGGACGATTCGGCCCTTGTGCTCGAAGAGGAAGCCGACGCAGCCGGTTGCGCCGAGGTTGCCCTCGTGCTTGGAGAAGGTGTTGCGGACATCGCCGGCGGTTCGCGTTCGGTTGTCGGTGAGCGCATCGATGACGACGGCGACGCCGCCCGGGGCGTAGCCCTCGTAGCGGACGGTCTCGTAGCGCTCGGCTCCGAGTTCGCCGGAGCCCTTCTTGATGGCCCGCTCGATGGTGTCCTTTGGGACGTTGGCGTATTTGGCCTCATCGACGGCGTAGCGGAGGGCGAGGTTCATATCGGGGTCGGGTCCGTTGCGTGCGGCGACCATGATCGCCTTGACGCACTTGGTCCAGACCTTGCTGCGTCGCCCGTCGACGATCTTCTTGCGATGCTTGATCTTGCTCCACTTGTTGTGGCCGGCCAATGTGGAATCTCCGAGAATCGAGAGGCTCGGTGCGGAGTCTCTCTCGGGCTGTCATGAGAGGATGGCTCAACGGCCTTCGGTGCGATGCTTGCCCGAGGACTTGCCTGGTTTCTTCCCTTCGGATGATCGGGCGGAGCCGTTGGCTTTCGCACGTTGCGCGGCGGGGGGAGATTGCTCGGTCTCGCCGCGGGCCGGCTCGTCGGCCTGGGCTTGCAGGAGCAGGTAGGCTTCGAGCAGTTCGCCAGCGCGGATGCGCTTTTCGAGCAGGGCGGCGGCGTCGTCGGTCGTTGCGGTTGGTGGAACGGCGCGGGCCTCGGTGAGGACTCGGAGGATGCGAGAATCGACGGGCGCTGCGTGGCCGGAGAGGGCGAGCAGGATGGTGCGGGCGGCGACGAATCTCGGGACACCCTCAACGGACTCGAGATACTCGCGGGCTTCGCGCTTGGGGAGCGCGGGCAGGTGCTCGAGCGTCATGCCGTGCTCGCGGAGGTAGACGTCGTTGAGTGCTGCGCGCATGCGCATGGCGCGATCCTCGGTCTTTGGCGTGGACTTGCCCAGCAGCCTCAGAAATTCGTCGTGCATGCAGACGCGAAGATCATTGAAATCGACGACGGCCTGTTCGATGCGACGGATCGCCGAGGCGGCCTTGGCGGTGCCGGCCTCCCAGACGAGGAACGAGCGGACGAGTTCCGCGAGGACGGGTTGATCGGCTTCGAGGAACGCCGTGGAGGGCCTTGAGCCGGCGTGAGTTGGAGCGGCGGACTCGTGGGCGTCGGGGGTGACTTGGCCCTCGGCGGTCGTTGCGCCTGGCTTGGCGGCGTGGTGGACCGAAGCGCCGTTGGCTGCGAGGACGGCGACGGCCTCGCCGTGGCGTTTGCGGATCCTGGTGAGGAGGTCGTTGAGTCGCTCCGCGGCGTGAGCGTTGTTGCCTTGACCGTGGTTGCCGCTGGCACCTGAAGGAGGCGGAGGAGGGGCGGTCACGCTCGGCCCTCCGGCTGGTCGGTGGGCTGGTTGTCGGGCTGGTCGTCGGACGCTTCAGACTCGGCGGTCTGCTGGCGTTCTGCGCGGACCTTTGCAAGGGCCTCGATGACGGCGGCCTGCTGCTTGATGCCCCGGTCGGTCTTGAAGACGAGTTCGGGGAGTTCGCGGAGCGCCATGAGTTCGCCCGCCTGTCGGCGGATATGGCGGGCGGCGTGGCGGAGCGAGTGGAGGGTGAGTTCCTGGTGTTCGTCAGGCAGGACGCTGACAAAGACGTCGGCCTTCTTGAGATCGTCGGTCACGCGGACCTCGGTGACGGTGATCAGCCCTCGGGCGCGCGGGTCGGCCAGACCCCGGGCGATGACCGCCTGCAGGGCCTCGCGGAGCGTGGAGGCGACGCGTTCGACGCGCTGGTTCACGAAGGAACCTTATGTCGGTCGTGCCCGGCGTGGGGCGTTGGTCGTGGCGCGGGGGCGGTTGCTAGACTCGGCCAGCCGATAGGGGCCGAAGCCCGAACCGCGCGGGGTGGGTTCTGATCGGACCGAACATCGCTCGTTCCGTACGTGAGATTGAACCGCACTCGGAGGAAGCTCGATCATGACCGCCAGCACGCAAACGACCGCTCCCACCGCCGCTTCGTCCGCCGCGCCCACGCTTGCGCGGGGTTTGGAGGGCGTGATCGCGGGGCAGACGGCGATCTGCTCGGTGGAGCAGGGAGCGCTGATCTATCGGGGGTATGAGATTCACGATCTCGCGCAGCACGCGACGTTCGAGGAGGTCGCGTTCTTGCTGCTGGAGGGGCACAAGCCCTCGGAGTCGGAACTCAAGCGGTTCAAGGACGAGATCGTGTCGGAGCGTGCGCTGCCCGGGCCGGTGATCGAGTTTCTCAAGAGCACACGGCCGATGTTGAACGGGGGGTACGCGGTTCCGATGGACGTGCTGCGGACGGCTGTGTCGATCCTCGGGCACTTGGATCCGGACTGCCAGAGTGTGAGCGCGGAAGCGAACCTGCTGAAGTCGAAGAGGCTGCTTGCGAAGATCCCGACGATCATCGGTCACATGCAAAACGTGATCGACGGTCGGCCTCTGGTCGCCGCGGACACGGGGGGCGATCCGAGTCTTTCGCACGCCGCGAACCTGCTGTACCTGATGTCGGGGAAGAAGCCGAGCGATGACTACGCGCGGGTGGTGGATGTGTCGCTGATCCTGTACGCCGAGCACGACTACAACGCGTCGACATTTACGACGCGGGTGATCGCCGGGACGCTGAGCGACATGCACGGTGCGGTGTGCGGCGGCATTGCGGCGTTGAAGGGCCCGTTGCACGGCGGCGCCAACGAGGCGGCGATGGAGATGTTGAAGGAGATCATGAACGACGTGGGGGAGGCGGGGATCGGCACGGCGAAGGTCGATGAGTGGATGCAGCGGGCGTTTGACACGAAGCGCAAGTTGATGGGCTTCGGGCATCGCGTGTACAAAAATGGGGACCACCGTGCGCCGATTCTGCACAGTTTGGGTCGGGCGGTGGCGGAGTCGGACACATCGAACCCGGGCGGGCATGCGGCGATCAAGTGGTTCAAGTTGGGTGAGCAGGTTCAGAAGATCATGCTGGAGAAGAAGAAGATCCATCCGAACGTCGACTTCCCTTGCGGGTTGACGTACTTCACGATGGGGATTCCGGTGCCGCAATACACGCCGATCTTCGTGGCGAGCCGGATCACGGGCTGGTGCGCTCACATCATGGAACAGCACGGCGACAACCGGCTGATCCGCCCGATTGCCCAGTACACCGGACCGGCGCTGAAGAAGTGGACCGTTTGAAGCAAACTGAAGCGCCCGCGGACTTTCCGCCCGGGCTGGTCGGCTTGATTCGCGATTGGTGCGATCGGTCGGATGTGGGCGTGCAGGTCGGGGTTGCGCTGGGCGGGTTCGGCGTCTTGTTGTGCGGGTCGAAGTCAGCGCCGATCTCGGCCGGGGCTCCCGGCCGGCGGGGTGTGGGTCTGTACAAGTGTGCGTCGCAAGCCAAGCCGGTTGTGGCGGTGTGCGCGGTGAGGCTGGCGGCGGAGGGGCGAATCGGACTGGATGAGCCTGTGGTGGAGGTGTTGCCGGATTGGCCGGAGATTGCGGGTGTTGACGAGGAGCGGCGTGGATGGGTCGGCGGCGTGACGTTGCGACGGTTGCTGTCGCACACGGCGGGGTTCACGACGCGGGGATTTCCGCAGAGGCCCGTGGGGGGTGCGGCGATTCGGGCGGGGGAGATTTTGGCGGGGTGCCTCGGTCCGGCGAGTCACTGCCGGATCGAGTATGAGCCGGGGACGAAGTGCGTGTACAGCGGGGCGGGGTATGTGCTGGCGCAGATGGCGCTGGAGGCGAGGACGGGCAGGTCACTGAGGGCGTTGGTTCGGGAGACGGTCTTTGAGCCGTTGGGGATGGTGCATTCGAGATTGGGGAATGAGGCGGGAGATGAGGCACCGACGTGGTACGAGTTGGCGTCTGGGAGGTACTTTCCGGCGATAGGGTCTTCGGGGCTGTACAGCACGGTGGAGGACCTGGCCGTGTTGTGGTACAGGATGGGGGGTGGGGCCGACGGGGTGGTCGATCGGCGGTGGACCGCGGAGTTGTTCAGACCCCACAGTCAGGCTGAGAACGGGTTTGCGTTCGGCTTGGGGTTTGCTTTGGCGTCCGGCGAGAAGGGGACGGTGTTTAAGCACGCGGGGTGGTGCGAGGAATCGTGGGTACTGGCCGAGGGTGTGGTCGGTTTGCCATTCGGCGTTGCCGCGGCAGCGACCGTGGGGGGTGAACAGGGAAAGGGGGCGGTGATGCCCGTGGTGAGCGCCGTGACCCGGTTCGTGGTCAGCCGGGCAGAGACGTGGGGACTGCGGGCATGACGCTGTCGTATCGGGGTGTGCACCGGCCGGAATGGGTATTCTTTGGCCCGTGGTAGTCGTATCCCGATCAGTCCCTGAACAAGACGTCGCCAGAGGTTAGTGATACCATCACATCCAACCATGCATTCGCAGCCCCCAGCCATGGATCACATGCTTGACACGACGCTGACGTCGGTGCATGGGGTACGGACTTCGAGTTGGGCGGTGGATGGTCGCGGCGGCCCTTCCAAGGGTCTGAAGGCCAAGGTCGTGGATTTGGGCCGGCCCGGGACTGTGCCGATCGTGTTTCTTCACGGTCTGGTGGGGTTGAACGAGCACTGGGAAGGAGTGGTCGAGCGGACGAGCGACCGGATGCGTTGCATCCTGTTTGAGTTGCCGCTTCTGCAACTTCGCGGCGAGGATTGTTCGATTCACGGCGTGACCAGGCTGACGGCGAACTTTCTTTCTGATTACCTCGACGAGCCTGCGCTGATCGTGGGCAACAGTTTCGGCGGTCATGTGGCGCTCCGGCTGGCGCTCGAGCATCAGTCGTTCGTTCGGGGGTTGTGCTTGGCCGGGTCGTCGGGATTGATCGAGAAGTCGCTGGTCGCGGACATTCAGATTCGTCCGAGCCACGATTGGTTGCGGCGGAAGATCGGGGAGTTGTTCTACGACCAGAGCAAGATGCGCGAGGCGGATCTGGACCGTGCGCACCGGGAGTTGTCGGACCGGGGCGGGGCGCGGGCGATGGTGAAGTTGAGCCGCTCAGCGCGTCGGGATCACTTGGGCGATCGGATTCGGGAAATTCAGGCCCCGACGCTCCTGATCTGGGGCAAGCAGGACATTGTGACGCCGCCGGAGGCCGCGGAGGAGTTCAAGCGGCTGATCGGAGATTCGAGTATCGTCTGGTTCGATCAGTGCGGGCATGCGCCGATGATCGAGTGTCCGGACGCGTTCGCGGATGCCTTGGTCGGTTTCGCGGAGCGGCTGCAGAACGGGGGGAACGGGTCGGCGGCGGTGAAGGCCGGCTCGAATCACAGTTCCGTGCGTCCATGAGCGGTGGGTGGTGGCCGGCGCCGATTTCGGCGTGTGGTGTCGGTGCGCGGGTGTGTTCGTGCCGCAATCGACTGCGCGAAGCGTTGCCGGATTCTGTCGTTACGCTGATTGAGCCATGAGCCGACCGACCCTTACGAGCAAAGCACCGATCGAAGTCTCTAGTACGTCGAGCGAGGCGCGTGTGGCGGAGGCGACATCGCGCCACGTGAGTGGCGAAGGCGGAGAGACTCGGGGAGTGGCCCGGGAGGGGTCGGAACGCGCAGGCGGGGCAGGTCGTCGGCGGAGTGGGGGGGGCACTCGAATTCGACGCTGGACCGGTCTGGTCGGTGGCGGGCTTCGCGTGAGGCTGGGCGGGCGCATCCGTCGGCTGGGCGATGCGGCGATGTGGACGGATCGAACCGCGGCGATTCAGCGATCGCAACTGCGTCGGCTGGTTGTTTTGGCTCGCGACACATGGTTCGGTAAGCGGCACGACTTTGCCTGCCTTGCACGGCTGAACGACGACGAGTTGGTCGATGCGTATCGGAAGACCGTCCCCGTCGCTGACTACTCGGCGTTTCGAGCGCCGATTGACGAGATGCGAGAGTACGGACGACCGGACGTGCTCTGGCCCGGGCTCGTGATGGACTTCGCGCAGACGAGCGGCACGACGGCGGGGGACAAATTCATCCCCGTGTCGTCGCAGATGATGCGGAGCAACTATCTCGCAGCGATGGACATTTTTGCGTACGCGGCGAGGTTCGGGATTTCGCTGCCGTTCCTGACATCGGGCAGAGCGCTGTTTCTGGGCGGTTCGAGCGACTTGACCACGAACCGGCACGGCGTGCGGACCGGGGACCTGTCGGGCATCGTGACGCCCCTGATCCGCTGGCCGATCAGCGAGATCTACTCGCCGGGCAAAGAGATCGCGCTGATGAACCACTGGCCTTCCAAGATCGAGGCCATGGCTAGGGAGTGTCTGCGGCAAGACATCCGGATGATCAACGGGATGCCGTCGTGGGCGCTGGTGCTCATGGATCGCGTGCTGGAGTTGGCGCGCGAAGAGGGGACGATCGGGCCGAGGGACGGGATCGACCGCGTGTGGCCGAATCTGACGCTGTTCGTGCACGGGGGCGTGAAGTACTCGCCGTTCGAAGCACGTATCCGTCAGCGGTACAGCGGAACGGCGGATGGGCCGGACATCCCTTACCGGCTGGAGTTGTACCCGGCGAGTGAGGGGTTCATCGCGATTCAGGACACGCCGCGCGATCCGGGCCTGAGGCTGCTGACGGACATCGGCAACTTCTACGAGTTCATCCCGCTAGACGAGATCGACGACGCATTGGCGGGGAAGCGTTCGGCTGGGGTGTTCACGTGCGACCGGGTGGAGCCGGGTGTGCGGTACGTGGTGTGCATGAGCACGTGCGCTGGGCTGTGGAGGTACGTGATCGGGGATGTTGTGGAGTTCGATTCGTCGCCGAGGGACTCGGCCGGCAGGGGCGGATGGAGCAGGGGTACGGACGGCGTGCTCGGGCCGGCGGGACCCGCTCGCCTGCGGATCGTGGGCCGGCACCGCCACTTCATCAATGCGTTCGGCGAGAACCTGATCGTCGAGCACATCGAGAACGCGGTTGCAAAGGCCGCCGCGGAGATCGGCGTGGCGGTCGGAGAGTTCACGGCTGCGCCGGTGTATCCGACGCCGACAACGCGTCCGGGGCTCGAGTTGGCGGTGGAGGTGCCGGATTCGATTTTGGCCGCGTGGCGGGAGGGTCCCGCGTCGTCTGCCGCGTTTCGTGACGCTTTCGACGTCGCGATCAAAGCGCAGAACGTCGATTACACGACCAAACGAACGGACGACGTGGGGATGGCGCCGCCGACCGTTACGCCGCTGGCGATGGGGACTTTCCATCGCTGGCTCGAATCGCGCGGGAAGTTGGGTGGGCAGCACAAGTGCCCGCGGTGTGCAAACCACCGCGACATCATCGAGGGTGTGATCGGCGTGGCGTGTCGAGGCGCAGGCTGACCGTGGCTTGCTTTGTACCGAATCGAAGACGGGTTCGACGGCGAACCGAGCGGTATGGCTCGGGCCTCGAGAAAACCCGCCGTAGCGGTTCGCCGGCTCTGCGTCGTGCTGGGTGATCAACTGGATCAGCGTTCCGCGGTGTTCGACGGCTTCGACAACGGGCAGGATCTGGTACTGATGATGGAAGTGGCGGCGGAGTCTCGCCACGTGCCGAGCCACGCGCAGCGCACGGTGCTCTTTCTCTCGGCGATGCGTCACTTCGCGAACGAACTGGAATCTCGCGGGGTTCGTGTGCGGTATGTGCATCTGGACGATCCGGCGAACACGCAGACATTGGGCGGCGAGATTGAGCGGGCGATCCGAGCGGTTCGGCCAGATTCGATACGGCTGGTCGTGCCGGGAGAACACCGAGTCGAGAAGATGATCAGGGCATGCTCTGACCGAGCCGGCGTCCGGGTCGAGTTGCTGCCGGATCGACACTTTCTGACCAGCGATGAACAGTTTGCTGCTTGGGCAGACGGGCGGAAGCCGCCGCTGGTGATGGAGTTCTTCTACCGCGAGCAGCGCAGGCGACTGAACGTTCTCATGGAGCCCGATGGGACGCCGGTTGGTGGGGAGTGGAACCTCGACAAGATGAACCGGCGGTCGTTTGGCGCGCGCGGACCGAACCCGCCAGCCGTGCCGATGTTCGATCCGGACGCGATTACGCGGAGTGTGACGAAGGCTGTTCGTGACCGTCTGCCGGAACTGCCCGGCAAGATGGAACCGTTCGGCTGGCCGGTGACGCGGGCGCAGGCGTTGGAGTGCCTGCGGGACTTTGTGACGCACAGGTTGCATGACTTCGGTCCGTTTGAGGACGCGATGTGGACCGATGAGCCCTTTCTGTACCACTCGGCGCTGTCGCCCGCGCTCAATCTGAAACTGCTGGACCCGCGCGAGTGCATCGAGTCGGCGGTCGCTGCGTACGTCGATGGTGGTGCGCCGTTGCAGTCGGTCGAGGGGTACGTGCGGCAGATCATCGGATGGCGAGAGTTCGTGCGGGGCGTGTACCGCCTGGAGGGTCCCGAGTATGCGGAACGGAACTTCCTCGGTCACGGAGGCGATCTGCCGCCGGTCTACTGGACGGGCCGGACGGAGATGGTCTGCATGCGCGAGTGCGTGGGGCAGGTGCTGGACCGTGCGTATGCCCACCACATACCGCGTCTGATGGTGATGGGCAACTTCGCGCTGATGCTGGGCGTGCATCCCAAGCGTGTGAGCGACTGGTATCTTGGCATGTTTGCCGATGGTGTGGATTGGGTGACGCTGCCGAATGTGCTCGGGATGTCTCAGCACGCGGATGCGAGGCCGAGTCAACGCGGAGGACTTCCGCTCGTGGGCACGAAGCCGTATGTCTCGGGCGGGGCTTACATCCGGAAGATGAGCAACTACTGCTCATCGTGCGAGTACGACCCGACCAAGCGGACCGGACCTGGCGCCTGCCCGTTCAGCACGCTGTATTGGGAGTTCCTCATCCGGCATGAAGACCGGTTGAGGCGCAATCCGCGGATGAGTCTGGCGATCAAGAACCTCGACGGGCTCAGTGCCGCGCAGCGTGCGGAGATCACGATTTCGGCAAAGTCGGTACGGGGGCGTGCGATGAGCGGGCGGATCTGACCCGGTCTCACACGCCGACGATAGTCTTATGCATGACTCTGCATTCGATGCCGTTCACAGCAGCGGTCCGAGCAACTGCGCGCTGTTGTCCCTGAGCGTCTGCCACGCGGAGCGTTGCCGCCACTCGGCGAGCGTGACCTCATCGCACGCATTCAGGTAGTCGTTCTGCATGAAGCGAACGACCGAGGCGAAGTCGTCGTCGAAGACGAACAGGCTGACCTCGAAATTGAGCCAGAAGGAACGCTGGTCGAAGTTGGCCGACCCGATCATGGCGAGATCTGTATCGATGGTGATCGTCTTGGCGTGGAGCAGTCCGTCTCGGTAGTGCAGGATCCGCACGCCGCTCTCGAGCAGGTCGAGGTAGTGCGAGCGAGAAGCGGCGGCGACCAGAACCGAATCGGAGACCTTTGGCATGACGAGCGTGACCTTGACGCCGCGCGTGGCCGCCGCCTGGAGCGCGGTGCGGGTCGCGTCGTCAGGTACGAAGTAGGGCGTGGTCATGACCAGTTCCTCACGCGCGTGATAGATCATCGTGAGCATGGCCTGGTGGATGGCGTCGGGTGCGCCGCCTGGTCCGGAGGGAATGACCTGCACGACGCAGTGGTCGTCGTCCTCGGCCGCCTTGAGGGGATCGATGGGGGGCACGTAGGACTCGACCGAACCGATCTTCTCGTCTGCATCCATGAGCCAGTCGCGAAGGAAGATCGCTTGAAGCGCGTAGACCGCCGGGCCGCTGAGCCGGAGCGTTGCGTCGATCCAGGGGCCTGTGTCGCGGTGGGGCTTGGAGCGGAAGTGGATGTCGTTGATGTTCTGTGAGCCGACGTAGGCCGTGCGACCGTCGATGACGGCGATCTTGCGGTGGTTGCGGAGATCGATTCGGGCGAAGAGCGCCCGGAGGGGGTTGACCGGCAGGGCCGAGACGACCTTGACCCCGGAACGCCGCATTCGGGCGGCCAGCGCAGATCGGAGGAACGCTGCACTGCCGACCGCGTCGAGCAGCACGCGGCACGCGACTCCGCGTTCGGCGGCCTTGATGAGTTCCTCGGCCAGTCGCTCGCACGGGCCGGGCTGGGACTCGTTGGGCTGCTGCCAGATGTACGTCAGGATGTGGACGTGCTCCCTCGCTTCGGCGATGTCGTTGCGGAGCGAATCGAGAAACTCCTCGGAGCGGTTGATCAGCGAGAGTCGATTGCCGACCAGGGGCGGGAAGCCCGTGGAGTTTGAACCGAACTGGGCGACCGCTGCGTAAGGCATGTGAGAGAGCGTGGACTCGAGGTGTCGGTGCTGTCGGACCCGGATCGCCTCGGCCTCGATGCCCCGCGTGAGTTGCTCGTACCGAGCCAAGCGCTTGGCGCCCAGACGCGTCTCACCAACAAGAAAGTAGGCGACGATGCCGAACACCGGCACGAACAGGACCAGCGCCAGCCACGCCAGCGAGGCGGAGACCGGGCGCCGGCGGATGATGATGAGCACGCCGAGAGCGAGCCGGATCGACCAGTCGATCAGGAAGTACGTGGTAGGGAACCAGTCGGGGAGCCAGTTCATGCGACGCGAACACCGTTCGGGGAAGCGTCAGCATACCCGCGATCGCCATCGGCGCAATGCACAGATTTCGCCGGTAGACAACTCCGGCGCGAGCTGAGTGGCGAATGGCCGTCGCGTTCAGCGAGCCCGCACGTCGGCAGCGGCCGCGTTCTCGACGTTCTGGCCGAGAATGAGCGGGACGACGTTGACGTTCGGCAGGTTGAGCGAGCCCATGAGCGCAGCGGCGGCGGTCGCTTCCTCGCTTTGGCCGTCGCGGACCAGACGGAGCAGCGACGCGACGTGGCGGTCGGTGAGTTGGTTGCCGTGGCGCTTGGCCGAGCCGGAAGCGCGGGCGAGCAACTCAACGCGGTCGCGTCCGTCGGCTCGCATGGCCGCGTCGAAGATCGCCTGCTGCGCTGCCGAGGTGGGGACGTGGGAGAGGACTTCGGCGATGGTGATCCGGGTCTGACCCGTTGCCGTGGCGAGGGCGGTGATGAGCGGTCCACCCGCATCGGCGACGTTCAACACCCGATTGCCCGACACACCCAGATCTCGCAGGGCTGCGAGCGCCGAGTCGCGATAGGCGCGGGCCTCTTCGCCCGTGATCAATCCGCCGATGGCGCGATCCAGGAGATCGTCGGTCGATGCGATGATCTCGTCGGGCGTCAGGCCGGACTTGGCGATGCGGACGGAGTTGTCGCGAGCGAAGCGAGGGGAGAGTTCGTCGAAGCCCTGCGTGCTGACGAGCGCGAGGATGGGCGTGGCCCGCAGTTTGTTGCGGCCGCGAGACTCGTCGATCAATTCCTGCGTGCTGGCGGCGGGCAGGTCGGAGACGATCAGGTCGACGGCTGGCGCGTCGGCGATCTGCTGCTCGATGCCAGAGAGCGAGGGGCTGGCGGGCAGAACGGTGAAGCCGCGGCCCTGCAAGATCGATGAGAGCGAACTGCCACGCTCTTCGCTTGAAGCAATGACAGCAGCGTACTTGGTGCCGACGTCGCGGATGGCGCTTGCGAGAATGGGCACCACGCGGTCGGAGCCGTCGAACGGCTCCGTCGGTTGGGCGTTGGCCAGCGCGATGGCGGCGTCGTACTGCACTCGGCGGTTGGAGTATCGGAGGGCCTCGAGCAGCGGGCGGCGACCTTCGAGCCCCGCCCAGAGTCCTGCGCCCCCGGCGGTCTTGTCGATCGACTCGATGGCTCGGCGGGCGAGCGGTGTGTCGATGTCGTCGATGGCGCGCGCGAGGACGCGCTGAGACGCGGCGGGGCCCGAAGCCACGGCGTAGTACATCGCCTCGCGGCGCGTCGGCGGATAGGCGGGGTTGTCGTAGTTCTCGGGGCCGTCGATCTCGCGAGAGAAGTTCGAGGCGAGCCACGTTGCGACGGCGCGGTGGTTGGTGCCGTCCAGTGCCAGGGCACGCTCGGCGAAGCGCATGGCCATCGCCTCGTGGAAGACGCTGGTGTCGATCGCGTCGAACGTCAGGCCGATGCGCGGGTCGTGGTTCCACCAGAGTTGGTTCGGCTCACCCGGGAAGGGCGTCAGCGAGGGGGACTCAGCGTAATAGCCCTGTGCAACCTCGACGTAGCGATCGGCGACCGGGGTAGAGTCGTTCAAAACGCCGACGATCTTGCGGATGGCCTGCTCGATCGACGTGCGAACCGAGGCGACGTCGGACTTGGCACGAACGTCGTAGAGCACCGGGAGCGAGTGTGGATACGGGATATCGCCCAAGATGCCCGCGACGAGTTCCTGCGCGGCGGGTTCGAGGTCGGGGAGTGCCGAGATGAGCGGTACAACGGAGTGGCGACCCATCGCCACCATGATGCGGCGGGCCTCAGCGCTCAGGCGAGCGTCCTGACGTTGCAGCAGGGCCTCGAGGAGTTGAGGCAGGGCGTACTCGCCCGCTTCCTTGAGTCTGGCCTCGGCGAAGACGGCCTGACGGCGCACGCCGGTCAGGTCGCGGATGTTCTTGGCGATCGACTCGGGATCGCGTGCGACGGCGAGTTTGCCGTTTTCGTACGTCTTGAGAATGGCGGAGGCGGTTGGCTCGAGTTCGCGCCGGCTTTGCGCGCGGATCACGGCTCGGTTGAAGCGGTCGAGTCCGCCGCGTGACTGCTCGACTATGCGGACGAATTCGGCCGGGTCGACGTTGAGGTCGAGCAGCGATTGACCCGTCGCGGCGGCGACGTCCGGCCGATCGATGAGGACGTAGTGCAGGAAGTCCTCGAGCAACTGCCCGGGCGTGGGTTGGGAGGTTGTGCCACGCGTCTCCGCCGCGCCGGTCCGGGTTTGAGCGGAAGCCGGCATCCCAGCCAGGCTGAACAGTGCGAGTGGGAGCGCGAAGCTGGCCATCGCGTGGGCGAGAGATCGTTGCACAGGGGACTCCTGGGGGCCGACACCACAACTGAGGCGGCGTTCGCGGGAACGCCGACCGGACCGAATCACCTACGAACCGACCCGCGCGAGGGATGCGGGGCCGGATGCAAGGCTAGTAAAGTACCGGCGTTGCAGAGCCGGTGTCAATCGAGGCGCGATCAAAGTTGGGTTTTGATCGGGTTTTGCGGGGGTCAACCCGGCAAATGGGCCGGGTTTGTCCACGCAGATTCAACCCGGTCCGCAGATTCGGCCTCTTCCTCGCACGCTGGCCAGACGATTTTCGTCCCTCAAGCGGCTCACTCGTCAAGGTCGGTCCGGTTCCGGTCGATGGACGCTTTCGCGCCGGTATGCGTGAAGTCCGGCGGACCAACCCACCACAAGCCCCTGCAGCGAGGACGAGACATGGCGTTTGAAAAGGACGTGCTCACGACCGGCGAGGTCGCCCGGATCTGTAACGTTGCTCCCCGCACCGTCTCCAAGTGGTTCGATACGGGCCAACTCAAGGGCTATCGGATTCCCGGCTCGAAGGACCGGCGCATCCCGATGGCACAGTTGCTCCGGTTCATGAAGGAGCACGGGATTCCGTTCGACGGCATCGCCGGCGGCAAGACCCGCATCCTGGTGGTCGACGACGAGCCCGAGATCGTCGACGCGCTGGCGAAGGTGCTGGGCGAGCAGACCAACTACGAGGTTCGCTCGGCGACCAGCGCCTTCCAGGCGGGCGTTGAGTGCGACCGCTTCAAGCCCCACGTGATGCTGCTGGACATGCACCTCGGCTCCGAGGACGCCGTCGGCAACGACGTGCGTGCGCTGGCCCAGATGATCCGGCAGGACGAGGATCTGCAGATGACGCGGATCGTCGGCATGAGCGGCAAATTGACCGACGCGCAGTTCACGGGTGTTCGAACGGTCGGCTTCGAGAGTTTCATCCGCAAGCCGTTCGCGGTTCGGCAGGTGATCGAAGTGATCGAGGCCTGCACCGCGCTGGTCGCCTGAGCCGGTAGGTCCACCAGTCAAGAACTTCGGTCGCGTCGCGTCGGCTCAGGCCGAAGGCGCGGACCGAAGCCTCAGCGAAGTCGTGCAGCGCCGTCGAGCGATCGACGGCGTTGTTCGCGTTGGAGGCTCGCTTGAAGTGATCGGCCGAGTCGATCCAGCCGCGATGGTCTGAGGGGAGTGGAAGCGAGAGGGTCTGGCGGGCGCTGAGTTTGATTGCCGTTGCGGAGAGGGCCGATCCGCAGGTCTGTTCGAGCGCGGCTACGCACGCCACCGGCGAGGCTACGGCTGCTGCGAGCATCCACAGGGGGCCGGGCGATCCGGCTTGGTGTAGCGGTCCGGAAGGTGCTCCATCGGGCCTTGGCGTGAGCGTGATGACGGGCACGCCGGGGAGGAGTGAGCCCGGTTCATCGACTACCGCCTCGATGACGCGCGTCTGGGTGGCGAGGAGCACCTTGGGGATGAGCCGGCGGGCCGCCCACTCTCGTGTGAGTGGGTTCTCAGCGAGCAGGTCGAGATCGACGATCGGGGCGTGCCAATCGACGCCGTGGACCCTGGCGGGTGTGTGCCCCCAGAGATTGCTGGCCAGGTCGATGAGCCCTGACGTGATCAGGCGGGGTTGGCGGTGCGCTTCGTGGTCGTTGTTCAGGCAAGGTCCATCGCCTTCGATGATCCGGCCGCGAAGCCCGTAGTACTGGTCGCGAAAGTCCGCCGTGGCGATGGCGACTTCTGCAAGCGTCCCGGCATGTTCGACTCTCGGGGTCGGCACACCGAACGCTCGGCAAGCGAGGATGCTCCATGAGGAGTGTGACGAGAGCGCTGCCGAGTTCGGGTTGGGTGAGTCGGGTCGGTGGGTGATCGATCGGAAGGAACGTCCGGTCGTCACCGTGATCGGTGCGTTGGTGGAGGCGGGGGAGGAGTCGTCGCCGGCGTGCTTGCGGAAGACGCCGGCGCAAGTCCGAACGGAGGCATTGGAAAACGTCCGACCTTCATCGATCCAGACCGACACCAAGTCGGCATCTTCGAGGAGCGATGATCGCAGGCGGGAGTTGTCGCGCGTCGAGAGGAGCGAGAGGGGTTGCACCATCCCCACACTTCCGCCGGGGCGGGCGATGCGCACACCGAGATGGAGGAACGCGCCGGCGGGATCGGCGTAGCCACCGACCGTGCCTTTGGTCAGTTGGGTGATGCGACCGGCCCTCTCCCGGCTGTGTGTGGTGCGAGCGTCGAGTTGGTTGAGAAACGGTGGGTTGCCGATCACGAAATCGAAGCCGTGAGGTTGTGTGAGGAACGACCAGAGGTCGTCGCTTGCGAGCGAGTCGGCGAGATGGAGCGAGGGGATTGGTCGATCACAAACATCATCGCACGAGGGTGTTGAGAGCGTGAAGCCGAGGCGACAGACCTCGAGTGCGGCCGCGTCGATGTCTACGCCGAAGATGCAGTTGCGCAAGACGTCGGCCTTCGCACGGGCGACTTCGGCAGGCGTTGCCGGTTTGCCGGAACGGCTGCATCTGGCTCTGGCCAGTCGTTCGGCGAGAATTGCTGCGGCGGGGCGAAGGAAACGGCCGCTGCCGCAGGCCGGATCGACCAAGCGCAGAGCGAGCAGTTGTTCCGGGTCGTCGCATCGACTCTCGATCTCGTTAAGCGTCGGGGTGATCGTTGCGTTGAGGATGTGCTCCACGAGCGGTGGGGGGGTGTAGAAGGCGCCGAGCGTGCGTCGCTGGTTGCCGCCCGCTCGCGTGCCGGCGTCGAGCAAAGACTCGTACAGCGCATCGACGGCGAGGGATGGGTCTGGGTCAGCGAGCAGGATCGCGGCCGCGGCGTCGATTTCCTCAAGAACGCTCGGGGGCACGGCATCGTGCGATTCTCTGGTTGCGTCATGCTGCAGGGAGGGGGGGGGGCACCCAAGAGAGGCGCCGACGCCGCGAGTGAGCAGTCGTTGTCCGAGCAGTCGGATCAGCGTCAGCCGGGCTCGTGCTTCAACTGATGTCGGATCGGGTTGATTCGACGGTGCGTCGACCAACCCGCGCAACGCACGGTGTGCGGCGGCCTGCGCCGATCGATCCGCTGGTCGGTGACTCGACCGCGCTGTTCGCTCGGATGGTGCCATCGATGCCGGCATGACGGCATGGTACTGGTTGGTCGGAGGCAGCGTGCGGGTGCGCACCGCCGTTGAACTGCCCATCCGCTGAGGAATCGGCGGATGAAGTAACTCTGACCAAAATCAGAAGTGCCGGAGACAGGAGTCGAACCTGCACGGGTTTAAAGCCCGGCGGATTTTGAATCCGCTGCGTCTGCCATTCCGCCACTCCGGCCGGATGCGACGAGGCAGACAGTAGCCGCCTGCCTCGACTCCGTCGCAAGGACGAGCGCCTCAACGCATAGCCGACTCGAGCCGTCGCTGCAGGGCGTCTTTGCTCTGATACCCCACCACGCGATCGACTTCCTTGCCGTCCAAGAAGATCACGACTGTGGGCAGCGCTGAGATCTTGTATTGCCTGGCGAGATTCGGGGCTTGGTCCGCGTCCACTTTGGCGATGACCGCGCGATCGCCCATCGCCGAGGCCAGCGCCTCGATCTCGGGGCCCATCTTCACGCACGGCGGGCACCAGGTCGCCCAGAAGTCGACCAACACGGGCTTCGAAGTAGCGGAGAGGGTTGACGTGAACTCGCCCTCACCCAGGTTCAAGACGCTGCCGGCCGTGATGACCGAGCCACCCTGTGTCTGTTGTCCGCTGCGGCTGCCGGGCAGCCCTCGTGTGACGAGGGCAACGATGATCAGAGCCGCGATCGTGACGAGTACGAGCGACTTGATGACGCGTTCAGACATGCCGTGCTCCTATGTGTTGAGCGACCCCTGCGCCCGCCGCGAACCAGTCGAGCGATTATTGCTCGCGATCCCGATGCGAGCGAGGATTTTCAAGGAAAGGTCCTCTCGATCCGGTTCGCACGCGACTGTCCGAAGGACTTTCGATCAATGCGGTTCGTACTTGAGTACTTGACCGGCGATCGCGGCCTCGGCCATCAGGCCGCCCTTGGGTTCAACGAAGACGATGACACCCTTGGAGATGTCGGTGGTGGAGGCGGCACCGGCTTTGAGGAGCACCGCCGAGGCGTTGGCTTCGAGCGAGAAGTCTCCTCGCTTGAAGCGCTGAAAGTCCTCTTCGCGAAGGAAAAGCGCGAGTTGTCGAAAGGTCTGAGCACCGACCTGGAGACCCAGGGAGCCTTGCGAGATGGACGAGTAGCCGACGCGTCGGCCGCCGTGATAGACCACGCCACGGCCGTGTGCGCCGCCGACGACGAAGGCGGCCTTGCCGACGTCGGGGAACACGACCCAGGCGACGGCCTTGGTCATGAGGGCGTTCAACGTCGGGTCGGTTGCTTTGAAGGCGGCAATGGCCCCTTCGCTCTCGCCGTGCAGCGCTGCTCGCTCGCCCCTGTCCGATGGCGTCGGTGAGCAGGATGCGCTGCTCAACAGGAGCACCGAAAGGGACACAACACCGCAACTCAGGCAGGATCGAAGACGGACGCTCATGATCTTGCTCCTTGTGGGCAGAGTGGCGAAGGCTGTCGGATGGAGCGGTGCATGGGACCGCACCACTCTAACCGATCCTGCCGAGGCGCGTTGGGCAGGATTGGAAACACGATCCTGAAAAAGTGAGCGGGCCACTCCGAGGAAGTGGCCCGCGCGCGTTCCAAATGATTGACGTGGTCGCCGATCGCCCGCATTCACGAGCGGTGCGGCGTTCAGTTTGCCAAACGAGGGCTGCTATCGCCGCCCTGCCCCTGGTTGAGTTGGATCTCGCCGTTGCGCTCTTCGAACTGCCGGATGACTTGGCCGAGGCTGATCGCCAAGCGCTTGGCACCGCGCCAGTTCAGCACCACCCGCGAGTTCACGCTGAATTGCAGGGCGGGCTGGT
Source organism: Phycisphaeraceae bacterium (assembly GCA_019636535.1). Classification (GTDB taxonomy): domain Bacteria; phylum Planctomycetota; class Phycisphaerae; order Phycisphaerales; family UBA1924; genus JAHBK01. Next base: position 15,622 of record JAHBXK010000017.1, on the reverse strand, counting down.
TGTCCGGCGTGGGGACCGGAAGGTTGATGCCGAAGTCCAGCACAACCTCGTCTCCGGTCGTGGACGTGCGGATGGTATTCGCGTAGGTCGTGTTCATCTTCGACTCGTCGATGCGAAGTTGGACCTGACGCTGTTCGGGCTGCTCGGACATGGTGTCGACTCCTGACTTGCGATTGTGTTTGACCAGCGGGTCGGCGACCCGCGGGGAACGTGACGATAGGCCGCGAAACGCGGGGTTGTTGCGTTCAGAGGGCGTCAATTCGCGCGTCGGGCTGCGGCAACGAGCGACTCGAACAGGCCCGATCCCAGGCGTGACTCGCTGGTGCGCTCCGGGTGCCATTGAACGCCCAATCTGAATGGCCTTTCAGCGTCGGCGGGGTCGCTGCTGCCGATGGCTTCGATCAGGCCGTCCGGCGACCTTGCCAATACACGCAATCGCCCGGGATCGCGCACGGCCTGCCTGTGATGGCTTGCAACGGCCCCGACTTCGGGCAGCAGACCGCCCCAGTCCTCCCGAGCGGAGGGCTCGAGATGAATGGTGTGCGTTCGATCGCCATTCGCGCTGATGCGATCCTCGCCGCCCGACACGTTCGGATGGTGCATCCATGCAGTCTGGCAGTCGTCCGGCAGGTGCTGGTTCAGATCACCACCCGCAACAAGGGCCATCATCTGCATGCCCAGACAGACGCCGAGCACGGGGCGATCGCCGTGATTGCTGCGATCGTTGAGCAAGGTTTGCAGAAGTTCGGTCTCAAACGACTGACGGATCGGGTCGATCGGTTTTGCGAGGGGGTGGGTGGGCTGGCCGAACGGTTCCATCGCCGGGTCGTCTCCGCCGGTCAGCACGAAACCTCGGCACATCGCAAGGTAGTGGGGGAGCAACCCCGCGATCGGTGCGAGCACGACCGGCATGCCGCCGGCTCGCTCGATCGCTTGGGCATAGGCGAGTGCGGCCACCATTCGCGGGCGATCGTGTGAACCTTCGGGCCGCACGACGTCGCACGTGATGCCGATGAGCGGTCGGTCCATGGCCCACTGTACTCGGGGCGATCCTCGTGGTGGTGTGCGCAAACGGAAAGCGGGCGGCGCTTCGGCCTGTGGCCGCGTTGCACCGCCCGCGTCGTTGCTTGCCGCGTGTCGCGTTCCCGCCGTGATCGGGCGGCGAAACTCAGCGTCCGGCCGAGCCGGCCACCGATCGTCCCGGTTCGGGGAGCATCGGCCCGACGACGGCGGAAACGCTGGAGGCATCGATCTCGATCGTGCGTGGTCGGTTCGCGGGCTGAGCGCGGTCGGTCTCGCGGCTGCGTTGAACGGCCTCACGGTCGAGCGATGCCTTGGCGTCGTGTTCGTACTCCGACCGCTCACCGGCCTTGCCGAGCGAGGCCAGCGTTGCTTCCTGGCGGGCGCGGATGTCCGCGAGTTTGCTGGTGATCGCGTCGAGGCTCGCAGCGCGGTAGCGAGACTGATCGTCGAGCGTTTGCTGACGGTCCGCCATGATCGCGATCATGCGGTCGTTGCGGCCGATGGCGTCGATCTGACGCTCGAGATCGAACAACTGGGTCTGGAAACTGGTGTGTTCGGTCTCGAGTCGCGTCAGCAGCGACGAGAGCTGACGCTCCTGTTGCGAGAGGTAGCCCAAATCGCGCTGCACGTCGACCGCGCGGTTGGCGTAGGCGTTTCGTGTGGCATCGATCTGGTTCAGCCGGGACTGAGCGGCGCCCACGTCGAGGCGGTCATTCTTGAAGCGGATCACGACTTCGTGCGATGGGCTGTCCGATTCCAGGCCGACGGTGCGGATGCCCGCGGCGTGCGCGTGATCGATGGCCGCGGCGAGTTTCGCCGAGTCTTCATCGGCGAGTTCGACAACCCGACGCGACACCGAGAGGTCTCGGTTGAGTTGCGTGACTTGCTCGCGGAGTTTGGCCAGGTCGCCCCGGACCTCGGCGATCCGGCGCGGGTACTGGGCTTCGAGACTCTTGAGTTGAGCGCGTAGCGCGACCGGATCGGTGATGTTCTCGTCGATCTTGTTGTTGATCGCCTCGCGTGTCTGCGTGAAGAGCGCTTTGACGCGGTGCGGGCCGGCGATGGCCATGCCAGCGCCGAGCACCAGAGCCCCGATGAGGCCGTATCGAACCACCGTCTTCGTGATGCCAAACATGGTTGTTCCTCCTGCCGCCGATTCCCCAAGGCCCGTGGTCGTTCGCCCCGCCGCCCCCGACTCCGTGGGAGCGGACCGTTCTGGAAGGGCGAGGCCGGGGCCGTCTGGACGCTGCGGCGTCAAACGGTTCAGGCTGCGCTCGCCGCGACGTTGCGGCGGGTGCATTCTGGTGATTCGGAACCCCTCGCGGCAGATTTCACTCGTTGCGATGGCCGAATCGCGGGAGTGACAGCCGGATCGAGCGTCCGCATAATGACGATGGTCTGCGGCGAGGGTGAGGGTGCAGGCAGCGTGAAATCGGGGCCTTGGGCTGCATCGAGGCAAGAGGAATCCCCATAAACTTGTCTGGGTGATCGGCGCGCACTCGCCGTACCACGACCCTCAGACCGCGTCTTCACCGATCATGCTCAATCAACTGACGACCACCTTCATCAACCGCCTCCGCGCCAACGACCAAGGCGCGTGGTATGACTTGTGGGAGACTTTCGGTCCAGTTCTTCGAGCCCAGTTCACCAAGTGGGGGCGGGGGCGGATCGGCCCCGAGACCGTGCGCGACCTCTCGCAGGAGACGCTCGCCGCGCTCTCCGATTCGATCGATCGATACCAACCCGAACGGGGCGCCCGCTTCTCGACGTGGCTGCTCGCGATCGCCAAGCACGTGCTGGGCGATGAACTCGACCGCCGCAACGCACAGAAGCGCGGCGGCGACGGGCGTGGCGGTCGGATCAAGCCGGCGTCGCTGGAAGAAGGCTGGATGGTCGAGAGCGGCGTGCGGGCCGATCAGGAGTACGAGGCCTCGGTGTTTCGTGCGAAAGTCGAGGCCGCGATCCGTTTGGTCGAGAAGCAGTGCGACTTCACCGACTTCTCGATCTACCGCATGCGCGTGCTCGACGGCAAGCCGGGCAGGGAAGTGGCCGAAGCCCTGGGCATCTCCGAGCCGACGGTGAGCCGTCGGTTGGCCAAGGTCCGGGAAGCGCTGCGGCAGCGGCTGGCGGAAGTGATCGCGACATATTCCTTCACGGAGGACGAGATGGCCGAGGCGGATCGAAACGGCCTGCCCCTGAATCCGAGCAACCCGGCGGGCAGATCCGCGTCGGGTGGCGGCGCGGGCCCGGCCTCGTTCGATGAGGCCCAGTTCGACGAAGCCGTCGGCGAGATCTATCGCAGGCAGGTCGAACTTCGAAACCGGGATCGCTCGGCGGACTGACTCTCGCCGGGCACTGCCCGCAAGGATGGACCCATGGGCGTCGTCGCTCCTCTTGTGCTCCTCGGCGTGATCGTGGCGGTCGTTGTCGGTATCGCGCTGCTGGTCGCGGTGGTCGGTCCGCTCAGCCGGGCGTTCGGTTGGGTGATTCGCCGGACTGTCGGGTTCATCGGTGGCATGCTGCGCGACGCGCTTCGGTTGGTCGGTGCCGTCGTCGCGTCCGTGGTCTTCGTGCCGCTCATCGTGATCAACGTGCTCATCGGTCGGTGGTCGGCGTCGTCGCACTACGGGCGTGCGTTCCAAGCGGAACTCGCTGCCATGGGCGGGTGCCTCTACCGGATGCTGATCGGGCACTGGATCCGGCTGTTCGGCCTGTCCGATCTGACGGAGGGCATCGAGCGCCGAGTTCCCGAGGCCGTCATGGCGGCGCCGACGGCCGATCGGCCTCGCGGCGGCAAGGCGGGCCAGTTTCCCGGCTACGAGATCGTCGGCTCGCTGCCGGGGGGCGGGTCGGGAGGCAAACTGTTCGTCGCCGCACCTACGGCGGAGAAGCGGGCCGCCTTCGTGCGGGCGGGACAGTTCGAGGTTGACCGCGTCGTCATCAAGGCCTTCTCGCTGCGCGACGGAAGCACGCTGCCGCAGATCATCCGCGAGAACCGGGCGCTCCCCGCCGCACGCCGGCTCGGCCTCATCCTCGAGCACGAATTGAACGAGGAGCGTTTTTACTACGTCACGCGGTATGTGCCCGGCGAGTCGCTCGCGCTCGTCGGCCAGCGTCTGCACGCCGAGTCCGGCCCGGACGGGCTTGACACTCCGCGACTGCGCGCAGCGCTCGGATACGCGGCGGACTTGCTCCGAACATTGCGAACATACCACGACGGCGGCTTGTGGCACAAGGACGTCAAGCCCGACAACATCATCGTCGCCGACGGCGCTGCGCACCTGGTGGACTTCGGGCTCATCACGCCGCTGCGCAGCAGCATGACGCTGACGACCCACGGCACGGAGTACTTCCGCGACCCGGAGATGGTGCGGATGGCGCTGCGCGGCGTGAAGGTGCACGAGGTGGACGGCAGCCGATTCGATCTCTACGCCGCGGGCGCGGTGCTGTACTCGGTCATCGAGGACTCGTTCCCCGCCCACGCGGGTCTGAGCCAGATTTCCAGGCGATGCCCCGATGCGGTGAAGTGGATCATCCGCAGGGCGATGACCGACTATGACAAGCGGTACGCGAGCGCGGGGCTGATGCTCGCCGATGTCGAGACCGTGATCGGCGCGAGCGATCCGTTCGCGCTCAAGCCCGTCGATCTGCCGAGCGTTCGTGCCGGCGGAGCGGGCGCGTACGAGTTCGACCCGGCCGCGATCGATGCGGCGTCCGGCAACCACCGCCATCCGTGGGAGGCCGACGAGCCGCGGCCATCTTCCGTTCGAGCGGCTTCGTTCGGCGGAGCGGCGGCGGCCGTCGGGGTTGGAAACTCGTTCGCGGGGTCGGCCGCAACGGACACGCCACGGCTGCGCGTCACCGATTGGTGGACTGGACGCTACGCGATCGATCCGCCGGTCAACCAGGGGCACACCGTCCGATCACCCGAGCCGCGACCCCACGCACCCCGTCCGTCGCCACGAGCGCCGGGATCGTCGGCGGCGGAGCAACTGGTTCGTGCCAGGGCTCGCGTTCGCGAGGCACGCGATCGGGCGCAAGGACGCATGGATGCGCGCCGGCGATCGTTCGAGCCGGCGGGTGTGAACGCCGGCGTCGTGATCGCGCTGCTGATCTTTGTTGGACTCGTCGCGGTGGTGTTGATCCCGAGCATGTTCCTGTCCCGCACGGTGATCGTGCCGCCGACATTCCCGAAGGGGAACCCTGCCCCGGAAGACGGCGCGTGGACCGTCGGTTCGTACGATCTGGACCTGACCGCATGGAACCGGTCTCCCAGCCCCGTGAGGGACTCAGAGCGCCCGGAGGTGCTCGTGCTACGCGACTCGGTCGCGTTCGCTCCGTCGGCGGTGGGTCCGATCGATCGGGCGATCGAGTCGATGCGCAAGGCCGGGTTCACGATCGGTGGCGAAGCCGCCTCGACGAACGACGCTGGGCCGTCGGACTTCGACCAAAGCATCCAGACGGCCGCTTCGCTTCGCGCGGCCATCGGCATCAGTCCCTTCGGTTCCGAGGAAGCACGCTCGGCGATTCAGGATTGGCTTCTGCAAACCGAGGGCTCGAACCGCGTGGTCGTCTGGATCGCCAGGGCGTCGGACAGCGCACCCGCCGTCTGGGTGCTGACACCCGGAGCGGGCCGCCAGCCGGGCCTCAACGAAGTCGTCTCCGCCTTTGGCGCGCTGTCCGAGCCGAGCGATCAAACCGTTGATGGTTCGCGAGAGCGCTCGACCGAACGTACATCGCGATCCGGCCGACCGCGCGAGCGTACTTCGCGATGACCGGTTGAACTGAATTCGACGACAGATCTCAACGGCCGTGGCTGGCTTCAACAAATCGCTCGAACAGCGCCCACGCAGAGCCACCATTGACGCTCTGTCGGGCGAGATCGATCCCCGTCGCAAAGTCGTCGCACACTCCCGCAACGACCAGCGCCCCTGCCGAGTTGAGAACGACCAGATCGGTTCTCGGCCCGGGCTCACCACGCAGCGTTGAGCAGACCGCATCGGCGGCTTCTTCGAGCGAATGCACCCGCAGAGCATCGGTCGTGGTCTTCGGCAGCCCCAACCGCTCGGGATCGATCACCCGCGTCGTCACCACGCCCTCGCGCACATCGTGAACAAGGTTGGTGTCGGTGGTTGAGAGTTCGTCCATCCCGTCGTGCGAGTGCACCACCATCGCCCGATCGACGCCGAGGCGCTGCAGTGTTCGAGCCATCTTCTCCGACAGCTCGACCGAGAACGTGCCGAGCAGTTGGCACGTTGCGCCGGCCGGGTTGGTCAGTGGGCCGAGCAGGTTGAAGATCGTCGGGAAGCCGAGCGACTTCCTGGGTCCGACGGCGTGCTTCATCGCGGGGTGGTGACGCACGGAGAAACAAAAGCAGACCCCGGCTTCGGCAAGGCATCGCTGCTGGATCGACGGCTCTGCATGGACATTTGCGCCGAGTCTTTCGAGCACCTCCGCCGACCCTCGTCCTGTCCGCGAGAGCGAGCCGTGCTTGGCCACGTAGACGGTCGATCCGGAATCGCGCGCTGTCGCGGCGGTCACGAAGGCGGAAGCGGTTGAGACGTTGAACGTCTTGGGTGCGCCACCGGTCCCGCACGTGTCGAGCACGCGGGCGTCGCTCGTGGCGTCCGGTGGGAGTACAACGCGTGCCACGTGTCTTCGCATCGCACGCGCCCCGCCCACCAGTTCGTCCACGGTCGGTCCGCGCGCGCTGACGAGTGCGAGCAGCGCACCGATCTGTGCCTCGTCGAAGCCACCGCCGAGCACGCGCTCGAACACGCTCTCAGATTCCCGCTCGCGCAGCGTGGCCCCGGTCAACAGGTGCGCCAGCACCCCCGCGGGCGAGGCCAACCAAGCCGAAAGGCCGGACTCGGAGCCGGAAGACGGGGCTGAAACGGGCACGTTCGTCATCGCAGCCTTCATCGACCAACCGGGGCACCGCCTTGCGAAAGCCCGGACCGCACGAAGCCCGCACGTGTTTCGTACAATCGAATGTGACACGCGAACGCTCGATCATCACACCCGTGCAAGCGGCCCGAGGGCGGCTGATTGCCGCCGTGTTTGTGCGTTCCGCGGAGCGGGCGGCCGTGCCGGTGGCTGTTGCGTCACTGATGCTGGTGGCGATCGAACGCCTGCTCGGCCACACCGGCCTGGGATGGTGGTGGTCCGTTCCAGCGCTCGCGGCGTTCGGAGCGGTCTATGCGGGAGTCGCCGCCTTCCGCGCGGCCCCAACGCACATCGAATCGGCGTGGCGGCTCGATCGCGCAATGAAACTGGATGGGCGGCTCGCCGTCGCGGCGGAACTGGTGGACGGTGGCAATCGATCCGATGCTTTCGAGACGGCGGCTCAAAGGGGGCCTGTCACTCCACCCACCGAAGCAGAAGTGCGAAGAGCCATCCCACTCCGTCTGGCTTCAACACGTCAATGCAACCGAGCCCTGGCAATCATGGCGCTTGCGCTCGGCGTAGCGTTCTTGGTGCCTCCCGCCGATCTGCTGGGCAAGGGAGCACACCGCGCTCAGGCCTCGGCACGGCTCGCCGCTCAGAACGCGCTCGCCGCCCAACTCTCGCACACGCGCGATCAGATCCCAAAGCCGCTTGAAGGGGCAGTGGCCGAGCCCGATCGGCCGACCATGTCGGATGCCAGCGCGGATGAACTGGCCCGGCTGGCCGAACTCGAGTCCGAACTGCTCCAAGGCCGCGCTGATCCTCGCGCGGCATCGGGCGAGGCCGCATCGTTGCTTACACAACTCGCCAATCGGACGGACGAGGCCGCGGCCGAGCGTCGGCGCAACTTCGAGACGGTGCGTGATGCACTTCGTTCTGTTTCGCCGCAAGAGGACTCGGCCGCGAGCGGTGAAGTGCCCCCCTCACCGGCGGGTGATTCCGCAACCCCTTCAACTGAACTTGCCAGAGCCTTGTCAGAGGGCCGATTCGATCGTGCTGCCCAGGCCCTCCGCGAACTCGCCGAGAGCGAGGCGATTCGCAGGCAATCCGCCGAGGATGTAGCGTCTCGGTTGGAACAGATCGCCCGGGATTTGGAGCAACTCTCCGAGCAGGGCCAACGCGCTGCCGATCCGCCGACTCCACCACAGCCTCAGCCTCAGCCGCGGCCGCAGCCTCAGCGTGAAGCAGACCAACCGGACTTGCCGCGGCCGGTCGAACCGGTTCCGGAGCAGCTCTCACCCGAATCATCGCCTTCAATGGCACCTCCACCCGAGCGATCGCCGTCAGAGGCAGAGCGTGAGCAGCCGCGCACGAGCGAAGCCGAGTCTCAACCTGCCGGACAACGAACCGAGCCTTCGGAACAGCCCGGCCAGCCTGTCCAGCGTGAAGATCCCCGCCGAGAGTTGGCACGTGAGATGCGGCAAGCCGCGGAGGATCTTCGAAGAACCGACCCCGATCAAGCGCACCGGCAGCCCGAACGCGACCGTGGAGCAAGCGGACAAGAACAGCCTTCCGCGCAGCGAGAGAGCGGTCAAGCGCCCCCTGACGCGAGCGATCGATCGCCCACCCCAACCCGCCAGCAACCGGGACCGACCGCAGCGCCGGACCCAAGCGCGCAACCCGCACCTCGTCCCGATCCAGCACCCACTTCCGAGCCCTCAACCCGCCCCGCGCCAAGCGGCACCTCGACGCCCGAACGCCAACCGACGCAGGCTCAGCCCACGGACGAGCAGACCCAGCCGCAGTCGACCGGTTCGCCAGCGCCCTCCACGCACGGTGCAGAGACGCCCCAACGATCTGAAGGGTCCGACCAGCCGCAACCGGACGGTTCGGAGTCCCCCGACGGTCAGCCGTCGATGGAAGGGGTCCGGAGGCTCGCCGAGCGAATGGAGCGGCTTGGTCGTACGCCTCAGGACCTCGCTCAGGACCGTCGGGCCGCGGAGGACCTCCGCAAGCGTGCCGAGGAGTTCATGCGACAGGCCACGCCGGAGCAGCGGCGTGAGATCGAGCAGATGGCACAGGACTTCGCCCGTCAGCAGGGGAGGCCGTCCCCCGATTCAAGTGGGGTTCCCGGCTCAACAGATCAAGGAATAGGAGGCTCGATGCCCGGACTTGGGGACACCTTCGCATCGGACGATCCTGGAGCGAGATTCCGAACCGAGCCCGTCGATGCCCGCCCATCCGCCCAGGATGGCCCCTCTGGCGAGCAAGTCGTCGCCGAGTGGCTCGGCCCCGGCGGGCGTGCGGCGCCGGACTCGGCGTCTCAGCAGGCCGCGTCAGCGCAACTCGATCGCGCAGCATCGCGCGCTGAGCGGGCGATGCGTGACCGCACAATCTCACCACGATACGACCCGGTCCTGCGTCGGTACTTCGAGCGGCTGCCGCGCCGGGTGCTGGGCGGCCCGGATGCCGAGTCGCCGATCGCTCCCGCTGCACCAGACGCTACGAGCACACCCGCCGGATCGACGTCACCGTGAGCGGATTGAGCGTTGACCAACTCGGCCCGTTGCTGCTGATTCCTGTGCTCGGAGTCGTGGTGCTGATCACAGCGCAACGGCTGAGGCTGATGAGCGGCCTGCGGCGGGCATCGGCCGTGCTGTTCAGGCTCGCGTTGATCGCGATCATCGCGCTGGCGCTCGCCGGTGCGAGTGCGATCCGCACCACCGAGCGAGTCGCGGTGATCGTGATGGTGGATGTCTCGGGCTCCGTGCAGCGATTCGCGAACTTTGGTCAACGTGCCGACGGAAGCACGCTGGGCGTGCTCGATGCGGCGGTCGACTGGCTCGAACGTGCCCGTCAATCAGCGATCGGCGGGGCAAGGCCGGATGATCTGGTCGGGGTCATCGCCTTCGACGGCCGGGCGGTTGCGGTGACACCCCTCACGTCCGGTCCGCTCGGCTCGGTTGATGTCCCCATCGCATTCGATGGAACGGACATCGCCGCGGCGATCCGCGCTGCGCACGCCATGGCCCCGCCTTCTACGCGGCTGAGGCTCGTGCTCATCAGCGACGGCAACCAGACGGTCGGCGACGCGACCACCGTGCCGACGCGTGCGCCGATCGACGTTCTGCCCGTGCGATACCGCGTGGAGCGGGAGGTCGCCTTCGAGTCGCTCGAGGCTCCAGCGCGGGCGGTTGGCGGTCCCGATGCCGCGATCGATGTTCGCGCTGTGCTGCGCTCGGCCGGTGCGGGCATCGTTCCCGGCACGATCCGACTGAGCGTGAACGGCGATCCCGTCGGGCCCACCAGACGCGTCGAACTGAGAGAGGGCTTGAACGTCGAGCGTTTCGTTGTGCCGCTCGATTCGGGTCGAGTCCACCGCATCGAAGGCGTGTTCGAGCCCGACGCGGGTCCCGACGGCCGACCTTACGGTGACACGATCGCGGAGAACAACCGCGCGGAGGCCATCACGCTCTCGACCGGCCCGGCGAGCGTGCTGCTGATCGACCCCACCCCCGGCGGTGTTGAGAGCACTGCCCTGGCCGAGGTGTTCCGATCGGCGGGTCTTGACGTCGAGGTCACATCCGGTGAGCGTCTGGCGGTCGATCCGCTCTGGATGCAGACTCGCGACGCCGTGGTGCTGACAAACGTGCCCGCCGATGCGATGCCGCGCGAAGCGCACGCGCTGCTGAGTTCCTATGTGATGGATGCCGGCGGCGGCCTGATCATGGTGGGCGGCGAAGATTCCTTCGCGCCGGGCGGCTGGCGAGGCACAGCGATCGAGCCCCTGCTCCCCGTGGCGCTCGACCTTCCCGAGCGCATCCTGACGCCGGGTGCGGCGGTGGTGTTGGTGATCGACGTTTCGGGTTCGATGCGCCGATCGGTCATGGGGACCGGACTGTCGCAGATGCGCATCGCCGCGGAGGGGGCGGCGGAGGCCATCAGAACGCTCGACAAGACCGACCTGGTCGGCGTCATCACCTTCAGCGACGTGACGAGCACCGTGGTCCCGCTCGGCCCGAACAACGACGCCGAGGCAACCGCCGTGCGCGTGCGTCGGATCTCGGCCGACGGGGGCACGGTCATGGGTCCCGCGCTCGAGGCGGCCCGGGCACAGTTGCAGAGAGTCACCGCCGATGAGAAGCACGTCATCCTGCTCTCCGACGGCATGTCGCAGGACGTCCGCCGCCTGCCCGCGATCGGCGATGCGCTCGCCGCCGAAGGCGTGCGTATCACCTCCATCGCCGTCGGCGATCAGGCGGACGCCGATTCGCTGCGAGATCTCTCGGTCCGCGGCGGCGGCCGGTTCTACCGCGTCGTCGATCCCACGCTCCTCCCCCGCGTCATGGTCAAGGCGGTCCGTGTCGTCCGCACGCCCATGATCAAACGCGGCCGGATCACGGTCGTGCCGATCGAGAGCGCGGTCGCGGGCGGTCTGGCGCCCGGCGCGGTGCCCGAACTCTCCGGCCTGGTCATGACCCGGCTCCGACCCGAGCCCACCGTCACGCACGGGATGTTCGCCGAACTGCCGCGGGCCTTCGACGCGGAGCCGGCCGAGTCGTCCGAGCCGACGCCGCTGCTGTCGTACTGGAACGTCGGTGTGGGGCGTGTCGGCGTGTTCACATCAGACGCACGCGACTGGGCGCGCGCGTGGATCGGCTGGCCGGGGTTCGCCGGACTGTGGCTGCGTTACGTCGAGGCGATCGCGAGGCAACGCCCGGAGCGCGGGCTCGAACTTCGCGCCTGGGTCGAAGAGGGCGAGGACCGGCTCTGGGTGCGTGTCGAGTCAACCGAGGCGATGGACCTCGACGTGCCGGTTCGCGTCTTCTCCGCAGGTGCAGCGGCAGGAACGGGCGGCGTCGTCGGACTGCCCAGCGCCGCACCACCGACCGAGTTGCGGCTCGAACAGATCGGGCCTGGCGAGTTTCAGGGCTGGGTCCGGGCGGAGCGGGCGGGCGCGTACGTGGTGGTCGCCACCCCTCGAAGGGGCGTTGGTGGAATTGACGCGGGAACGGCGCTCGCGCCGTTGGTCGGCGGCGTCGTCCGAGCGGGGGGAGCCGAGTTTCGCGCGTTGGCCAGCAACGATGTGCTGCTCGAGCGGCTGCGCGATGCGGGCGGTGGTCGTGAACTGGACTGGGCAGCGCCCGAATCGGCCGGGTTGTTCGGCCGCGCTGGGCTCGCCCCCGCGCGCGAGCGCCGGCCGCTCTGGTGGGCGTTGCTCTGGGCCGCGTTGGTGGTCATGATGCTCGACGTGGCGACCCGGCGCATCGCCTGGGATCGCTACTTCGGCTGGGGCGAGGGCGCTGCGAGCGCTTCGGCCTGGCGAAGTCGGACCGCTGAAGCGATCCGAGACCGATCGGATGAGTCGGTCCGCGCGATCGAGCGGCTCAAGGGCGCTTCGGGCGGTGACGACCTCCGTTCGACCGGAGCGGATGCTGCACACTCCGATCGGTCGCTCAGCGACCAGGATGCGCTCGAACTGGTCCGCCGCGCTGCCGAGCGGCGGAAGGGACAGCACCGACCCGCATCCCCTCCCGATGCGGGCGCGGTGGAGGCTCCCGAACCCGCAACCTTCCGGAGCGTGGTTCCGTCCCGCCCGCCGGATCGATCGGTCGAGAAGGACGCCCCAGACTCCGCCGAGTCGCCAATCCGAGAGGGCGCTGTCGAGCCCGGCCAGTCGGCCCTGTTCGCCGCCAAGCGCCGGGCACGCGAGCGGATGGAAGGGACCGACGATCGGGCTCCCGGCGGGGGTTGATGCGCCGGCCAGCGCTGACCCGGTCATCCGCATCCGAGCCGGTGGATCTCCCGAAAGCACCGAAGAGCCCGCTCCCACACCGGGTCTCGCGGGGTACGACTTTGGTACAGTCTTGTGCGATGTCCACCTCGACCAACGCCTTCGCCGGGCAACTCATCGCCACCGGGGCGCCGGCCTTCGCAGCGCTGACGGTGGAAGCGCTCTTCGAGCGACGGCCCTCCTGCCGTGGCCGATACCAGCCCAACGCGGAGGCCAACTGGAAGCGGAACATCGAGTCGCGCTTGGCCGACCTGGCCGCCGCGCTCATCGCGGGCCACGACACGCTGTTCATCGACCAGGTGGAGTGGGCCAAGGCCGCCTTCGCTGCGCGTGCGGGCGACGATTCGATCCACGACCTTCGCGAGAGCTTGATCGCCATGGCCGACGTGCTGGAGCGGGAGTTGCCCAGCGCCCAGGGCTCTCGCTCATCGGCGATTGTCCGCCGGGCGATCGATCGCCTCGACTCGGCGCCCGAGTACGTTCCCAGCAGGCTCCACGCCGACACGCCGCACGGCCGATTGGCCGCGAAGTACCTCCTCTCGATCCTCGAGGGCGACCGTCACGCGGCGGCGGAACTCGTCCTCTCCGCCGCGCGCGGGACCGATCCCGACCTCGTCCGGCCGAGCGTGCTCGAGATCTTCGAGTCGGTCCTGCTGCCGGTCCAGCACGAACTCGGCCGCATGTGGCAGATGAACGAGACCTCCGTCGGGGAGGAGCACTTCGCCACCAGCACCACGCAGATGGTCGTCTCGCTGCTCTACCCGTTCCATCAGCGCAAGCCGCGCAACGGCTTCACCGTGGTGGCGGGGAGCGTCGACGGCAACGCGCACGAGATCGGTGTCCGCATGCTCGCCGACCTGCTCGAGGCCGACGGCTGGCGCGTGATCTTCCTCGGCGCAAGCGTCCCGGCCGAGGACTGGGCCCAGGCCGCGCACGACTTCGGCGCAAACCTGATCGCCGTCAGCGCTTCGCTCGCCACGCAGATCCCCGACATCATCCGGACCGTGCGTGCAGCGCGGGGCATCGGCAAGGCCCCACCGCGCATCCTCGTCGGCGGCGCCGCGTTCGCCGGTGGGAACCGCGACAGTTGGAGATCGACCGGCGCGGACGGTTTCGCGCATGATCTGCGCAGCGGCTTGTCCGAAGCCGCGCGTCTCGTGGGGATGCGATCCAGCGCTGGGCAGGGCACGTAGTTCGGTCAGCGGACGGGTCGGCACTTCCCCGCTCGGCCCCCGCACGCTCGCCGCACCTCGCCCGCAGGCCCGCACGCATCTTCACCCGCTCCCAACGCAACCTCCCCACCGTTTTCGACGCATCGGAGCATGGAGCGTCGATGCACTCTTCTCCGTTCGCCCCCCCCGTTCCCGGCCCTCCCCCCGCCCCCCGCCCCCCGAGCACGCCATGACGCAGTCCACGCCCACGCCCACCCCCATCGCCCAGAACGCGCTGAACAGGTCGCCGGCCGCTGCGCCGAGTTCCGAGCGGACCACCCACGGTGTGCGCGTCTCGGTCTGGCCCTCCTATCTCCCCGACCAGTCCGACCCCGCCGATCACAAGTTTGTCTTCGCCTACCGGATCCGGATCACCAACGAGTCCGCCGTCACCGTGCGGCTCGAGTCGCGCGAGTGGACGATCATCGACGCCGACGGCGACCGCAAGGTCGTGCGCGGTGAGGGCGTCGTGGGGCAGCGTCCGCTGCTCGGTCCCGGCCAGTCGTTCGAGTACTCCAGCCTTTGCCCGCTCGAGACCTCGTGGGGCACGATGGAGGGGCACTACCGCTTCCGCGCGGTCGATCCGGCCTCACCCGCCGAGGAGTTCGACGCCCAGATCGGCCGGTTCCTGCTCGTGGGGCCGCGCGGCAGCGCTGGCTGATACGCTCCCGGCATGACGTTCGACCCCAACGCCGCCGCTGCGCCCGACTCCGGGATCTTCGGTCTCCCCGCCCATTCCTCCGAGAACGACGACGCCCGCATCGTGCTGGTCCCCTGTCCCTTCGACGCGACCACGTCGTACGGCGGTGGCGCTTCGGCGGGTCCCTCGGCGATCCTCGAAGCCTCGAAGCAGGTCGATCTCCTCGACCACCACTTCGGTGACGTCTACGCCGCGGGGATCCGCATGCTCATCATCCCCGAGGCGATCGAAACCCTGTCGCGCGATGCGCGGGCGCTCGCTGAGCCGATCATCGCGCGGGGTGGGGCCGAAGACACCGACGCCGACCGCGAGGCCGTCGCGAGGATCGACGACGCCTGCCGGGCGTGCAACGAGTACACCCACGACGAGTTCCTGCGCGCCCTGCGCGCGGGCGCCACACCCGGCCTCATCGGCGGCGACCACTCGACGCCGTACGGCGCGATCCGGGCCTGCTGCGAGCACCTGGCGCACCTGGCCTCGCACGGCGACGCCGAGGCCGCGGGCGGGCTGGGCATCCTCCACGTCGATGCGCACATGGACCTCCGCCGGTCGTTCGAGGGCTTCCGCTTCTCGCACGCCTCGATCATGCGCAACGTCCTCACCGACCTGCCGGGCGTCACGAAACTCGTCAGCGTCGGCATCCGCGACTACTGCCGGGAGGAACTCGACTACGCCCGCGCGCACCCCGATCGCGTCCGCATCCACTTCGATGTCGACCTGTGCGGAGCGCAGTGGTCGGGCACACCGTGGCCGACGTTGATGGACCGCGTGGTGGCCGAACTCCCCGCGTGCGTCTACGTCTCCTTCGACATCGACGGGCTGGACCCGAGCCTCTGCCCGCACACGGGGACACCGGTGCCGGGTGGGCTCTCCTTCAACCAGGCCGCTGCGCTGCTGGTAGCGCTCGCGCGCTCGAAGAAGCGCGTGATCGGCTTCGACCTCAACGAGGTCTGCCCCGGCCCGAACGCGGGCGCTGAGGGTGGGGGTGGGGGGGGGGGGGGGGCGGTG
>JAHBXK010000016.1 GCA_019636535.1 Phycisphaeraceae bacterium | reverse complement strand
CCCTCTTTAGTCTCGGCTCGGAATCTCCCAGCATCGGCCGATCAAACCCTCAGACAGGAGCTCTGACGATATTCGCGGCGAGGCGTTGTGTGCGGCCATGCGAACCTTGTGGCCGGGCGTCGTTGCTGAGGTCGTTGCAAGACCGGATCGAGAGGCGGCGAACCACGGATCGCCTCGGATCTGGCGGGTCAACACGCCACGGACGCGTATGCTTGCACCAGATGAGTTTGAGCGACCGAATCAGCAGGGCTCTCCGACCGCTGGCCGCGAAGGTCATGCGGCCGGGGGTTCGGGGGATCCACGAGAGACTCGACCGCATCGAGCGAACGCTTGGTGTGGATGTTGATGATGCGCACAAGTACGCCTCCGAACTCCACTTCTGGCGATGGCTTATCCGACAGGGCGGATCTCAGAAACAATACGGAGACTCGTTCGAGGCGGTCTTCGGCAGATGGCAGCGCCAGCGGCTGATCAAACTGAGCGAGTGGTTGTTTCTCCCCGTTCAGGGCCAGCCCGGAGACATCGACGACTGGTGTGCGGCGCGATCGGTGGTTGAAATCGGTGCAGGGCCGTACCCGAGTGTCGCGGCTGCACGCAAGGGTTGGAAGCGTTGTGTGGCCGTCGATCCGATCGCCAAGGGGTACTCGGAGGAGGGGCTGCTCCCGCCGGCGGCCGATCGCGTTGTGTACATCCAAGCACCGGGCGAGCGCATTCCCTTGCCGGCGGGCTTCGCCGACTTGGTGATCAACGAGAACTGTCTCGACCATGTTGCCAGCCCCGAACGCGTCGTCGCCGAGATGCACCGTCTGCTCAAGGCAGGCGGGCTGCTCTGGTTCTTCGTGGATCTCTCCCATCACCGAGACCACATGCACCCGCACCCGATGGACGAGACGAGTATCCGCGCGCTTTTCGGCTCCTTCTCGCTCGTTCATGCCGAGGTCAGTGCCCACAAGGCGCATCCGGAGGCGTACGGCTCGATCCGAGCGCTCTTCCGGAAGCCGGAGGAGGGCCAAGCGATCCGACCAACTTCCGCCTACAACGCAACGGAAAGTGGAGAGCAAGATCGAACACCGACTTCCGCCGACGTCACCCGAAGCAACGGGACCGCGCACTCGGTGACGCACGCGACACAGCCCGTTGTTGACGTCCGATCGGTGTCGATTCAGACGATGACAACATCGGTGGTTCGGTGACGGTCACCGGTCGATTGCAGCGTGCAGTAAGCCTCGGCCCCCTGTTTTGGTGGCGTGGCAAGGCTCGTAGCGGATGTTGGCGAAGTCCCGATCCCGTTACACACTTGATGAGCCTCGTCCCGATTGCCGAAGACCAGTTGGTCTGAATCACTATGCGCATCGACTCAAACATCCCGCCGACCACGCCGTTCCACATCGCCCGGGCGTACAACGCCCGGCCTGTCGAACCTGTTTCGAACAGGATTGTCGCGACTCCTGTCGACCCTGTTGCACGCATCGGGCGTGAACAACAGCCGAGCGCTCTGCAGGATCCGCAGATCCGCCGGTTGGTGGGCGCCATCGTTCCGGGTTCGATCGAGTTCGATGAACCCGCGGCTAGAGTCGAATCGGGGAGTGATCGAGGTTCTGGCGTTGCGGCGTCGCCGTCGCGGGTGAACGCGTTCCCGATGTACCGTCATCCTTCGGATCGGAACGCGGCCGCGACCAACGTGCATGTCGGACGGTCGCTTGATGTCAGCGCCTGAAAGAGACCGCCGAGCACGCGAATCGAGCGCCGATCCGATCGACGGGTTTCGGGATCCGTCTCCTTGGGCATCGCTTTGGCCGCTCGATCCGCAGGTTCACTTCCTCAATCACGGCTCGTTTGGTTCCTGCCCGATCTGGGTGCTCGAGCAGTACCGGTCCATTCAAGAGCGGCTTGAGCGCGAGCCGTTGCGGATGATCGTCGAGGATCTCGAAGAACTGCTCGACCGTGCACGCAGGTCGCTTGCGGAGTTTGCAGGCGCGGACGAGAGCGGGCTGGTCTTCGTGACCAACGCCACCGAGGGTGTGAATGCCGTCGTCGGCTCGCTCGATCTCAGGCCTGGCGATGAACTGCTGACCAGCACGCACGAGTACAACGCCTGCAACAACGCGCTCGGACGTGCGGCGGAGCGGGCGGGCGCAAGCGTCCGAACCATCGATCTGCCGTTCCCGTTGTCGGACTCGGCCGAGGTTGCCGAGCGCATCATCGCCGCGATTACGGACCGAACGCGGCTGGTGCTGATCTCGCACGTCACGAGCCCGACCGCGCTGGTGATGCCGATCGAAGCGATTGTCTCCGAGTGCAACCGTCGCGGCATCGACACGCTGATCGACGGCGCTCACGCACCGGGTATGGTGCCGGTCGATCTTCGGACACTCAATCCTACTTTCTACACGGGAAACTGTCACAAGTGGCTGTGTTCCCCCAAAGGGGCGGGGTTCCTGTGGGTTCGAGAAGATCGCCGGAGTTCGATCAGGCCCGCGGTCATTTCCCACGGAGCAAACTCGCCTCGTACGGATCGTCCTCGACTGTGGCTCGAGTTCGACTATTGCGGCACGCGTGACTTCGCGGCTTGGCTGACCGTGCCGTTGTGCGTCGCTTACCTCGGTTCTTTGCATTCGAGAGGATGGAGCGGTCTGATGGAGCGGAACCGATTGCTGGCCCTTCGAGGCAGAGACGTGCTCTGTTCCGCGATGGGCATTCCATCCCCAGCGCCGGACAGCATGATCGGGTCGATGGTCTCCGTGCCTCTGCCTGACCGCCCCAGCGGAGTGTCCGTCCGTACGAGCAGGTACCACGACGCTTTGCAGGAGGATGTCTATGGCAACTGCCGGGCGCAGGCGCCGGTCTTTGTGATGCCAGGCTCAGGCAAGCGGATCGCCCGCCTCTCATGCCAGTTGTACAACTCTCTGTCGCAGATGGAGTTATACGCCAAATCCCTGGTTGATTGCCTCGGACGGGAACGGGTTTGACGGGTGAGTTGCATGGTTTCAAGCGATGGTGGCCCGGAACAACGGGCCGTGCGTGATAAACTGTCATGATGTCCTCTGTCCTTGCGAGTCAGAACACTCAGTCACCGCCCCGCTCTGCGGCGATACCTGAGTGCTTGACCGAACTTGTTTCGTACCTTCGGTCGCTGGGCGGTCGTGCCAGCCTGAGCACCCTCGAAACGCTTCTTCGATCGGCGACGGTAATGAGAAGCGATCTCGTGCCGTTCCTGCGATTCGGTACGCGCGGCTATGTCCGCAACACAATCGTCGCCAGCGAGCACTTCGAGTTGCTGGCCCTGTGTTGGCGGAGCGGTCATGCCACACCCATCCACGATCACAAAGGGTCGTCCTGCGCCTTCAAGGTCGTTGAAGGCACGGGCACCGAGATCCGGTTCCATCGGTCCGAGTCTGGGCTGGTCGTGCCGGAGCGGACCACGCAGATGCCGCCCGGCTATCTGTGCGCGGCCGAAGATGACGACATCCATCAGGTAGCGAACACGCAGGCGCCCGACCGCGACCTGATCACGCTGCACATTTACTCGCCTCCGATCCAACGGATGAACACCTACGACGCATGTTCCCCGACTGTGACGGTCCGCAACGCCGACGGGTACATCGACGGTGAGGGCGTCTAGCGGCGATCACGTGATGGTTGCTCGGACAATGAGCAGCCACGCGACGCTGAGCACAACCCACAGTGTGACGGCCATGCCGAGCGCTCGCCAACCGACCTCGCGGATGCCTCGGATGGACAAGTTCAATCCAATCAGAAAGAGCGCTGCGCTCATGCCGGCCTTGGCCGTCTGCCGAATCTGAGGCGAAATCGGTTCCAGGCCGGGGAGCAGCGTTCGCGCGACGCTCGCGAGCACGAATCCGCCGACGAACCACGGCACGAGCAAGGTCCAGCGAACACGCACGATCGGATCACCGGATCGACGGGCATCGTGCCGGCGCCACCACCATCCGGCGACCGCGGCCACCGGCGCGATCCAGAGCACGCGAGCGAGTTTGATGACCGTTGCATCCGCCGTGGCCGCTTCGCCGTAGGTCTTTGCTGCGCCCACGACCGACGAGACATCATGGATCGCCACGGCGGCCCAGGCGCCGAACTGAGCCTGCGACAGTTTCAGCGAGGTACCGATCGGCGGGAACGCGTACAACGCGACCGCGTTCAGGATGAACACGGATGCGAGCGCAACCGAGATGGCATGATCCGATGCGCGGATCGCCGGTCCGGTTGCGGCAACGGCCGAGCCGCCGCAGATGGCCGTGCCGGAGCAGAGCAGCGTGGCCAGCTTGCCTTCGACTCCGAACGCGGCGGCGAGCAGGAGGCCTAGGACGAACGTCAACGCGATCGTTCCGGCCGAGAGCGCTGCACCGCCGAGCCCGGCCCGCGCCACTTCGTGCAGGTCGATCGTGAAACCCATCAGAATGACGCAGACCTGAATCAACCCCCGGCTGGCCGAACGCAACAAGTCGGGACGCCACGAGATCCCCAGCAGAGCCAGAACAATGCCCAACCCGAGTGCGACCTGTGGAGACCCCCACGGAGAGAGACCAAAGGCGACCCCGGCCACGACGACGACCGGCATCCAGATTCGTGAAGCAGCGTTCGAGGGAGTGTGTGGGCCGACCGTCATGTGGTCGCGAGCATACCCGCTCAATCGACTTCCAGAAAGCCGGCGCAACCAAGACGGCGCCAACCGGAGTCAGATCCCGTACACGGCTTTGAACTTGCCTTCGAGGTGTCGCATGAGCGGGTCGGAACTCAATGGCCTTCCGGTCACTCGTTGACACAACTCGCCGGCTTGGAAGCGACGTCCATGGCGATGGATCCGATCGTTCAGCCAGGACTTGAGGTCGGCGAACTCTCCCCGGGCCATCTTGGGGTCGAGATCGGGGATGTCCGAGCGGATCGTCTCCCAGAACTGCGCGGCGTAGAGGTTGCCGAGCGTGTAGGTCGGGAAGTACCCGATCAGACCGAACGACCAATGCACGTCCTGAAGGCAACCGCGATGATGATCGGGAACGTCGACGCCGAGCAGCCGCTTGAAGCGGCTGTTCCACTCGCCCGGCAGGTCCGCAACCTTCAGTCCGCCACCGAAGATCGCTCGCTCGAGTTCGAAGCGCAGCATGACGTGCATGTTGTATGTCGCTTCATCGGCTTCCACACGGATGTGGCTGGGTGTCACGATGTTCGCCGCGAGATACGCCTGTTCGGGCGAGAACCCGTCGAGCGCACCGGACGAAAACTTGCGGGCGTGCGGCAGAAGCCACTCCCAGAACTCCCGGCTGCGACCGACGAAGTTCTCCCACATCCGAGATTGGCTCTCGTGGATTCCAAGCGAGGTCGAATCGGCGAGCGGCTCGCCCCAGCGAGATGATGAACCGGTCTTCGGGAGTCCCTGCTCGTACAGTCCGTGGCCGCCTTCGTGCATGGTTCCGTAGAGCGCATCCGCGAACCGCTCTCCGCGATACCGGGTGGTCAGACGGGTGTCGCCGGGGGCCATCCCCGAGCAGAACGGGTGCGTCGTGGTGTCGAGTCGGCCGGCGTTGAAGTCGAAACCCATGTGCTTCAGCACGAACTGCCCCATCTCGTGCTGTCCGGCGGGGGCGAAACTCACGTTCAGGAATCGATCATCGGGACGCTTTCCTTTGGCGGTCAGTTCCTGAACCAGAGTGCTGAGCCGCAGGGCCAGCGGCTTGAAGATGGCGTCGATTTCCTTCGCGGTGGCGCCCGGCTCGTATTCCTCGAGCAGTGCGTCGTACAACTCGCCCCCCGCCGGTACACCAAAGCACTCGGCCTTGCGGCGTGTCAGGCCGACCATCTTGTCAAGCCACGGCAGAAAGATCGAGAAGTCGGACTTCTCCCTGGCGTTCTTCCACGCCTCCTGCGACAGACTAGCCGTGTGCGCGAGTTCCGTGACAAGTTTCGTGGGCAGTCGAGTCGCCCGGTCGTAGTCGCGTCGAATGCAGCGGAGGTTCGCGGCTTCGGCCCCATCAGGATCCGACTTCGCCACGCCGCTAGACTCGCAGGCAGCGATCAGTTCGCCGATGCGGGGTGATGTGCGTCGCTCGTGAACCAGGCCTGCGACCATCGCCATCTGCGCAGCCCGGTGCTCAGCAGCGCTGGGCGGCATGTACGTCTCTTGATCCCAATTCAGCAACCCCGCAACCGATCCGAGGGTGGCGGCCTCGCGTAGCAGCGCGCGGAGCTGCGTGTAATGGTCTGAGGGGGTCAAGCGGTCGGAAGCGTCAGATTTCAGCATCCGGGATCATTGACCGGCACCGATCACTCGGCCATGACCGGTTGCTCTTCCACTGGGTGTGGGGCGTCGATGAACAGGTTGAGGCCCCAGTCGTTCCATCCGTGGGTCAGCTTTACCTGCAAGAGGTTCCAGCCTTCTCGCAGTTCGCATCGGCAGGTCATCGACTCGGCTTCGGTTCCTGAGTGATCGTCGAGAACGAAGACTCGGTGGTTGTGCAGCCGCACGAGGAGTTTGTCGGCCGTTTCAAAGAGCAAGTCCGCTTGCTGTCGTCGGCTGCTGATCACAACCGCCTCTGCCCACGCCGCACCGCGTCGATCCGGGAACGTGGCGGCAAGATCGAGCCCCCAGAACGCAGAGGTCCTGCCGAGTGTCCACCCCGATGTGTGCGTCGATCGAGCGTCTGCTTGAACTCCATGCATCGGCGTGATGGGAGGTGCGTGTGGATGGGGGGGGAAATGGTGCGGAGAGAACAGCCCCTGCATCGAGTCGGAGTCGACGGGTTCGGTTTGCTCAGGAGGCAAAGCATGCATGCCGATTCCCCAACGCCAGTCCCAGTCGAAGGGGCCTTGCACGCGCCAGGCACGAATCGGTCGACGCCGCGTTTCGACGTGTCGAGTGATCACGCGTTCGGATCCGTGAATCACGGCGGTCAGTCTGACCGACCGAATGGCGGCGCGCCCAACCGGGGGCTCGGCGGGTCGATCGGTCGTTGGCCAGAGACACATGTCCATAGTTGGTACGGAGCGTGCAGAGAAGACTTGCGATTCGACCACGCTGTCCAAGTCGCCGACACGATCGATCAGTTCCAGCCGAACGGGCCGAGATGCATCGATGTGATCGAACGGATCCGCGATCACCACGACTGGTGGTGCGACGCCGGGCTGAGCACACGGGCCGACCGTGCGCCATACCGGGCCGAGTCCGTCCGCGACGGCCCATGCGCGGTTCAGTAACGCCTCATGCTGAGGGGTGGCAGATCGCCCGAGCGTACTGAGCGGGCCGTATAGATCAGCCAGACCGACGGGTGTGTCGAGCATCCCAGAGAGTCGGCGGGCGCGATGTGAGAGCGAAGACCTGAGGGGGTCACTTCGCAGCATCGTGATCTGCAGCGACAGCGACTCGCGGATGTTGCAAGTGGGCGTG
This sequence comes from Phycisphaeraceae bacterium, assembly GCA_019636535.1. GTDB lineage: Bacteria > Planctomycetota > Phycisphaerae > Phycisphaerales > UBA1924 > JAHBK01. Next base: position 64,457 of record JAHBXK010000016.1, on the reverse strand, counting down.
AGCAAGCAGCGTGCGGCGGGCAACTCGCTCGGTCCGGTCGCTTCCCGTAATGCGGTTTGGAATGCAACCCGACCTCGGAGTTTTTCGATTGACACCCCCGGATCCGCAAGTTCGATCGTCCATCGCCGATCCTTGGGTTGGTCGGAGTAGTGCCCATCAGCGCCGTGGATGGTCAGATCGAGTGTGACACGATCGTCGTTCTCGGCATCCCATCGGCCCGAAAGGCGTGTCGTCGCGGAGTCCCCGTGCTCGCTGACTTCGGACTCGCCGTCGTCTTCGTACAGCCGGGTCTCGAACTCGAATGGGAACGTTGCGGGCGCGAAGACTCTGAGCACAAGGTGTTGAACACATGCCTGCTCCGCATCGCATTGCTCGGAAGCTTCGTGCGTGCGGGCTGAGGCTCGATCACCGCTTGGTTGTGCGTCTGCGGCTCCGAAGCACGCGGTCATCCTTGGCGATGGAGGTTGCATGACGATCGCGGTCCCCGCGCGGGCAAAGACCGGAATCTCATCGAGCATCGCGGCGACAAGCGCGTGTCTGCCGGCGGGGAAACGCTCACCCGTTTCCAGGTGCGTCCATGCTCCGCTCGGCGTCGGTGGAAACCAGACCGCGCGATCGGTAACGCGATCCGACCCGATGCCTCGAGTGGTAATGGGAGCAACGAGCAGATCGTTCCCAATCAGGTACTGATCCGGGCTGCGGAACGCGTGTTCGTCGGCCGGCACCCGCGCAGCGCCCGTCGCGAGCCAGACCGGACGGATCAGCGGAAGCGTGTCGCGAGCGGCGGCGCGCGCGGCAGTGTAGATCGTCGGCATCAGGGCGCTCCGCAATCGGAACGCCTTCCGCATCGCTCGCTCGTGCTCCGGCCCGAACGACCACGGTCGTCGGTCGAGTGTCGGCTCGCGCGCCGAGTGCAGGCGCAGGGAACCGCTCATCGCGCCGAACTGCACCCAGCGAGTTGAGGCCTCTTCCAGACGGGGGCCGAAGTGGCCGCCGATGTCGTGCGACCAGAAGAAGCAGCCGACGTTCCCCGCAGTAACGGTGAACGGAACCTGAAAGGCGAGCATCGGCCAGCCGGTGTGCGCATCGCCCGAGAAGTGGATCGGGTGTCGGTGGTCGCCCCAGCCGGCCCAGCGTGAAAAGCCTGTGCCGCGTCGGCCGTTCGTTCGCGCGTGCCGGAAGAACAGCCGGTTCAGCCACGCGAGGTTGGTCAGTCCGGGGATGCTCCGAACGATCGCTTCCTGCTGCCAGTCCAGCCACCACAGATCGACGCCCGAGCGTTCGAGCGGAGCGAGCACCTCTTCAAAGAGCGCCCGCATGGCGCGCTTGTTGCCCGCGTCGAAGGGCAAGCGCTCTCCGGTGATCGGGTCGAGCCCCAGCGCTCGCATGAAAGGCGCGTACCGTTCCTCCCAACTGCCCACACCCTCAGCGGGATGGAGGTTGAGGCAGACGTTGAGCCCGCGCTCGTGCAGCCAGTCGAGCAGGCGTTCGGCATCCGGCAGCAGGTCTCGATTCCACGACCAGCCCGTCCAGCGTCCTTGCGCTGAGCCGGAATGCCAGTCCATGTCCAGCACCATGACGTCGAGCGGGAAGCCGCGCGAGTCGAACTCGCGCGCAATTGCTCGGAAGTCATCCGACGTGTGGGGCCAGTAGCGGCTGTACCAACTCCCGAGTGTCGATCGGCGTGGCAGAGGAACCGGGCCGCTGATGATGGAAAGCGCCCGAAGCGCCGACGCGAAGTCATCGCCGTAGACGAAGAGGTACCAATCGATGCGGCCGTCGACGTCGTATCCGCGCCACGAACGACAGACGGCCCAGTCGTCCTGCAGCAGGTGACCATCGGAATCATCGATCAGTGCCCATCCATCGCGAGAGAGCAGGCCGTGACCTACAGGGCGCGGACCGCGAAGCCCATCCAGCGTGGAGAGCGTTCCTCCGAGGTTGCGTGACGGTCGATCACCGGGGCACCACACGCGCGTGCCGTCGTGAAGCGTCACCGCGAGGTTCTCGGGACTCGGTGGCCTTCCGTCGGTCCGATAGTTCAGACCGAATCGCGGGGCTATCAACGTCACCGGCGAGTCGTCGCTTGTAACCACAACCTGCATTGGTCGGAGCAAGGCTCTCGCAGTCGCGAAGACGCTCGGTTCGTCCACAAATCGGCCGTCCGGGGCCCACTCGATACGGACACACTCGGGCGTCAAGAGGGAGAACCGTGCCGAGGGGCGTGCAGGCGGAGCGGCCTCGCGATCGCTGGGCGAAACTGCGTTTGGAGTGTTCGGCACGGTCATCTCTCGCGTCGATGGTACCAGTTCCCGAACAACCAGCCGACGAGGGTTCGTCCGAGTCTGTTCAGAAAGCCGCAACGCCTAATGTTGTGGTGCCGAATCGGTTGAACCCGCTCGATGTTCGGGCAGTATTCAGCGTGTGGGCGGCGGGTCCACCCGCTCGGTTCGGCAGCACCATCGCGGAGTCGATCTGGAAGTCGCTTCAGCGGCCGGGAGCAGGTTCATGCGTTCATGCGTCGTGTGCGTCGCCATCCTGACCTTGACCGCCGGGCGTGCGCTCGGACAGGACTCGGTGGCGTCGACTCCCGGCGGCAATGATGCGATGTCGCCCTACGAAGCCGGCACGATCCGAACCCGATATGCGGTGGACTCTTCGCCGCTCACGTCCTCATGGGGCAACGGTTTCAGGATCGCGCCGTTGTTGAAGGCGACTCGCGATCTCGATCCCATGTTCCGGACGCAGATCCTCGGCTCGTCAGCGGTCTCGACCCGGTTTGCAACGACCCCGGCTTTGCCCGCGCCGTCGTATGCGCATTGGACGACACCCGGTCCGGGAATCAATCCAGGAGCGAACGCTTCTTCCGGTGTGTTGTCGCCAAGCGCTTTCACGGATCAGTTCGCCGTCTCGTTCGTCGACCATGCGTTGGACCCGACCAACCTCGTTGTGGCTCTGGTGAGCCGTCAATCGGGCAACAGCCATCGCTTTTTCGTTGAGCGCACTCACGCGGCGTCTTCGCGGCAAAGCGCAGCCGGAGTCGATACGTCGACGCTCTCGCTCGGCTCGGTGTCCACAACCGGGCGGGCCTATCTTCGCGCTGACTCATTCACGGCGCTCGACACAACCGCGAATCGGATCGCGGGCGACAACATCCTGCGAATCGATGCCCCCGCAATTAGCGCGACGGCGGTCAACACGCTGTCGCAGGTGGGTGGCGTGAACTCGGCAACGGACTCGACCAACTCGGTCTACATCGTTCGGAACGACTCGGCTCCTTACAGCACTCCCGCCGTCTCAGATGCGACCGGGTTCATCGAGCGGGCGCTGATCTTTGATCTGCGGGCTTTCTATCGCTCGGGCACCTCGGTCTCGTCGCTGAGCGCTACGACATCAGCCCACCGCCCCACCGGGATCGCGGGGCACCGCGGCAACCCGACGTTCGCACCGATCTCCCCGCTGGGCGGATCGCTCGGAACTGTTGCGGCGCTCGCCAAGCCAACGGCCGGTGGCGCTACCGCCCCCGTGAACACGATCGCCGCGTTCGGCGTCAACTCGTCCGGTCAGACCGCGCCCGTCGCGGCCGGAACACCGCGAGCCTTCGTGTTGCCTTCGCCGATCACCGCCCCGGGCTTCTCCGCAAACGCCGCCGGCGAAGCGGTGTTTGATCAGTACAAGTCGCAGCATGCTTTCCGGGGCGCGAACGGGCCTGTCGGGATCGGCCGCAACGGCGCGGGCCAGTTGGTTCTCGCCGCGGTCGCGAGCGATCCGGTGCAGGGTGAGTTTATCGCCGTGGTCACCGCGACCGGTCCGGCTTCTCAGACGTGGTCCGTTGCCGCACGACCCGGACAGAGCGTGCTCGATGGGCCGAACGGTGCGACGATCGGAACCCTCGCAGGAACGGACGATCTTCTGATCTCGGCACCCGCGATCGATCTTCTCGGCAACGTTTACTTTGCCGCCACGTGGACGCCGACGCTCGAACCGACCAGGATCGGCGTCTTCAAGGCCGTCAACACGGACGGCGCTGGGACGTACCGGATCGAGCGGATTCTCTCCGAAGGCGATTCGTTCACCGGCTCGAACTCCGCCACTCCGTACCAGATCACGTCGATCGCGCTCCGCGACAGCGACTCGCTCGCATCGGGCGCTTTCCATCACGCGTCGCTGCTCCAGGCTCAGACGCCCGGCAGCACCACGACCGACCCCGCCTCGCCGCTGGCCGCGGGCGGGTTGATCGTGAACGCCACAATCACGTACGACCGCTCCGGAACGCCCGAGCCGTACGAAGTGGTCCTTCTGATCACGCCCGATCTCGAGTCGGTTACGCTGCCGTGCCCGGGCAACTTCGTGAACACGGCCCCACCCGGGCAACCCGAGCCGATCGATCTGGCGGACCTGCTCGGGTTTCTCGATCAGTGGCTGCCGAATCTCGGTCAACTCTGCCCCGATCCCGGCAACTGCCCCGGAAACTACGTGAGCACCGCCCCGATCGGCCAACCCGAGCCGGTCGATCTGGCGGACCTGCTCGGCTTCCTGAGCGACTGGTCACCGAATCTCGGTTCGTTCTGCCCGTAATCGCGACCGGGGTCACTTGGCCTTGGCCGCCTCTTCCACGATCCGGCCCATGACGTCGTCCCCCTCGCGCGACCATCGCGGCACGAACTTGCCGTTGACGTACACGCACGGGATCTGCCCGACGTTCAGCCGTGCCGCGGCGGCGATGTCGTCCTGAATCGCCTGCTCAACGGCGGGCGAGTTCATGGCCTGCACGACCGCATCGGCGTTGAGCCCGACGGCCGCTGCGCCGCGCCGGACGGCTTCGACGCTCATGTTCGCCTGGTTCTGCAAGAGCCACGCGTGCATCGCCCAGTACCCCTGTTCACCGCCGACCACGCCCGCGGCCTCCGCCGCGCGCGCCGTCAGGCAGCCGTGCTGGAAGAAGACGCGAGAGACGCGCTGGTTGCAGGTGTTGTCACCCGGGAAGTGGCGGAAGACATACCGCACGGGCCGGATGTTGCCGTCGATCCACCCGCGCACCAGGGCATCGACCTTGGCGGTGTTGGGCTCCTGGAAGTCGCCGAAGACGACGACCTGCACGGGCGCGTCCTTCGGCCCCATCGACCGTTCGACCGCGTCGGGGGGCATCGGCCGCACGGGCTGATCGCGCCAGTCCGCGACGTACTTCTCGCTCGCCCGGGGGGGCGCATCGTCGCGCGCTGTGCGTGCCGATGCCCCGGACTCGAGCAGCGCCTCAACCGCGCGTTCGAGCGCTCGGGGAGCCTCCCAGCCCTTGAGTTCGACCCCGTTGATCAGCACCATCGGCGTCCCGTTGATCCCCAGAGACTGGGCTTCCTCGATGTCGTCCTGGATCAGTTTGAGCGTCTGCGGCCCCTGCATCACGCGGATCACCTGCTGGGCGTCGAAGCCCAGCGCGGCCAGATCGACCGGGAACGACGCGTCGGTGAAACTCCCCCCGCGCGAGAAGAGCCACTGGTGCATCTTCCAGAAAGCGTCGTTCGCCGCGGTCCATTGGTCCTTGCCCTCGAGCGCGGCGTTGGCCCCGGCCACGATCGCGGCGGCCTCCGCAGCGCGGGCCGCCCAGCAGGCGTTGGGGTGGACGTCCGTCGCCGCGGTGTAGTACTTGTTGCAGGCCTTGCCGTTGGGGTGCTGCTTGGCGCTCAGGCTGACCTTGCCCGCGTGCTTCTGCACGAGCGCCAGCGCCTCGTTCTCCATCCGCCGGCACTGCGGGCACTGATAGTCGCTGATCAGCACGATGCGCGCCACCGCCTCCTCGGGGCCGAGCCGCCAGCGGCCGGTGAAGCCGCGCTCGCCGAACGGCCGCGCGGGCGCCTGCGGCTGTTCCGCAGCGCGTCCGGCCGAGGCGAGCAACTGCCGCTGGCTGTCCGCGAGCGCGGACTCGGACTTGGCCAGCGCATCCCGCCGCTTGCCGGCGTCGAGCGCGCCGAGCACGCCCGCGCTGAGCAGGAAGACCGCCGTGGCGGAGGCCATCGGCGCCCAGTTCACGCGCGCAGCGCGCAGCGCATCGGTCTTGGCGTTCGTCGATCGAGCATGCTTCATCGCCATCCACTCCACGAGCGCCCACCACGAGAGGTTCGCGGCGTGCGCGGCCAGACAGTACGGGCACGGCTTGTTCGCCAGCACGATCACCACCAGGTACACGCCGGAGGCGGCAGCCCCCAGCCGCGCAAGCGTCCGCAGGCCCGCAACGCCGCGCAGCCCCGCGCCCGCGCTGGCCGGATCCGCAGCGCGGGTCGCTCGCAGGCTCCAGACGAGCCAGCCCACCAGCATCGCGGCGAAGAACGCCGAGGCGAGCATGCTCGTCGGGAAGACCGCCTTGTCGGGCGACACCTTGGCCGCGCCCTCACCACGGACGAACTCCATGAAGGTGGCGCTGGCGCCTCCGTCCGCGGTTCCACTCCCCCCACCCCCAAGCCAGACGCCGAGGCCGTGCCGGAACCCGCCGAGACTCCCGAACGGGTGGGCCTCGAGCGAAGCACACGCGGACTCGGCCCCCCCCTCCCCCCCTTCACCGGACCCGCCGCACCCCGGCAGTTTCACACCCGTCAGGTGCTGGCGGACCAGACCGAGGCTGGCGGTGAGGGCCAACGCGAGCAGCAGCCCGCCGAGCGCCAACGACCACAGGCCCGGCCGTCGGGTGACCGCCCGCTCGGTTGGCCGATGGTCCCGTTCGTTCCTGTTCTTGAGGTTGGCGCGCTGAGGTTTGGGCATCCAGCGGATGCTACGGGGCTGACCGTCCGCTTGATCGCCCCCCCCGCCCCCCCCGCCCCCCCCATCCCCCGCCCCCCCATCCCCCGCCCCCCGCCCCTTCCCGCGACCTCGGGCCGATCGTTCCCGCGCGCGGATCACTGCTAACGTTGCCATGCGCTTGGATTTCCAGCGCGCAAGGCCGGGCGGGTAGCTCAGTTGGCCAGAGCGTTCGCTTTACACGCGAAGGGTCCGGGGTTCGAGTCCCCGCCTGCCCATTGGAGAAGGTTCAAAGGCACGGAGGCACGAAGGCACAGAGGGGAAAGGCCACGGGGCCACGAACAGGGGGGATGGGGGTTGGGTTGGGGGATGGGGGGATGGGGGGATGGGGGGATGGGGGGATGGGGGGGTGGGGGGTGGGGGGGTGGGGATGAGTCGGCCGGAAGAGGGGGTAGGGGTGGGCGGGATATCGGGACGTCCCGGCGTTCCGGCAGCGCCAAGGGGGTTTTTGATCGTCTGAGGGGGCATTCCGGGGGCCTGCGCAAGAGCGTTGCATGCATGCGCAGGAGTTCTGCATCGATGCGCAGAACATTTGCATGCATGCACGGAACATTTGCATGCATGCGCAGGACCTTTGCATGCATGCACGGAACATTTGCATGCATGCGCAGAACATTTGCATGCATGCACAGGACCTGTGCAGGGCTGCAACGGCTCCGTGTTCGACCGCTTGGCCACCTGAACAGGTTGCTTTTTGCGGATCCGGGCCGCGCTCCCACCGGTCCTGATCGTCTTCGCACGGCGATCCCATTCTCCCCGGTTGTGGGTATCCGATCGGCGCATGGCCTCCGCGATCGGAGCCGCTCCCGTGCTTCAATCCCCCGATCCGATCTCGCGGTGCCCGATGCCGAAAGCCTGATGTCTTGATGCCCTTTCCATGAACCGCCTCGACCTCGCCTATCTCCCGCTCGTGGCCCTGACCGCCCCGGTCTGGGCACGCAAGACGCGCGACAACTGGCCGGGGCGGTTCGGGCGGTTGCCCCGGCTCCCCGACCCGCCGGGCGATGCCACAACCGGCGGGCCCAAGCCGCGCATTCTGCTGCACGCGGTCTCGGTGGGGGAGGTGAGCGCGCTGCGCGGGCTGGTGCCCCGGCTCAGGCCGCACGCCGACGTCGTCGTCAGCGTCGGGACCGACACCGGCATCGCGCGGGCCCGGGCGCTGTTCGCCGATGCGCGGAACCCCGAGGCGTGCATCGGCCCGGAGCGGATCGTGCGCTACCCGCTGGACTTCTCCAGCGCGGTCAACCGGTTTCTGGATGCGGTCCGCCCCGATGCGGTCGGCTTGGTGGAGCTGGAACTGTGGCCGAACTTCGTGGCCGAGTGCGCACGCAGGGAGATCCCCGTCGCCGTCATCAACGGCCGGCTCTCCGCGCGGTCCTTCAAGGGCTACGCGCGGCTGCGCCGCTTCTTCCGGCGGAGCTTCGGCAGGCTCTCGTTCGCCGCGGTGCAGGACGCCGACTACGCCGGGCGCTTCCGGGCGATGGGTGTGCCCGACGACCGCGTGCTGATCACCGGTTCGATGAAGTGGGACGCGGTGAAGCCGCGCGGGCCCGGAGAGGAAGTGCCGGGCGCTGCGGCGCTAGCGCGGGCTTTCGGGCTGAGCCAGATCGGCAACGATGCTCGGCCGCTGATCGTGGCGGGCTCAACGGGTCCGCTGCGAGACAGCGGCACGCCCTTCAGCAGCGAGGAGGCGCTCCTGCACACCTCGACGCCCCCGAACGCATCACTCTTGTGTGCGCCGAGAAAGCCGGAACGGTTCGATGAAGCGTTCGCCGCGCTCGGCGGCGAAGGCGCTTGCATCCGTCGGACGCGCGCGGACGCCACGGACGCCGAGCACGCACGCGCGGAGCCGGTCGCTCGCTTCCTGCTCGACACCATCGGTGAACTGCGCGCGGCGTACGCGCTCGCCACGCTGGTGGTCATGGGCCGCTCGTTCGGCGGTCTGCACGGCTCCGACCCGATCGAGCCGATCGCGATGGGTGTGCCGACGATCATCGGCCCGCACCATTCCGACTTCGCGCAGATCGTGAGCGCCTTCAAGGCCGCCACCGCGATCGAGGTGGTGGAAGCCTCAGCGCTCGCCGAGACGCTCAAGCGGTTGCTCAACGATCCCGACCGCCGGGCGGAACTGGTCACCAACGGCCGGGCCTGCATCCTGGCCAACCAGGGGGCCACCGAGCGGCACGCGCATTTGCTCCTGAAACTTGCGCAGCGTCAGGCGGTCATCTGATCGGGCTTGCAACCGAAGTTCGAGCCCGATCAGCGATTCTCGCGGTCGAGCCGTTCGAGCAGTTCCTTCACCGCCGCTTCGAGTTGCCGGTCGCGCCCGGCGATCTCGTCCTCGGGCGTCTGCGGCACGTCGATGTCGGGCTTGGCGCCGTTGTTCTCCATGTCCGAACCGTCGGGAAGGTACCACCCGCGGAAGGGCGTGCGCACCGTGCTGCCGTCGATCAGCGTGTGCGAGCCGGTCGAGATGACGCCGCCGAACGTCCGCGTGCCGACGAGCGTTCCCCTTCCGATCGTTTTGATCGCGTGGGCGAAGATCTCGGCGTTGGAGAACGAATTCTGGTTGATCAGCACGTTGATCGGGCGTGTCCAGGCGTAGATCAGCCGGCGGTCGCGCGGGTAGACGTCGCGGGCGACCGTGTTCGGATCGACGCCGCGCGTCGCGGTGTACGCGTGCCTCGGCGCCGTCAGGCTCGAGAGCAGGATGTCGGCGGTGTAGCCGCCGCCGTTGTCGCGCACGTCGATGATCAGTCCGTCCTTGCCGCTGCCAGTCGCGAACAGGTCGCGCTCGAAGTCGCGCACCGATTCCTCGTTCATGCCGCGGATGTGGAGATAGCCGAGCCGCCCGTTGCTGAGCCGCTCGACCTCCGCCCTTCGGTGGAGCGTCTGATCGACGTAGGACAGGCGGGTCCACGCCGCGTAGGAGATCGGCGTGATCAGGAGCGGGCGTTCCGACGCGTTTGCGCCGTCGGCCTTGAAGCGCACGTCCAGCAGCGTCTCGCGGCCCGCCGTGCCCGCCATCGCCGCATCGAGATCGACGCTCGGCAACGACGTTCCATCGGGGGTGAGCCTCCGGCCGTTCACGGCGGCGATGACGTCGCCCACCGACAGTCTCGAATTGGGCTGGTCGGCCGGGGCGCTGCGCGTGATCTCGGTGACCTCGTACCCGCCGGGCACGGCCTTGACCTTCACGCCCAGGACGCCGGTGCCGACCCCCGGTGCGCTCCAGCGCTCGCCGCCGCCGATGCCCAGGTGCGAGCCGTCGAGCTCACCGAAGAGCATGTTGACGACGCGGTTGAAGGCGGACGAACTCCGGGTCGCGACGGCGAGTTCGCGGTAGCGAGACGAGATCAGTTCCCAGTTCAGGTCCTTGAGCGTCGGGTGGTAGAAGCGGTCGCCCAGCAGCCGCGAGGCCTCATCGAACTTCTGCGCCTGCTGCGCAGCAACGTCGATCACCATCGGCGCATCGATGGAGAGCGCATCGACCTTGCCACCGGCCTTGGGTGCGCTCGAGGCCTGACCGGCGCGGATGAACGTCACTCGATCGCCCGTGAGCGAGACCTGCACGCCCCGCACGTCGCCGGCCTGGAGCGTCTTGCGGTCCTTGCCCTTGTGGTCGACGCTGAACAGGCTGCGCTCACCCTCGACCGAGGCCGAGAAGATGACGCGGTCGCCGCCGGGCGTCATCTGCAGATCTCGCTCGCTGCCGGGCAGGTTGGTCAGGCGTCGAACACGAAGGAACGCGTCGGACACGTCGAACTTCAGCGGCTTCTCGGGCGACGGTCCCGACGGCTCGGCCTTCTTGGCCTTAGGGTCTTCAGCACCGAGCGGCTTGGCCTTGCCCGCGGCCTCGGTCGCCTTCTTGAAGTACTCGTCGATCTCGTACGCGGCCTTGCCCTCGAGTTCGCGGTCGAGGTAGACGACCCACACGTCCATCTCGTCTTCCTGCGAGGCTCGCTCGGACAGGAACGCGAGCACCTTCCCGTCCGCGCTCAGGCGGGGTGAGGCGTCGGTGTCGGGGTGACGCGAGATGTTGGCCGCCCAGCAACCGCCGGGCAGCTTCTCCCATCCGTCCTTCTCGCTCGGTTCCGTTCCGCTCGTGTCCAGGATCCACACGTCGCTGTTGAAATCCAGATCGATCAACGACATGACGATGTGGCGAGAATCGGCCGCCCAGTGGTACTCCGGCGCGGCCCAGGACTCGAGCACGGCACGGTCAGCGCCCGACGACAGGTCTCGCAGCACGAGGTCGCCGAGGCCTCTCGTGTAGAGGAGGGACTTCCCATCGGGTGACGGGCTCGGGTTGCGAACGTCCACGTCGGCGCGAACGAACGCCTCGGATGTGAATCGAAGCGATTCGTTCCACCGCTTGCCGTGGTCGACTTTCGCGCTCGCGGACGGAGCCGGCTTGGCAGGATCTTCGGGTTTCGCCGGTGCAGTCGTCAAAGCCGGTTCCGTCACGGGGGGGGCGGGGGCGTTCGCGGGTGGATCAAATTCGGTCGGGGCAGGCTCCGGTGGGGGAGTTGTCGCGGGTTCGGCGGGCTTCTCGGGCTCCGCTTCTGGCTTGATTTCCCCGGCCTGCTCGCTCGGGGTTGGCTGCGTGGTCAGATCGGCCCGGCTCAGCGCAACGCTCGCACGCCAGATCGCCGAGCGGCCCCACCTGCGAGGCGTTGTGGCTTCATCGGGTTCATCGCTCGAAAAGTACAGCCACTGACCGTCGGGCGACCATGCCAGATCTCGCTCCCGTCCGATCGTGCTCGTCACGCGTCGAGTCGGGAAGCCCTCCTGCACGCTCCGAACGAAGACGTCACCTCGGGTGATCAGGGCGATGGTCTTCCCGTCGGGGCTGAGCAACGCCTCGCTGACTTCGCGATCGGCCGAGCGCCGGTCGATGTCCAATTGCAAGGTGTCCGAAGGGAGCGTGATGTCGATCGGTTCCGGCGATGCGCCCGGCTTGGTCAGATCGAGCCGATACAGGCGATCCCAAACGGCAAAGACGGCAACACTTCCGTCGTGCGACACGGCCAGGTCACGCACGCCGTGGGCGATGGTGCCCTGCTCGCCGGTCGGGGCAAAGCGCGTCAACTGAACGGCTCCCGAGCGGCCGGGTCCATCGCTCGCCCCCGCCGGGAGTTTCCAAACGTTGTTCTGACCGTCGCGGCTGGAGATGAAGATCACGCCTCCGTCGGGCAGGCCGAACGGCTCGCTGTCGTTGCCGTCGAAATACGTGACACGGGTCGGCTCTTGCGTGGCAGCGTTCAGCCGGTAGACCTCTTGCGCGCCTGAGCCGCGGTACTTCGGCCGCTCCATGCCCGCGCGATCTCGCACGAACAAGACGGTCTCCGTGCTACCAACGGCAGCTGCCCGGGGCATCTGTCCAAAGGCAGCCGTCAGCAGTTCGGTTGGGAGGTCTTCCGCAGTGCTTCCCGACGAGTCCAAGACGGGTACAGAGAACAAGTTGGCGCCACGGAAGATCGTCGGTGCGCGATCGGTCGCGAAAAGCAGACGACGACCATCGGAGGAAAATCCCCCGAGCCCGTCGACGCTTTGGTGCCAAGTAGCCCGCATGATCGGTCCGAGCACCAAGCCCGTACCGGCGCCGTTCGACGAACTGCCGATCTCGCCGAAGTAGAGGTTGCGGGAGCCGTGCCGGTCGGATTCGAAGGCCAGCAGGCGGCCATCCGGTGAGAACGCGCTCCGTCGCTCTTCGGCCGGGTGGGCAGTCAGGCGATTGGCGACTCCGCCTGCTGTTGCAACCGCCCAAAGATCGCCGGCCCACGCAAAGACCACCCAATCGCCGGTGGGGTTGAGCGATGGAAACTCGGGAAAACCCCTTGTGCGTGTTTGGCTGACTTGATCTTGCTGCCAAGGTTGGACGCCAGGCGAAACGGCGGTGTGAGCGGTTTGTGCGTGAATCGCTGCTTGCTGGCAACCGCCTGCGATGGACGAGCCAACCAGTGCCCATGCAAGACCTGACCGAACAAGACGGTAACGGTGTCGAGGTTGAGTTCGCACATGTTCCTCTAAGTATTTGCTAAGACTAGATTTCCATTGACAGAAGGCCAGTTCGGCCTGACAATGGCACCCGCTGGGTTGCGAGTATCCTAACAGTTCAATGCGTCGGAGGTTCCTCTCAGCCGGTGTGCATGGACCCCTCAGCTTCTGGCACGAGGTTGTGCAAGCCCAACCCCCGGCTTGACAAACGCTTGGATTCTCGGTTTGCTGGCATGATCTGGGAGGGGGTGTACCGTCTGAGAGCAAGGATGCCCGGACGTGATTAGGGGTTGGGAAGAGCGACAGCGCTCAGGGTGGCGAGGGAACCACGGCAGGGATGGGTCGGATCGAGGTTGGGTTCGGATCGCACGCGCAGGCTGCGAGTCAACGCGGCGATCGGCATCGCGAGCATCGAATCTCCCCGTCTCCGCGGGGATTGGAGTAGTCCACATGCACAGTTGGCTCGATCGGGTTGGGAGCGTACTGGGTCGTACCTCGACTCGCGTTGGTGGCCGGTTAGGCCAACACAACGAAGAGCGAGATGTCTCGTCCATGCACGCGGGCGGCATCGAGCAACTCGAGCAGCGCGTCATGCTGTCATTTACGCTGATGGGGCCTCTGCCGCAGGCGAGCGGCCAAGCCGCCGCGGGAACGTACCAAGAGACGGTCGTTCAGTGGCGAGGCACGCAGGTGCCGACCGTGCGAAACTCGTGGATTCTGACATTCCACGAGGGCACAACTCGGGAGAACGCGATTCAGCGGGCGCAGCAGGTCGCCGGGCTGATGGGTGTTCAGGCCGACTACATCATGCCGACGATCTCGGGCCAGTTCGTTGAGCTGCGTACTTCCGGACAAGTGACCGAAGCCAAGGTTGATCAGGCCAAGCAGCAGTTCTCTTTCTTGCGGCAGATCGCGCCGAACCGGGTCTACCAGCGTCAGTTGGCGCCGAATGATGCGCTATACGGCTCGCAGTACGCGCTCAACAACGTCGGTCAACCGTCGGGGTACCTCCCCGGCGGCATCGTTGGCGCCGACATACAAGCCGAAGCAGCCTGGAATCTCACCACAGGAAGCCGGCAAATCGTCATCGCCGTGCTCGACACGGGCATCGACCTCAATCACCCGGACCTGCGCGACAACATCTTCCGCAACCCCGGGGAGATTCCGGGTAACGGAATCGACGACGACGGGAATGGTTTCGTTGATGACGTCAACGGCATGGACTTCGCACCGGGCGAAGGGAACATGGTCGGAAGCGATCCGGACCCAACCGATCCGGTCGGACAGGGCCACGGCACGGCGGTGTCCGGCATCATCGGTGCTGTTGGAAACAACGGCATCGGCGTTACAGGCATCAACTGGCAGATCTCGATCATGCCGATCAAGATCTTCCCGAACACGGGCGGTGCGCCGCAGTTCGCGGTTCTGAACGCAAACGACTACGTCGTGCTCATGAAAGAGCGTGGCGTGAACATCGTTGCCACGAACAACAGTTACGGCGCTCTTCTTGGAGAGCAGGCCCAGCAGTTCAACGACGCCGAAGAGATCTCGGTTTCGCGGGTGACAGATGCGGGCATCCTGTTCGTCGCCGCCGCCGGCAACGACTCGAACGACAACGACGGTTTCCAGCGGGCATTCCCGGCATCATTCCCCAATCCTCGCATCATCTCGGTCGCTGCAACCAACAACCGTGACGAACTTGCGGGCTTCAGCAACTACGGCCTCACGTCGGTCGACGTCGGCGCGCCGGGTGAGCAGGTGCGAACGACGCAGAACGGCGGCGGTTATGAGTTCATCAACGGCACGAGTTTTTCGTCCCCGTACACGGCAGGCGTGATCGGCCTCATGGCCTCACTGAATCGTTTCGCCGGACCGGACCAGTTGCGGGACGCGTTGTACGCGAGCGTCGATCTGGTGCCGGGACTCGCCGGCCGCGTCGCGACGGGCGGACGCATCAACGCCTTCCGTGCGCTGCAAACCATCGGCGTTCCCGGGCCGGTGGTCGCCGCGATCAGCCCGCAGCCGCAGACGGCGCCGATCAGCGAGATCACGGTTCAGTTCAGCAAGGACATCGCGACCCCGAGCCAGCCGATCACCGACTTCATCCGGTTGCGTCGTGCCAACGACGACAACGTTTTCAACGGGAATGACATTTTCATCCCGATCGAACCTTCGAAGGTCGAACTCAACGGCAACCTGCTGAGGATCAGCCTCACCCAGGAAACGGTTCGTGATCGATACCGGCTCGAACTGTTCCACCAGGGCTTCCGGGACGCCGAGGGCAACTTCCTCAACGGCGGACAATCGACCGGCGCGGACGAGGTGTACGACTTCAACGTCGTGATCTTCCGCGGCCCGCTGGAGCCTAACGACTCGATCTCCGAGGCCACCCCGGTGATTCTGAGCACCACCGGCTATGCAAGATTCGACAATCTCGTCATCGGTGATGGTGTTCACCAGAATCTCGACGTCGACTTCTTCCGCGTCTTTGCGGCCGGTCCTTCGCTCTTGAGCGCTGAGGTCTTCGCGAGGTCGCTGCCGGTGCCCAGCACGCTCGACTCCGTGCTCCGCCTGTTCGACTCGAACGGTGTCGAGCTCGCCCGCAACGACAACTTCAACGGGCTCGACTCGAAACTCGAGTACTTCGTCGCAGCGGGCGGATTCTTCTACTTCGCGGTCTCGGCGTTCCCGAACGAGAACTACCTCTCAACGATCGCTGGCTCGGGCATCGCGGGCGACACGACCGGCGCGTTCTCGATCGAGTTCAACGTCTTCACGCCGACACCCGAGCAGCGGACGTTCACCAACAGCACGCCCCGTGCGATCGTCGATGCCGGAACGATCACGAGCACCATCTTCATCACCGACGGCCGGACGATCGCGGACCTGAACGTGCGACTGAACATCACGCACACCTTCGTCGGAGATCTGCGGATCTCCCTCCGTGGGCCGAGCGGCGACGTGGTCGTGTTGAGCAACCGTCGCGGCGGGTCGGGCGACAACTTCGCCAACACACGGTTCGATCAGCAGGCGTCCATCCCGATCGGGGCGGGCACGGCTCCGTTCCCAGGCAGTTACATCCCCGAAGACGACCTCAATGTGTTCAACGGGCAATCCGCTTCGGGCCTCTGGACGCTGACCATTCAGGATCTCAAGGCCACGGACGCGGGCACGCTGAACTCCTGGTCGCTCGAACTCACGCTCAACAACGACATCTTCGGACCCTTCGAGTACAACGACACGATCACGTTCGCCACGCCGACCGGCATCAACGGCATCGGCTCCCGAACGCTCATCGCCAACATCGGCGACGGCGCTTTCGGCCTTCGCGACGTCGACCTGTTCCGGTTCGTTGCGAACTCGGGCACCACCATCCGCGTGTTCGCGTCGCCGCAGACGCCAGGACTCGACACCATTCTGCGTCTGTTCGATTCGAGCGGCAAGGAACTGCGGATCGACAAGCGCAAGGGCTCGGTGTCGAGCGTGGTGGAGTTTGTCGTTGTCAACGGCGGAACGTTCTATGTCGGTGTCTCGGGCGGCAACACGACCAACCCGCTCGTCTTCGGAAACGACGCCTATGACCCGCAGGTCGGCGGCTCCGGTTCGCCGACGGACGCGACCGGCCGATACAGCGTCGAGATTTCGGTTGCCGGCGGTATCGGTCAGGGCGAGACCGTCCTCGTTGGTGATGTCATCAGCGTGGGCATCACGCCGACCGGGACATTCGGAGCGACAGGATCGAACCCGACGGGCCTCAAACGCAGCAACGACGAGTTCCTGCTGCTCGGCCAGTTGGAGTCGTTCTTCGGGATCTACATCAACGGGACCATCGGGCGCAACGATCGTTCGAGCGGACAGGCCGATCTGCCGCTGACGCTCGTGAACGAGTCTGACTTCGCGAACCAGCGTGTCACGCTCACGGGGCGCTTCGGTGGGCTGACGGTCAAGCGCTCGATTTCTTTCGGAGTCAATGACTCGTTCCTGGCGATCGATGTCACGCTGGTCAATCAGTCGATCGACACTCTGAGCGACGTGGCGTGGGTTGAAGGCTTCAATCCGAATCAAGGCCTCGCATTCGATGGCGGCGATGCCAGAACCGTCAATCGGCTGCTCTCTGGAGGCAGGCTGGGCACGGCCGCTTCCAACGGCCGGGTGATCGGCCTTGGCGCAACAGACGGCCCGTACGGTGAGTTTGTCTCCTTCGAGCGTCCGGGCAGCGTGCGAGATCCGTTCCAGGTCATCAACAGCGTGAACGATCCGGCGGGTGCGCTCACCGACCAGTCTCTGGCGCTCGCGATGAACATCGGCACGCTGATCCCGACCGAGACGGTCTCGTTCCGATACTTCATCTTCATGGGTTCTGAGGTTGAGGTGCTGCAGACTTTCGGTCGGCTCGATTCCGGCAACGGCGCGGGCCACCTTGTACCCAATCCTCGCGACGGCTCCATCGTGCCGTCGGATCTGCCGTTCGCGCTGTACTACCCCGAAGGCTTCGCGAACGCTCGGGCGAGCACCTTCATCCCGATGATCAACCCGCACGACGAATCCGTTCGAGTGGTGGTCATCGCTCGCTACGAGGGCAACTTTGCACCCGACGTGCTCTTCGATTCAGCGACCGACTCGATGGGCGGTGTGATCACGGCGACCCGCCGGTTCGGTTTGACGATCACGAATCCGAACCTGTTCAGCAAGGGCGACGCCGAGCGCGTGCTCTCGGAGATCCCGGGTCGTGAGGGCGTGCGCAAGATGACGCCCTACGCGCTCGAGATCCGCTCCAGTCTGCCGATCGGTGCAAACTTCAGCCACTACGACTTTGCGATCTCGACCGGTGAGGCTTTCACCAGCCAGGCCAGCACCATCTGGACGTTCGGCGAGGCGAACCTTGGCAAGGGCGACCGCGACTTCATCGTCTTCTACAACCCGTCCACCGAGCCGACGAAAGTGACGCTGACTGTCTATCCGGAGGCCGGAAGCAACCAGCAGCCTCAGACCAGCACCGTCACGATCGAGGGTCAGAAGCGAGGCGGCTGGAACCTGCGCTGGTTCAACCAGATGCTCTCTGGCAAGTTGTCGTTGAGGCTCGACTCCGATGCACCGGTCGTCGCTGCGCTCACGCACTTCAACGTCAATGAGCGAGCCGGTTTCGCCACATTGGGCGCGGCCAACGATGGTTCGCTCAAGGGTGCAACGGCCGAGGGGCAATTCGGCACCAACGCCGCGGCCGAGTCGCTCGCAATCGTCAACACGGGCGCACAGTCCGCACGCGTGACGCTGACCTTCGCGCTCGCCACCGGAAGTTCGTACCGGACCACGATCGACGCCCCGGGCATGCGTCGCAGCACGGTCGACATCTCGAAACTCCCGGGGTTCCCGGCGGGCACGCCTTTCTCGGTCAGTTTCGAGTCCTCCGCGCCGGTCACGATGAACCTGCCGAGTTACTCCTTCGGCGAAGGCACGGGCTCCGTGGTCTCGCCGTTCGCCGCAACGCAGTGGTTGTTCGGCGAAGGGGTCCGGCCCGTGAACGGCACGGCCATTCGCAACTACCTCCGCGTCTTCAACCCGGAACCCGTCGACATCCGCATCGCCATCACGATCAACTACAACAACGGCGAGTTCGAGACGTTCTTCCAATCGATCGCCGGTCGTGGCGTGGGCATCTTCAATCTGCATGACTTCATCACCGGGACGCGTCGCACACAGGGCACGATCCCCGGCGCAGCCCGAGCCAACTTCTCCGTCAAAGTCCAGTCGGCCACTCCGATCGTCACCTTCTTCGGCCACTTCGATCGTGCTCTCGGCGGCGGGTTCGGTACGCCCGGCACACCCTTGGGAGCCTTGGGATCACCGTCCTGATCGGGTCTCTGAGGGTCTGCACGCGAGGGCCGGTGAAGTTTGAACCGGCCCTGCTCACTGATCAACCCACGCGGGCGAGCCGTTCGGCTCGCCCGCGTTTCGTTTCGAGCGATCGCGTCCTCCGATCGGTTTCTGGTGCCTGCCTATCATCCAGCCGCGCGCTTCGGACAAGGCGTTGCATTGGTAGAGTTCGGCTTCAGGTTCGATTCGAGGGCGTAGCTCAGTTGGTAGAGCAACGGACTTTTAATCCGTGGGTCCAGGGTTCGAGTCCCTGCGCCCTCATTCAGTCTCCCACGGTCCACCTTCTTGATGCGCGGCCAAGCAGCCGAGCGATCGTGGTGTTGCGTTCGATCGGGAGGGGAGATGAGCACTGAGCAGGTGTCACAACTCGCTTCGCCGATCAACGGAAGAACGATCGTCTTGCACGCGGTCTGGTCCGAAGATCGGCTCTGCCTGTGGGCCGAGGATTCGGCGAGCGCCGAACCTGCGGAAACTGCAGAGCGGTCGTCCGATGTTCGCCCGCATCCCTTCGCCGCGGATGGTGCTCGGTTGCACGATGAAGTCATAAGACTTCTCGGCCGATCGGTCCCGGTTCCAAACGGCCGCGCGATGCAAGTCGCAGGCATGACACATGACGCCGGGCCGACCGTCGGAACAGTCCGATTGAGGCTGCCAGCGATCATTGGAATTGGTGAGCGGCCGACACCGTCGATGAGCCCGCACTTGGCTCACGCGGTCGGTCGCTTGGCGTTGGGTGACGACGATTCGGACGCGGCGGCAGCGCTCGAGATGTTCGAGACTCCTTGCCTTCACGTTCCTCCCACGATGATCCCGGAGCTGCTTGATCGCCTCGAGGACCGGGGCGATCGAATCGCTGTCGATGGCGCGTCTGCCGAGTTCGTGGACGCTCCCGCGGGTTCGGCCGACTTCGATGACGCACGATCGAGACTGACTTCAGAGAGTGTGGACGACGCAGACGTGGTCATCGGCGAGTCTGTGAAGTACTTCGCTGAGGCATCGCGATTCGTCCGCTTTTTGTTGTCGCAACAGCGCGTCGTCCCCATGCTCGTCCACGAGGCGGCCGACCCTGCCGGCGGCGGTGCTGCCGGCGCGGGCGCGTTGCGAGGCGCCTGGCACGCCTGGCTGGCCGATGAGCCAACCCTTGCGCGACTGTCTGTTCTTGCGGCCTCGATGCCCGCCGCGGTTCGAGCCGTGCACGATTCGAGATCGCACGATGGTTGGCTGATGCTCGAGTCGTTCATCCATCGTCTGTGCGATCAGTTGGTGCGAAGCGTGTTCATCAGGGAGACACTGATCGACGCCATTGATGGCCGGGATCCATCGGCGGATGCACACGTTGCATGGCTCTGCGGCTTGCTCGGTGCGGGATCGGACATAGAGACCTCGGCAAAGGTACGATCTGATCTCATCAAGGGTGTGCGGCGGTGGATCGGAGGATTGGACGAGCGCGGCGCGGGTGCCCCGTGGCGGCTGGTTCTGAGGCTGAGCGAGCCGATCGATCTGAGCGCCATCTCCGACACGGGAGTGCCCGGCGACGGCGTTCGCTGGACTCTTGTGCTGGGTTTGCAGAGCACAAGCCGACCCGAGGTCAGCGTCGACGCTGCTGATTTGTGGGTCTTGCCCGGCGGTGGGTCGGGCTCGGCCATCATCGAAGGCGAACGCGTTGAAGCGCCGGGGGAAGTGCTGCTGAGCGAACTCGGGCGAGCATCCCGGCTGTACAAGCGGCTCGAGTCGTGCCTCGACGAACCCGAACCGACCGAGCTGGAACTCAACACGACCGAGGCGTACCGCTTTCTTCGTGAGATCAAGCCCGTGCTCGAGGAGCAGGGCATCAGCGTGCAGGCCCCCGGGTGGTGGAATCAGCCCACCCTGCGGCTCGGCGCAAGAATGATCGTTGAGAGTGAGGACGTCGATCTCTCAGCGTGGTCGACCGGCGTCGAGAGTGCAAGGCCAGGCTCCGCGGGTGGCGTCGCACGCATCGGACTCAACACGCTCATCGACTATCGATGGCAGATCGCCGTGGGCGACGTGTCGCTGACGCTGGAGCAGTTCGAGCGCCTGGCGGCGCAGCACGCGCCGCTCGTCCTGGTGAACGGTCGTTGGGTCGAGATCCGACCCGAGGACGTGCGAGCCGCCGTGCGGTTCATTCGAGAGAACCCCGGTGGTCGCATGGAGATCGGCAAGGCGCTCCGGCTGGCGTACGCCTCCGATCCCGAACAGACGGGTGTGTCCATCCTCGGGATGGAGTCCACGGGCTGGGTCAACGCCGTGTTCGGCGATTCATCGAAGAACTTCAAACTCCCCGTGCTGCCGTCGCCCAAGGGGTTCATCGGAACACTCAGGCCATACCAACTCAAGGGTCTTTCTTGGCTGGCCTTTCTCGATCGGTTCGGCCTCGGTGCCTGCTTGGCGGACGACATGGGGCTGGGCAAGACGGTGCAACTGCTCGCGCTGCTTGCGCACGAGCGCGCGGTGTTGGAAGAAAGGGGTGCGGGCGAGGATCGAGAAACGCCCGTCGCCGCGCCGACGCTCCTGGTGGTGCCCATGAGCGTTGTCCCGAACTGGTTGCACGAGGCCCAACGTTTCACTCCTCGACTTCGCGTGCTGATCCATCACGGGCCGGAACGACAGAGCGGGTCCGCGCTTGTCGACGCGGCGTTGGCGAGCGACATGGTCGTGACGACTTATGCGTTGGCGCATCGCGACCGCGAGGACCTCTCCCGCGTGCCATGGTCGCGGATGGTGCTCGACGAAGCCCAGAACATCAAGAACCCGGGAGCAAAGCAGACCCGCGCGATACGAGGGATCGATGCTCCGCGGAAGATCGCGCTCACCGGCACGCCGGTTGAGAACAGGCTGGGTGAACTCTGGTCCATCATGGACTTCCTCAACGCGGGCTATCTCGGGTCCACCGGCGACTTCCGTAAGCGATTCGGTCTGCCGATCGAACGCTATCACGATCGGCACCGCTCGCAGCAACTCCGCGGCCTGGTTCAGCCGTTCATACTTCGACGACTCAAGAGCGACCCCAACGTCATCAGCGATCTGCCCGAGAAGGTCGAGAGCAAGGAGTTTTGCTACCTCACGCCCGAGCAGGCCAGACTCTACCAGTCCTGCGTCAGCGACATGCTCGCGGCGGCCGAGCGATCCGAAGGCATCCAACGTCGAGGGCTTGTGCTGGCCGGACTCATCAGGCTCAAGCAGATCTGCAATCACCCGGCGCAGTTCCTGCGAGAGTCCGCGCAGAGCAGCGAGGCGGACGGCAGCGACCGCACGCTCCCGCAGATCTCGAGGAGTGGCAAGTGTCAGCGACTGGTCGAGATGCTCGACGAGGTCGTGGCCGCCGGCGACAAGGCGCTGGTGTTCACGCAGTTCCGACAGATGGGGCTGCTGCTGGCCGGCATGCTGCGACGCTCGCTCGACCGGGAAGTCCTCTTTCTGCACGGCGGCACACCCACGCACGAGCGTCAGAGGATGATCGACGAGTTTCAGGGTCGACGCGCAGAACGCGACTCCGGTGCCGGTGGTCCACCGATCTTCATCTTGAGTCTCAAAGCAGGCGGAGTGGGTTTGAACCTCACCGCAGCGAGCCACGTCTTTCACTTCGACCGTTGGTGGAACCCCGCCGTCGAAGCGCAGGCGACGGATCGTGCGTACCGCATCGGCCAAACACGATCGGTGCAGGTCCACAAGTTTGTTGTGGCGGGAACGCTCGAGGAGCGGATCGACGAGATGATCGAGGCCAAGACGGAACTGGCGAACGAGATCATCGGCAGTGGTGAGGACTGGCTGACGGATTTGTCCACGACACAACTCCGTGATCTCCTGACACTCCGATCCGAAGCCGTGGTCGAAGGGGTGGACGCGTGAACGATCCCCTCGCGCAGCCTACTCCCGGTCCACCCGCGAACCAGGCGGGCGAGCCACGCCAGGCCGACTCCCGCACGTTCGATCCGCGCGTCCCGCGACCGACGATGCACCCCCGCCGAGTCGTCGGCGGTGTTCGGCTTGAGTATCGGCCCACGGCGGCCTCTCAAGATGCCGCGCAGGCTACTTCTTTGCCAGTCGCGGCGGGATGGTCTTGGGTGTCACAGCGATGGATGCGCCCAGCCGAGGAACGAGCGCCGAACGAACAGCTTGCCGAGGGCCTTGAGTATGCACGATCCGGCCAGACACGCTCCATCGAGTTCGGTCCGGGCCTGATTTCCGCTCGAGTCCAAGGGCGGCTTCCGACCGCGTATCGAACGGAAATCCGTGTGCCGACATTCGACCACGAGGCGTGGGCCAAGGTGGTCGCCGCGATGAGCGAGCAAGCGAGATATGCCGCCGCCGTGCTGGGCGGCGAGTTGCCTTCGGACATCGAGGATCTCTTTGTACCTCTGGGGCTTCGTCTTTTCCCCGCGGGCGACGAGGAACTCGCACTGTCGTGCACATGCGACGACTTCCGAGGGCGTGATGTGCTGACACGCGCGCCCCGGGCGGGCGGGGCGGTGCGATGGTGCAAGCACGTTTGTTGCATCATGTACCTGACGGCCGAGCGGCTCGCTCGCTCGCCGCTTTCGGCTTTCGCAATTCGCGGCATGGAAGCCGCGGAGTTGATCGAGCAACTGCGGCAGGCGAGGGCTTTGTCGGGGCTCGCTCGATCAGGAGGCGGAGCGGCGGCGGTGTACATCCAGCACGTGGCGATCGACGCCAACCTGACGCGACCTTTGGAAGAGGCTCTGCGTGAGTTTGGCTCGACCGCGTTCTGGTCCGGCGGCGAGAGTTCACGAGTGGCCTTGGATGGATTGGATCTCGCGCCGGCTCCTCCGGTGGTTTCCCATCCGCTCTTGCGGCGGTTGGGATCGAGTCCATTCACGGACAGTCGGTTTCCACTCGTCGGATTGCTCGCCACGTGCTATGAGATGATCGGCCGTGCAGCGATGGACGGCTTTGTGCCGGATGAGCCCGGATCGTCCACGGCAGCGGACGCCGGTCCCGAACATCCTGACTGAGTCGGATGTCAAGGCGGAGTCGGCGAAACGAGCGCCTATGACAAGAGCCCCGACGTCACTCGGGGCTCTGCCGTTCAAGGGTGTACTCAATCTCGGTTTGCCTGAACGCAGACGGGTCGCTACGCACACGCTTCCATCCTCAGCGGCGACGCCGAGCAGAAAGAGCCGAGAGCCCGATGAAGCCGACAGCGACCGCGCCGGGTGATGGGATGATGACCCACGTTCCCGTTGAGGAGAACTGGTCGTTTGCTGTCAGGCTGAACGAGTAGGAGACCTGCATGCTGAATACGTCTGCACCAACGCCATCAAAAGAGCCGGGAGGAACCATGTTGTCGGCGTAGGCATCGGACTGATCCTGGCCCACGGCGAAGGGCACCGAGAAATCGAGGTAGTTCCGGAAAATGCTGCCGCCGTTGTAAAGGGCATGGAACGCCGTGCCCCCCGCGAAGCCGCCGGAAACCGATGCCCCCGGAGCGCTGCCCGAGGTATCCGTCAGCGTGACGCCGACATCGGATCGGCCGGAGGGGGAAGAGACGGAAGCGAAGGAGAGCACGCCCGTTTGGATCTGCACGTCAACCGCGCCAGGGCCGGCAACCATCGTAAAGTCGAAGTCGAACCCGTAGCGCGACGGACTACCGTTCGTGAAACTCGCGTTGCCAGCCGTCACTCCAAGGCTGACGAACGTAAGCAGGAGTGCGTTGGTGTTCGGGTCGCGCACTTCGATCGAGTTGCCGTTCCGCCAGTCCCAACCCGTAAAGAAAATGCCGGGAAGCACCTCGACGTTGTTGAAGTCATCAACAGCCGGCAGATTGTCGAACGGATTGTCGATCAACGGCACCGTCAGCGTGGCGCTGTTCGTGCCGGAGCTGGCCGTGACGGTGATGTAGTTGGATGAGATCGACACGCCGTGGGCGATCGAAACGAAGCCGGTCACGCCAACCGTGCCGAGCGCCAAGAGCCGCGAAACCCTGCTTTTGGTGGTCATTGGGAGGTATCTCTCACGGACGAGTCTGCATGGCACGACGTTCGAGGCAAAGCACGCTGAGCAAGCGATCGAACCAGCCGTTGATCGTTGCGGGTTATCGACGACGCCGAGCCGCAAGGGCGCCCACACCAAAGATCGAAAGCAGGCCCGCTCCGGGCGCGGGGATGATCTCGAACGTGCTCGTGCCGCTGATGCGGTCACGAGCAGAAAGCGTGAAGGAGAAGTGGGACGAGATGCTGGTCGCCGTCGCCAGACCAATCACAGGAGCGATGGGGCCGGTGTTGCCGCTCGGGCCGGTGGTCGTTGTGCCCGGGGAAACGGCGACCGAGAAGTTATCGAGCAGCGAAGCGAAAAGGAAACTGCTGTTGTTGATACGGGCCTCGAACGCTTTGTTTCCAGCGAAGCCTCCTGTGAAACTCAGGTTGCCGTCAGGAAAGAGCCCGGAATCGGTCAGTGACACTGCGGCGGAGGCCACGGCTTCAAGGTTCCCGATCGTCGGGAATGACAGGAGCAGCGAGTCGATCACAAATGCTGTGTTCGATGCACCGGCCGCCGCGTTGAAGTTCAGCGTCACGACAGGGTCGTAGATGATCGACACTTCAGCGCCATCAAACAGCGCCCCGTTCTGGAATGGTGAAGCAGGGATCACCCATGAATCCGATATCGGGTTGGGCGGCTGATCGACCGGCCGGAAGAACGTCTTGGTTTCCCAGCCACCGCCGTTCACGCTCGCCGAGATCGAAAAGATCTGAAGACTGACGTCGGCAGAAGCCGAGCCTGCAAGCAGCACCGCCACCGATGCTGATCCAACAAATGCACACCGAATCCGGTTCATTCGTCTCTCCTCCAAGCGCCTCTCGATGAGGCTTCGATCGATCTCACGCCCGGCGTGTGAGCCCGTTCAGGCCAAACGCCGAGCTGCTCTCTCTCGCCAAACCCACACACCTTCTGCGATCGCAGTGGCTATGGGACGGCCAAAGAGTCGCACACGAATCAGTTGGTGTCAAGAGTTTTTTGAAATGCGACCGAGAATGTCGCGTCTGTCGTTTCTCTTTTGGCGATCTGGAGAGCGGCGGGAGTTAGTAAAATGAGTTCGTTATTCGTTCGGTATTTCCAAGCGTGATTCGGCCCGCGGGTCAAGGTCCGGCAGAACCTCTCGAATTCTGCTTGCATCGACCGGTCCCATGTCTGATAATCAGCGAAGCAAACGGTTTGCGTGATCCTCCGGGTGGTAGCCGCGAGCAGGCAGGAGAGAGCGGTGCGTCGCAACGTCATTCGATTCCGCCACCAAGTCGTGGCCATCGCTGCGGTGAGCGCTGCGGCTGTCGGTTACGCGGCGGCCGTGGACGGAGCGACGATCACCGACGAGATCGAACCCTTCCGTGCGGTGCACTCCAACGGCTCTGCGTCTTCCCCGTCGTCCGACTTTCCAGATCAGCGTCCGTCACCTGCGTTGCTTGTTCGCATGAGCGAAAGCATGCCCGACGGTGGCATGGGTCATGCGAAGTTGCGGAGCGTGCTCGCCGAACACCCGGACTGCTCGGTCCGGTCGGCGCTGATGCACCAGCCCGCCGATTCATCGCTCGCGATCGAACTCGGCTTGGATCGCTGGGTGATCGTCGATGGCTTCGCCGATGACGTGGCACGCCAAGATGTGCGCAGGCGGCTCCGCGCGTCGTCCGGGGTTGAGATCGTCGAGGACGACACGATCGGTGGCTTGCACGGCGGTTGTCTTCCAAACGACCCACTCATCCACAGCCAGTGGTGGGCCTTGAACTCCGGGCAGCGCGTCCAGGGCGTAGCGGGTGTTCCCGGCGCAGATTCGCGAGTGGCGGAAACGTGGTGCTTCACCCGCGGTCACTCCGCGGTTGTCATCGCCGTTCTCGACACCGGCGTCAGCCAGAGTCACCCGGACCTTCAGGGAAACGTGCTTCCCGGTTACAACTTCTTCAACAACAACGCCTACACGGATGACAATCAGAACCTCTCTCACGGGACGTTCTGCGCCGGGATCGCCTTGGCCAGAGCGCACAACGGGATCGGAATCGCGGGGATCGCGCCCGGATGCTCGCTGCTTCCCGTAAAGGTGCTCTCCGGTTCGTTCGGCTCAGAAACTTCCACGGCAAACGGCCTGATCTTCGCGGCCGATCGGGGCGCGAAGGTCGCGAGCATGAGCCTCGGTTTCTCGCAGGGATCCACGTTCTTTCGTGACGCGGTCCTGTACGCACGGGCCCGCGATGTTGTGATGGTGGCATCAACCGGCAATTCGCCCGGCTCCGAGGTCGGCTATCCCGCTCGCTGGTCGTCGGTGATCGCGGTTGGCGCCACCGACAATCTCGACATGCCCGCCGTCTTTCAGACCGCTGGAAACGAAATGGACCTGTGTGCGCCGGGCGTGAACATCATGACCACGACGGACACCTTCACGGTGCCGGACGGTTACAGCCTGCAAAGCGGAACGTCGATGGCTGCTCCCATGGTCGCCGGCGTTGCAGCATTGGTTCGATCGATCCGGCCCTCGTTGACCGCCGAGCAGGTGCGAGAAGTCCTGATTTCAACGACGAAGGACCTTGGCGCTCCGGGCTGGGATCCGGTGCACGGGTGGGGTCGGATCGACGCGATCCGGGCCGTGCGCGAGGCCGTCATGTTCGGCCGCAGGGGAACGCCGGACTTCAATCTCGATGGCGTTGTGGACCTTCAAGATTTGCTCGCGTTCCTCGAATATTGGCTCATCGGGGCCGTCGACTACAACAACGATGGCGTTTGGGATCTGTCGGACCTCCTCGACTTCTTGGCCGTGTGGCTGGGCTAAAGACCCGCCGACCTAAGCGCTTCGATACCCATCGGCATCTCGAACCGGTCGCGCGTCCGGCAGTATCCCCGGCCACCCATCCTGCCGATCGCGTCAAGCAGTGTCGGATCGATGTGCATTCGCTCGTTGACCAACCCGTCACGGATGTGCACGCCGACGATGTGCCCGATCACGACGTTGCCTCCGCCGGGCACGTTGCGCGCGAGCCGCAGCACGTGCAGCGTTCGGCACTCGAACGACACGGGCGACTCCGCGACACGGGGCGGGGACACCGCCACCGACTTCTCGCGAGTGAGCCCGCACAGGTCAAACTCCGATTCGCCGTACGGCAGTGCCTCCGCGCAAGCGGCCATGCGATGCGCCAGACGCTCGGGCACGATGTTGACCACAAACTCGCCCTGGCCCGGATGTTCGCCCTGAAGCCCGCCAAGGTCGGCATGGCCGGGTGGCAGGCAATTCCGCAGGGTGTCCTTCATCGAGCCGTCCGGCTTGTTCGCCGGGCAAAATGCCAGGGACATCGGTTCGCTCGAAACACCTGCAAAGAACGAGAAGGGAGCCAGGTTGTCGCCGCCGATGGCACTCGTGGTGCTGACGAACGCGATCGGGCGCGGGACGATGGCGCCGATGAGGAGTTTGTAGCGATCATCCTGGTCGAGCGTTCTCGGATCGAGGTACATGCGCCAGAGTAGGATCAGCCGTGATGACGCCGACACCCACAGCGATCACGTGGACTTCTCTGCTCGCACATTGGACGACGATCGTGCAAGCCTCAACCGTTCTTCCCTCCAATGCCGAGGGAGACCGTTGGCGCTCGGCCGTCCCGCACTTCATCACGCTGCAAGCCGTCACGCACGCACTTGCCGACCTCGATCGGGCAATCGATCAGGCCGAGCGAGCGGTTGGGCAGGACAAGGCGGAGATGCTCATCCGTGACAGCGCAGCAAAGTGTCACGCGCTCTGGCGCGGCGAAGCGCTGCCGAGTGAGGTTGAAGCAATGATCGACGACGCCCGCGCAGCGCTCTCGGTCACATGGTTGAGCGGGACCGAGTGGAGGCTCGCGCCGAAGTCCCGAGACTCAGCAGCAAACTCCTTCGACCATCCGTCGGACCTCATCTCGGCGCTGCTCTCGCTGGACTTTGATGGCGACTTGTTCGTGCCCGCACCCGGAATCGTGTTCATGACCGGCAGCCCGGTTGCGTTCGCTCGTGGTCGGCATGGTGGTGAGCCGGCGCCACGCATCCAGGCGACGGTGAGCAAGTACCTTGCACAGAACCAGCGCGTCGAAGCTGCACGGCAGCCGTGTTTCAGACAGGTCTACAGACAGTTTGATTTCGGAACAGGCAGAGTTGCTCGCGACCTGGTCGTCCACGAAACAAGCGAACTCGCGGCGGGTCAGCCGCTGTTGGTCCCTGCAGTCTCGCAGGGCCGCGAGATGCCCGTGCCCATGGCGCCGCCTCCCGGCTCGATTGACCGGGTATCGGAGGTCTCAGTCGTGATTGCTGATCCCACAAACTGAGCACTGCTATCCGTTCCGAGTGGTGTCGGAATCTGGCCCGTGCGCTACGATCGCACGCGAGGTTGGGATCGAGTGCGTTGGGGGGATGTTCGCGCATTCGGTGGCCTTCTCGGCCAGTTCGTTGGTGTCCAGTTAGCGACTTCTTCAGGAGACCGTCCGAATGCTCAAGCGTGCCAAGATCAGCGTCATTGGGGCCGGCAACATCGGTGGGGAGTGCGCCCGCCAGATCGCCTTCAAGGAACTGGGCGACGTCGTGCTGCTCGACATTCCCAACAAGGACAAGCCGGAACTGCACATGCCCCGAGGCAAGGCCCTCGACTTGGCGTGCTGCGGCCCGGTCGAAAATTTCGACGCTAGGGTCACCGGCACGTTCGAGTACGAGGACATCAAGGACTCGGACGTCGTCGTGATCACCGCGGGCCTGCCGCGCCGGCCGGGCATGAGCCGAGACGATCTCATCCAGGTCAACACCGGGATCGTGAAGAACGTCTCGATGAACGTCAAGAAATACGCCCCCAACTCGATCGTGATCGTGGTCAGCAACCCGCTCGACGCCATGGTCTATGTGGCTTGGAAGGAGACGGGCTTTCCGGCCAGCCGCGTGATGGGTCAGGCGGGCGCCCTCGACGTGGCGAGATACAAGACGTTCCTCGCCTGGGAACTGGGCGTGAGCGCTGAGGACATCCAGGGGCTCCTGCTGGGCGGCCACGGCGACGACATGGTGCCGCTGCCCAGACGCACCAGCGTGAACGGCATCCCGATTTCCGACCTGCTCTCCGCCGACAAGATCAACGCCTGTGTGGAACGCGCCAAAGCGGGCGGTGGCGAAGTCGTCAAGTTGATGGGCACGAGTGCGTGGTACGCCCCGAGCGCGGGCACCGTCGAGATGGTCGAGGCCATCGTTCGCGACAAAAAGCGCGTGATCGCCAGCGCCGCGTACTGCGAAGACGAGTTCGGGGTTGCGCCGGGTCAGAAGGGCAAAGGCTACTTCGTCGGTGTGCCCTGCGTGCTGGGCGCGGGAGGAGTGGAGCGGATCATCACCTTCAAGATGGACGAGACGGAACAGAAGTTCATGAACGAGTCAATCAGCCACGTCAAGGACCTTGTGGCGGTTGTCAAGAAGATGTTCCCCGAGTACGCATGAGCAGCATCGCTCATGTGAGTAGTCGCCAGGTCCGCTGATAGGAGGAACCGCCGATGAGAATCGTTGCTTTGCTGGCGTGGTCCGCGTTGCTCGTTGCCTCCCCGACAGCCATCGTCCGAGCCCAGGACCGCTCCCCCCTTGATGCAGCGGTTTCAGGCCGGGCGGACAAGCCGATCGCGGCGGTGTTGGCGTCCGACGACGCAGAGATCGAAGCGATCAAGCGCATGCTCATCGGTTCGCACAGAGCAGAGGCTGCTGCCGACCGACCAGCGATGTGGCTGCATGTAGCCCCGGCTCCCGTTCGAGACACACCCGACGCACTGTACTTTGAGATCGCCCGCGACGATCACGCCGCCGAGCCGTTCCAACAAGGCGTCATGCGTCTGATGCGCGTCCGCGGCGGGATCCGGCTCCGTTTGCACTCCTTCGAGGGTTCGGTCGGTGCGCCACTGGTCGGCATGTGGGCAAACCCGGCGTCCATGCCGCTCATCGATCCATCATCGCTCGGAATCGTGACCGACGTGCCGTTGGTTTCCGAGGTCGACTCGTTCGTGGGCAGAACACCATGCCCGTACCCGATCGATCGTGATGGAGCCGTCGAGGCAACGAGTTCGATCAGTGTTTCCAGAACCGCGATCGTCTTCGAGGACGAAGGCGTGGACGCAACGGGCAAGAAGGTCTGGGGATTGACCGGCGAGCGGGCGCCCACGTTTGTGCGACGACCCGACGGCGCGGAACTCCCGATCACGGCCGAAGTGCGCGAGAACGGTCTCACAATCCTTCGCATGGCAAAGCCCGAACATGGCTCGGTCACGCAGGAAGAGGGCGGCGAAGTGGTCGTTCATTACACGGGTTGGTTGCTCGACGGACGCCAGTTTGATTCTTCACGCCAACCGGGCAGGGAGCTCTTCGCGGTCCGACTGCCGGGGCAAGTGATCGCGGGTTGGAACGAGGGTCTGAAGGGCATCGCTCGGGGCGAGCGGCGTCGGCTCATCATTCCGCCCGACTTGGCGTACGGGGTACGCGGTCGGCCCCCAGTCATTCCGCCCAACTCGACGCTCGTGTTCGATGTCGAATGTCTGCACGTCAACAACGAAGCGCCCGAAGCCCCAGGCGCAGGGGGGGGTGCCGGCGGTGGCCAGCCTCCTCCCCAGCGGCCGGAGCCCTCGCGGACTGGCGGGTGATGGCTGAGTAGGACGCCAACGGCCGATGTAGGAATGGCGGTAGTCTCGCCACAACGCACTTCAGCCCTGCCAAGATGTTCACCCACCGATGAACACGCGTACCCACGACAACCCCACGCTCTACCAAACGCTCGGAATCGACCCGAGCGCTGGGGGTGATCAGATCCGCGAGGCCTACAGGGCGCTGGCCAAGCGGCTTCATCCGGACGTCGATCCGCGCCCGGGTGCTGCGGAGCGATTCCGCGCGGTGCTGCACGCGTACGAGGTGCTGACGAGCAGCGAGTCCCGTCGGGCCTACGACGCAGAGTTGCGTCGTACACGCGATGCAGGCTCGGGCTTGACGAGCCCGGGTGCCGCGCACTATTCCTGGCAGAACATCGCCGCCAGAACGAACGACGTTGACTCACAGGGCGTTCGCAGACACGGCGACGTGCCCCAAACCGACTTCGACATGCTCTACGACACGTTCTTTCGTCCCATGGCTGAGCGCCTGAAGCAGAATCGGCAAGCGGATCCTGAGATGGACGCCTAAGGGCGTCTCTTCTCCGACGTCGAGACTCATACGGATCACGTCATCGGGAGTGTTCGAGTCACGTGCTCAAGCAGCAGCATCAAATCTTCGTTGCGTTGCTCGCCGCCGCGGACGGCGCGGTGATCACCGGCGCGAGTTTCGGTGCATGGGTGGTTCGAAGAGTGCTCATCGAGCGCACGTGGTGGCCGGAGAGTTGGGAGCATCCTCCCAAGGAGGCGCTGGTCCTGTACACGGTGCCCGTGACGCTGCTCGCGATGCGGTGGATGGGGCTGTACAGGCCCAGGCGTGATCGGTCGATCGCCGATGAGGTGATCCAGATCTTCAAGGCCTCGCTCACGGCACTGGCGTGCGTGCTGGCTCTGCTCTATCTGTTCGAGTCGTCGATCTTCAAAGCGGCCTACGGCTCCGCTCAGGTGCTCGGCCTGCAGCTCGACGCGGGCAGGTTGCAATTGGGGGCGCTCACGTTGCTGCTCCCGTTCGCGCTGAGCGCCGAGCGGCTGGTGTTTCGAGTCGGACTACGTTGGCTGAGGCGTCGGGGCTGGAACCTGCGGCACGTGGCCATCGTCGGCACCGGTCGAGTTGCCCAGATCGTTGCACGCACGTTCGAGCGCAATTCGTGGACGGGCATCCGCGTTTCATACTTCGTGTCGCACCTCGACCAGAGCCGTCTGACCGAGTGCCAGGGCCGTCCGGTCATGGGCGGTTTGAAAGACCTTGAGCCCGTGCTCGAACGCTTCAAGCCCGATGCCGTGTATGTCGCGCTTCCTCGAAGTCACGCCGGTCGCATTCCCGAGGTGCTCGAACAGCTTGAGCGGTTCGCCGTGGACGTCCGCCTCGTGCCCGATCTGAACCCCCGGTACCTGCCTCAGAACATGGCCGTCAGCGAGTTGGACGGCATGCCGATCCTCAGTTACCGCGAGAATCCCACCAGCGGACTCGGCGGTGTGACCAAGCGAGCGCTCGACCTGCTCGGCGGATTGGCAGCCATCGTCTTGTTCTCGCCGGTCATGCTCGTCGTCGCGGTGCTCGTTCGGCTCAGCGGCCCCGGACCGGTCGTCTTCCGACAGCGTCGCGTGAGCCTCGGCGGGCAGATATTCGACATCTTCAAGTTCCGAACGATGTACCACGTCGAGGACGAAGCGGACGGCGCGGCCCGCAAGGCACTGGCCGAAGCGATCTCCGGCAGCGATCGGGCCGAACGAGAAGGTGCGGAAGAGGCCGCAACGAAGTCCGCTCACACCGTTCCGGGCTGGACGCTTCGGAACGACCCGCGCATCACCCCGATCGGACGCTGGCTCCGCCGGACGAGTCTGGACGAGATCCCACAGTTGTTCAACGTGCTGCTCGGCGACATGAGCCTCGTCGGGCCGAGGCCCGAAAGGCCCGAATTGATCGAGCGCTTCCGCGACGACTGGCGAGGGTACATGCTGCGACAGCACGTCAAGGCCGGCATCACCGGCTGGGCTCAGGTGAACGGTCTGCGCGGCCAATCGTCGTTGCGTAAGCGACTCCAGTACGACCTGTTCTACATCAAGAACTGGTCGCTCGGCTTCGATCTGAAGATCCTCTGGCTCACGGTCTTCCGCGGGTTCCTGCATCGAAACGCGCATTGATCCGATCGGAAGGACAACCGCGTGAACGCCGCCTCGCTGCTCTGGATCATCCCGATCTTCGTCGTGGTCGACACGGTGATCGTGTGGGCGATCTTCACATCACTGCGTGGAGATTGGAAGTCACTCGAGCGGCAATTCCCGCCGCGGGTGGTGTCGGGCACGGCGGTGCACAGGCGATATCAGAGCATCTCGATCGGCATGTACAACCTCGGCTGGAGTGTTCACCTGACCGCGGACGAGCAGTGCCTGCACGTGCATCCCACCGCCTATCTCCGCAGGCTCGCGCGTGCCGGTGTGTTCAGCGTGCCCTGGGAAGAAGTTCGAATCGGCAGGCGCAGACGCTGGTACGCCAGCGCGCGGATCGGTCGAGAGGACTTCCGGATCCCGCGCTGGGTTGCGGACTTGGCCTCCCCGACCATAGAGGACGCCGCTTGAGCGGCAAATGCCGCCTTCTCCCGAGATGTGGGGAGACACCCTCGGTCCCGTCACACCTCCACACCCGCGGTCCCGGCGGTGTCTCTGCGGCTGCACTCTGATCGGGAGAACGTCGATCCCGAGTCCGGATCGGGACCGGTCCGGCGTGCGAGTGCGCGCTGGTCCCACCCGCCGGAGTGTCGCGATGGACAAGGGCAGCCTCATTGGCTCGGTGATCATGTTCATCTGCGTGGCGGTTGTCTTCTGGATGGCCACGCACGGCAACCTGGCAGCCCTCTTCTCCGAAAAGGGCCTGATCATGGTGATCGGCGGCACCGCCGCGGCGCTCTTCATGTCGCTGCCGATGGAGAGACTGGTCTGTGTCAAGGGATACATGAAGCGGTTTCTCTTCAACGGGGGTCTCAAACTCATCGACACGGTTCAGATGATGTACCAGTTGGGCGAGAAGGCGCGTCGCGACGGCGTGCTCGCCCTCGAGGGTGACATCCAGAAGATCACGGATCCCTTCCTGCGCACAGGCCTGAAAATGGTCGTGGACGGCTCCGACCCCGACACGATCGAAGCGACGCTCCGCATGGAAATCATGGCGATGCAGGACCGTCACCGCTCGGGCAAGAAGTTCTTTGACGTCATCAAGACCTACGGCCCCGGGCTCGGTCTGGTGGCGACGTTGATCGGCCAGGTCGGCATGTTCAGCGCGCTCGGCGGGAGCATCGAAGTGATGGGACACATGCTCGCCGTCGCCGTGATCGCGACGCTCTACGGAACCATCATGGCGAATTGCTTCGCCGGTCCCGTTGGTGACAAGTTGGCACTGCGTTCTCAGGAAGAGATCTT
Organism: Phycisphaeraceae bacterium; assembly: GCA_019636535.1. Classification (GTDB taxonomy): domain Bacteria; phylum Planctomycetota; class Phycisphaerae; order Phycisphaerales; family UBA1924; genus JAHBK01. The sequence goes on along the minus strand of JAHBXK010000016.1, from coordinate 29,742 downwards.
GGCTCGCGAGATGATGCTCCAAGGCATCCTCTCGATTCAGGCCGGCGACAACCCGCGCGTCACCCTGGACAAGATGGCGGCATTCATCCCCACCGTGCAGCGCTCGAAACTGAAAGCGGCTTGACGAGAGTTGCCCTGAACGCAGCAACACGATCGGAGCGTTGAAAGGACCCTGTCGATGGCCGGCAATGCGCAAGGCAACTCGGGCGGAGGCGATCACGGCCATGCCGAGAAGGGCCACGGCGGCGGCCACCGCAAAAAGCACCACCCCCACGGCCACGCTCATCACGAGGAGCACGAGGAAGGCTGGATCGTGTCCTTCGCCGACAACGTGCTCCTGCAGATGGGCTTCTTCGTGATCCTGCTCGCGCTCAACCTCGGCCCGAAGGGCGGCGGTCCACAAGGCCCAGACAGCGGCACCGGTGCGCTCGGCACCCAGCCCGACGACATGCGCATGATCGACTTCGCCATCGAGGTGCGTCGGGCCTTCAACAGTCCCGTCGACATGAAGTCGACTCGCCCGGAAGACCAGCCCCTCATCCGCCGCTTGCAACAGCGGGGGGGCAAGGCCGAGGACGGAGTGCGCGCTGAGCGACGAGAGGTCGATCAGGCCCAGTACGTGCGTGCGGGCGACCCTTCCAGCCTTGGCTCGATGATCGCCTTTGACGATCACTCATCCACAGTTTCTCCCGGCGCTCGCACCACGCTGGAAGCGACCGCCCGACGTCTGGTCGGGTCACGCTCGATGGTCGAGGTGCGGGGTCACGCCAGCGCCGCGGAGTCTCGCCGCGACTCGCGAGCCGCCCGAGACCTGAGTTACGCCCGTGCGTACGCAGCAGCGGAGATTCTCGTTCAGGGTGGTATGGACTGGCGACAACTGAGGCTCGTCTCCTCAGGCGAAACCGATCCGGCAACCCGCAGGCCGACCACCCGCTCCGACCATCGAGGAAACCAGCGCGTTGAGATCGTTGTGCTCGATGAGCGAACTCCGCCCGAGGAGTTCACGGACGACGGCTCCAGATAAGTCGGGCCAGACTCCGAACGTGCGGGAGCGGCGGACGGTCATGCGGGAGATCGGCCCGGAATCTCCATACCCTTGGGCGTGCATCGCGCCAGTTACCAAGTCATCGTGATCGGAGGTGGGCACGCGGGCGTTGAAGCCGCGTGGGCCGCCGCCAACATGCTCGGCGAGCCGTTCTCGGTTGCGCTGGTCACGCTGGACGCGGGCAAGATCGGCGTGATGAGTTGCAACCCGGCGATCGGCGGATTGGCCAAGGGGCAGATCGTCCGCGAGGTCGATGCGCTCGGCGGTGTGATGGGGCTCGCCGCCGATGCGACCGGCATCCAGTTCAAGGTGCTGAACACGTCCAAGGGGCCGGCGGTTCACGGGCCGCGCGCGCAGTGCGACAAGCACGCCTACGCCGAGGCGGTCCGGCGATTGATCCACGCACGCCCCGAGATCCGCGTGGTCGAAGGCTCGGTCGAGGAGTTGCTCGTCAACGCGGACGGCGTTCAAGGCGTGATCGTGCGCACGAGCGGCGCCCGGTCTCAGACTGGGTCCTCCGACCACCTCCGCCTCGAAGCACGATCCGTCGTCCTCACCACCGGCACCTTCATGCGCGGGCTCATGCACACCGGCGAGTCCCGCGTCCGCGGCGGACGCTTCGGCGAGTCCTCCGCCGACGGCATCTCCGGCGCGCTCGCACGCCTGGGCTTCGAGCTCGGCCGGCTCAAGACGGGCACCCCGCCCCGCCTCCGTCGCGGCACGATCGATTGGGACGCGCTCGAAGTCGCTCAGGGCGACGCGGAGCCGCTCGCGTTCAGCGAACTCTCAGGCATCGCCGAAGCGAACTTCGAGTCGGCGCCGAGCATCGCAGACTTCCCAACCCTCCCTCAGGTCTCGTGCCGCATCACGCACACCAACGGTCGTGTCCACGACGTGATCCGGAGCAACCTCCACCGCGCCCCGATGTACTCCGGCCAGATCGAGAGCGCTGGGCCGCGATACTGCCCCAGCATCGAGGACAAGGTCGTGCGCTTCGCCGACAAGACCTCCCACCAGGTCTTTCTCGAGCCCGAAAGCCACCGCGACGACTGGGTCTATTGCAACGGCATCTCCACGAGCCTGCCCGCCGACGTGCAGGACCAACTCGTCCGCTCGCTCCCCGGGTGCGCAAACGCCGAGATCCTCCGCTACGGCTACGCGGTCGAGTACGACATGGTCCGCCCGCACCAGATCGGCGCCACCGCGATGACCAAGACCGTCGATGGCTTGTTCCTCGCGGGTCAGATCAACGGCACCAGCGGGTACGAAGAGGCCGCCGCGCAGGGCGTGCTCGCCGGCATCAACGCCTCGCTCTTCGCGACACAACGCGAGCCGATCACCATCGGCCGAGATGAGGCGTACATCGGTGTGTTGATGGACGATCTGGTCACTCGAACCCCCGTCGAGCCCTACCGGATGTTCACCAGCCGCGCTGAGCACCGTCTGGTGCTCCGTGCAGACAACGCGCCGGAGCGGTTGACGCCACTGGCCGACCGTCTTGGCTTGTTGTCACACGGCGCGCTCGGCGGCCTGCGCCGCGAGCGATTCGCCCGCCGATCCGAACAGATCGCCGAATTGAACCGCTTCATCGACTCGGCGCGGGCCGATGGCGTCCCGCTGGCCGATGCGATCAGGCGCCCGACCTTCACGTCCGAGACGCTCGGAACACTCGCCGCCCAGTCGGGTCTGCTTCTCGATCCCGCAACCGTCCGGTCGGTTCACGCCGAGCGGCAGTACCGCGCGTACATCGTCCGGCAATCGGCCGAGATCCGCCGCCACCTTGCCATGGAGCGTCGGCGTATCCCCTCCGGGATCGACTTCTCCGCCTTCGCCCACCTCCGCACCGAAGCCAGGCATGCACTCAACCGCTTCCGCCCGGAGACCTTCGGACAGGCCGCCCGGCTGGAAGGCGTCACGCCCGCCGACATCACCCTGCTTTCAGTGCTTTTGAGCCGAACCGGCGGGGCAAACCTCAGCCAGTCCGACGTGTCCTGATCCTCCACGGCGGTTTCGGCTAGCATCGTGGCCCGTGAGCCCGATCGCAATCGCACAACAAGCCGCCGCCACCCCCGCCCAAAGCCAGGTCGTCACGCTGCTGCTGATCCTCTTCAGCGCGGCGGTCGTGGCCGTCTTGGCGCGACGGCTTCGTCTGGCGACGATCCCCGGCTACCTCATCATCGGCGCCATCGTCGGCCCGTCGGGGCTGCGTCTGATCGATTCGTCCGAGAGCGTCAAAGACGTGCTCGATCTGGCCATCGTCCTGCTCATGTTCACCATCGGACTGGGGCTCGACATCGACCAGATCCGCTCGGGGATGGTCCGGATCCTGGCCGTGGGCTTGATCTCGACCGTCGGGGTGTCGCTGGCGCTCTGGCCACTCGGCATGTTGTTCGGGCTTTCGGCCCCCGCCGCGCTCGTCGTGGGCATGGGGCTCTCGATGAGTTCAACCGCCGTGGCGATCGGAGTCCTGCAGAAACGTCGCGAGATGCACCTGGTGCAGGGACGTCTCACGGTCGGCATCTCCGTCGTGCAAGACCTGATGTCGATCGGCGTCCTCGCGCTGCTGCCGGCCCTCGCGCTCTGGGCCGGAGTGGCACAGGACGCCGACAACCGCTCGCTCAGCGCGGTGGATCTCGTATCGAACGGACTGCTCAAGATCGGTGGTCTCGGAACGCTCGTCGCGGTCGGAAGATACGTGCTCCCCCGGCTTCTGGGCGAGGCGGCCCGCAGCGTCGGCACCGAGTCGTTGCTCGTGCTCTCGGCGTTCGTGGCTTTGGGCGCAGCCGTTCTGACCGCGCAACTCGGCTTCGGTCCCGCCCTCGGGGCGTTCGTCGCGGGCTTCATGCTCGCCTCGACGCCGTTCCGCTACCAGATCGCCGGTCAACTCGTGCCGCTGCGCGACCTGTTCATGTCGGTGTTCTTTACCGTCGTCGGCATGAGCATGCACCTGCCGACGGTTGCGCAGTTCTGGTGGATCGTCGCCGCAGCGCTCGTGCTCGTCCTGGTGGTCAAGGTGCTTCTCATCGGCCTGTCCGCGTGGATGGGCGGTGCAACGGCGCCGGTCGCACTCAAGACCGCGGTGGCGCTCGGCCAAGCCGGTGAGTTCAGCCTCGTCGTGATCAGCGCCGCCGTGGTCGCCGGCATCATCGACCCGCGCGGTGAGGGCGTGGTGATCGCGGTCGTGGTGCTGTCCCTCGTGCTCGCCAGTCCGCTCTACGAACTGTGCCACGGCCGCATCATGGCTTTGGCGTACAAGGTCCCGGCTGCGCACTGGATCGGTTCGCGCGCGCTGCGCGACGTGGCACCACACCCGTCCGAAGCCGCCTCACCCTCATCACCAAGCAACCGATCCGAGGTCCACGCTGCTTCCGCCAACGCCGCGGACGCGAACACTCGGCAGAGCGGCGCTCCGAACTCAACTTCGCCCGATCCGGGTGGAGTGGCAGCGCCTTCCAAGCGTCACGTCATCATCGCGGGTTTCGGCGTCGTCGGCCGCAACCTCGCCGAGCACTTCGGCGCTGCGGGCATCCCCTACAGCGTCGTCGAACTCAACTCGGCGACCGTCCGCAAGCAGCGCTCGCTCGGACGCAAGACCGTGTACGGCGATGTTGCCAACCCCGACGTTCTCCGCGAAGCCGGCATCGAACACGCCGAAGCCGTGGTGCTGACCATCCCCGACGACGAGGCCACACTCCGCGCCTGCCAGGCGGTCCGCGCGATCGCGCCCACGGTCTTCATCGCCGCTCGCACGAGTTTCCTCAGCAAGGCCATCGCCGCGACCGAACTCGGCGCCGACTATGTCACGATCGAAGAAGTCGTCACGGCCCAGGACATGGCCAAGCAGGTCATGTCCCGGCTCAAAGGAAGGTTCAGTCCTTCAGCGACTTGAGTTCGTCCCGAAGGATCGCGGCCAGTTCGTAGTTCTCCTGCGTGAGCGCCGCCTGCAGCCGTTGCCGCAACTCCGACTTTTGGCTCACCGGGAGCTTCGGTGTCAGCGCGTCCTTCATCCCCTTGAGGACCTGCACCTCGGTCGACTGGTCGAAACTGCCCAACGCATCGTTCTCCGAGTAGTACTCGCGCAGCGCCCGCAGGCCGTCGTTGATCGCGTGCAGCGCCGCCTTCGGCTCGTTGTCCGCCATCGCCTGCGAAGCGAGCGCCCGCGTGCGCATCATCAGAATGTACGGGCGAACCTGCTCCAGCACCGAGCGATCGGCCTCGGTCTCGGCGTACTTGGCGCACAGGTCGAGCACCCGGATGTTCCGGGTCGTATCCCTCACGACGCCCTCGAAGTCCTCCAGCACCATCAGGCAGACATAGCGGTGGTAATACTGCAGCGCTTCCTCGCGCAGTTCACGGGCCTCATCCTCGCTCAGCGTGAACTCCGACGCGTTCCCCTGCGTGGCGATGATCTCGTCCAGCCGGGCTTCCTGATACTCCAGCATCGATTCGTGGCCGTGCGGACGCAGGCCGTCCGGCCTGCCGCTCACGCGCATCTGCAACACGCCCAGGTCCAGTCGCAACTGGATACGGGGCTCCCCATCCTCTCCCGAGATCAACCGCACGTTGATCTTCCCGGCCTCAAAGGGCCACTCTGTCAAGAACCTCGACAGATCGTGCGGCCCGGGCGTCGTTGAACCCCCACCCTGCTCCGACTCGGGACCCTTGTTCGAGGGGTCCGGCGATGGAGGTGGTGGGGGGGGGGGAGAGGAGTTGGGGACTTCCTGATCAGACACGACGTGAACCCTGCGAGAACAGCACAACGGATCCCTCAGACGATGCGTTTGTACGGGCGCAATCAGAGTCCGAACGCAAGCTTGAGCGGCTGCCCGAGATGCCCGCTCAGCAGTCGATACGGTACCCATCGACCCCGGTTCTCGCCGGGCTCATCCGATCGGCTCTTGAATCGGCCGGTCCCATAATCCATCCCTTCTTCTTCTAGGTTAAGCCCCAAGATCGGACCCGCATGCCAAAAACAGGGGGGGGATCAAGGCCACCTTCCGACTGGCCGATGCAACCGGCCGGTTGGGCAGGGCGAATCGGCAATCGGCAGGCCCGCGTGGGTTCGGCGGTTGCTTTCTTTGTTCTGCTGCTCCCCCAAAGGGGTTCTCAAGCGTGCGAGGGGTGAAAACAGTTCGTGCAGGTTCGGACGCGGGCGCTGGACGGAATGACATCCAGTCCGGGCTGCAGCTCTACCTCCGTCAAATCAACGAGACCCCCCTCCTGACCGCCGAGCAGGAGAAGGAACTCGGCTGGCGGATCATCAACGACAACTGCCCCAAGGCCCGCGAGCGGATGATCCGCGCGAACCTGCGGCTCGTCGTGTCCATCGCCAAAAATTACTCCGGACGCGGGCTCACGCTCCAGGACCTGATCGAGGAGGGCAACGTCGGCCTGCTCAGGGCCGTCGAGGGATTCGACCCCGCACAGGGAGCCCGCTTCAGCACCTACGCGAGTTGGTGGATCAAGCAGGCCATCAAGCGAGCGCTCATCAACGCCGTCCAGCCGATCCACGTCCCCGCCTACATGGTCGAACTGATCGCGCGCTGGAAGCAGTCGAGCCAGAAACTCGAGCGGACGCTCGGGCGTCCGCCGAGCATGCAGGAACTCGCGGACGAGATGCAACTTCCGCTCAAGAAGATCCGCATCATCAAGCGCGCCGTCAAGGCGTTCCGCGTCCCCGCACAAGCGCCGGTCGATGACAACGGCGAGGCGATGAATCTCGGCGATCTGCTCGCCGACGAACGCGAGACGCCGCCCGATGAGTGCGTCTTCCGCGACGACGAACTCAAGACCATCCGTCGCCTTCTCGACGCCATCGACGAGCGCGAGGCTCGGATTCTTCGCCTCCGCTTCGGACTCGACGGGCAGGAGCCCCTGACGCTCAAGCAGATCGCCGCCGAGATCGGCATCTCGCGCGAGCGTGTCCGTCAGATCGCCGACGAGGCCCTCACCAAACTCAACGCCCAGATCAACGACCAGCAGCCCAGCCGGTTCTTCCGAAACGGCTTGTGCTGGGAAGACGAGCGCGACGACGCGCCCGCTCCCCGCCCGCGCCGCAAGGCCGGATGAGCCCGTCCCGAGGGGCTCCTTTCCACCAGACTCTCTCTCGCGAGCAACCGGGCGTTCCCAAACGGGAACGCCCGTTGCATTCACACAGGCTCCGAACTCCGTTCCCGGCCCGATCCCCGTGCGCCTGCACGCTACCATGACCGCTCACCGGGAATCCGGACGGCGGCCGCGTGGTTGACGGCCCGATCCCCGGCTGTTCGAGAGGAATCCCGCATGGTTCTGCTCCGATCCGGAAAGTGGGGGCGTTGGCTCGCCGCGGCGGTCGCCGTGGCTCCGCTCGCGCTCTCCAACTCTCCACTTCTCGCCGATGACTTCGTTGCGCAGGTCAACCGCCCACTTCGCGAGGTGCCGACCGATCGGCGGAGCGACACCGTTCTCCTGCCGCTCTTGGCAGACCTTCCCGAGCCCCCCGCCGTGGTCCGCTCTCAGGAACGTGCAGCGCTGCTGGGCTGGCACGGGCCGCAGTGGAACGCGTGCGAGGCTTGGGCATCGCAGGACCCTTGCCGCAAGGTGCTCGACGCCCTCCCGGGGCTCGTGGCCGAGCGGAACTTCCGTGTCGCCAAAGTCTTCGCCCAGCCGTACGGTGTCGAAGGCATCGACCTGGACCTGGTCTCCCGCAACCTGTACACCGAACTCGGTGAACCCCCGATGCTCGCGGCCGCTCGCCACGGGTACATGGACGCTCTGGAGAACATGGCGGTCCTCGTGCACGTCGAAACATCGCGATTGGCCAAGGCCGGTCGTCCCGACGACGCCGTCGAGTTGCTCGTGAACTGGGTGCTCTTCGCTCGTCAGTTTGCCGATCGCCCGTTCCTCGCCGAGACGCTTTGGGCGGTCGAGTCCATGTTCCTCGGCCTGACGCGCATCCGCGACGTGCTCTACGACGACCACCAGCAGGATCCTCGCAAAGCTACATGGACGCGACTGAGGGAGCAGATCGAAAGACTCGATCCCAGCGCGCTGATCTCCATCGACCGCATGAGGCTCCCCGAGGCGGACCTCGTCGGGCGAAGGCAACTGCTCAACCGCGTCATGCGACGGGGCAGCGGCGTCGACACCGCGGCGTTCGGCTCGACAATGGCGAGGTTGAGCTCGCTCGACCGGCCCCTGCGACTGTTCAGTTCCGCCGCCTACTGGGAGAGTGTGGGCGCCGGTCACGCCGACTTTCTCGAGACCGATCGGACGCTGACGGCGTTCTGGCAGGACTGGGTCAAGAGGTGGGACCTGCCCACCTTCGATCCGGTCATGCAGACCAAGTCGGAGTTCGTGCTCAAGGTCAAGCCGAGCCGTCGATTCGCAGTCCTCGACCTCAACATGGACGGGTTCGAGGATCTCTTCCGCGAGCGACAGAGACTGCGGGCCGAACTCGCGGGCACGCGCATGGCGATGGGGGCCTACGCATACATCCTCTCTCAACGCAATGTCCCCCCGGCGCTCAACGCCCTGCGACCCTCGATTCTCACCGCGATCGACACCGACCCTTACAGCCAGCGCAGGCAGGACCTCCAATACCTGATCGTCGGTCGCGACACGCCCCGCGACTCTGAGGGCAAGCCCGCCCCGTACACCGTCCGGCTCTTTCCCCCCGACCCCTACCCCAGTTTCGAGATCCCGCTGCAGCCGGGCACGTTCGTCTTGTACGCCGTCGGGCCCGACAATCTCCGCCAGTCAGCGCGGAACGCGACGCAGGGCAGGCCCGGCGTCCCGGGCGACTACCTGCTCTGGCCCCCGGCGATCAGCCTGTACCGTCAACGCTTGATCGATCTCGGCACACTCAATTGAGCGTGTGAGCGGCTCGGCCACGCCCGCTGCGGGCTCGCGACCCGGCGCTCGCCGCGGCCGTTCATCCGTGCCGATCCCGCGCGAAGGCTCACGCGTACACACGCTGGAGCACGTCGAATCACCACCGATCCGCCACCGCCAGTCCTTCAGAGCATTCACCGAGCACTCATGCCCCAAGATCACGCACACGCCCCCGACGCACACAAACTCGTCATCATCGGCTCCGGCCCCGCCGGCTGGACCGCCGCGATCTACGCCGCTCGCGCCCGACTCGACCCCGTCGTCTACACCGGCGTCCCCAAGCAGGACCCCGGCCCCATCCTGCCCGGCGGCCAGTTGATGCTCACCACCGAGGTTGAGAACTACCCCGGCTTCCCCAAGGGCGTCATGGGCCCCGAGATGATGGGCCTCTTCCAGCAGCAAGCCGAACGCTTCGGCACCACGGTGCTCATGGAGGACATCGCCCGCTGCGAGTTCTCCAAGGACCCGGCCAAGGTCCCCCACGTCCTCCACACCGCCGAGGGCAAGGTTGTCAAGGCCCACGCCGTGATCATCGCCACCGGCGCCACCGCCAACTGGATCGGCCTTCCCAACGAGATGCGCCTCGCCACCAGCGGCGGCGGCGTCTCGGCCTGCGCGGTCTGCGATGGGGCACTCCCGCCCTTCCGCGATCAACCCCTCGCCGTCGTCGGCGGCGGCGACACCGCCATGGAAGAGGCCACCTACCTCACCAAGTTCGGCTCAACCGTCTACATCATCCACCGCCGAGACTCCTTCCGCGCAAGCAAGGTCATGCAGGAACGCTTCCTCAGCCGGCCCAACGCCAAGGTTCTCTGGAACAAGGTCGTTGTTGATGTGCTGGGCAAGGACCACATCGAAGGCGTCGAACTCGAGGACACTGTGACGAAGGAGCGCTCGACGCTCGCCGTGCGCGGCCTCTTCGTCGCCATCGGCCACACCCCAGCCACCAAGTTCATCAAGGGCTCGGGTTTGGAGTTCGACGAAGCGGGCTACCTGCTCCTGCGCCGGCGGGACAGTCACACCAACCTCCCCGGCGTCTTCGCCGCCGGCGACGTCTCCGATGCGCAGTACCGTCAGGCCGTCACCGCCGCGGGCATGGGCTGCCAGGCCGCCCTCGACGCCGAGCGCTGGCTCGCCGCGGCGGGCGTGCACTGATGAGAACCCCCTCCCAGAGGGAGGGGGCAGGGGGTGGGCGGGACGAGCGGGTGATCATGACGCGGTAAGGGATGGGAGGCGGATGGCAATCGATCACTCACCGTCGTCGCAAGCACCCATGCACCCCCGCCCCGTCACCATCGTCGTCGCCGTCGCTCGCAACGGCGTCATCGGCCGTGGCGGGACGCTCCCTTGGCGCATCCGCTCCGACCTCAAGCACTTCAAAGCGCTCACCACCGGCTGCGCGGTCATCATGGGCCGCAAGACCTTCGACTCACTCGCCGCCGAGGGCTTCCCCGCCGGCCTGCCCGGCCGCCTGAACATCGTCGTTTCACGCACCGGCACAGGCACCCCGCCTGCGCTCTTCAAGCCCCTCCCAGAGGGAGGGGTTGGGGGTGGGCGATCCCATGCTGCGTCCGGTGTTCCAAGCGCTCCGACTGTCCAAGTCCTCCGCGCCCCCTCCCTCTCCTCCGCCCTCGAACTCGCCCGAACGCACCAACCCCCCTCACCCGGCACGCCGATCATCATCGCCGGTGGCAGCGAGATCTACCGCCTATCCCTGGAGGCCGACCTCGTCGACCGCGTCGAGATCACCGACGTGCAGGCCGAGCCGGAGGGCGACACGCGATTCCCATGCGACTCGGCATCCCCTTCCGCCCCGCGCCAGCGCTTCTGGTCGCACGACTCCGCCGAACGTGCATCGCTCGGCTGGAAACTCCTCGCCGAGCGATCGACCCCCGCAGCGCCGGATCAGGGCGACCAGCATGGCTGCGCCTTCCGGACCTACGAACGAGCGCGGTAGCCAGCCATCTGCGCGGTATGCTCAACCGGCATGACCGACGACCGTGGCAATCCGATCAAGGGCGTCCTGGTTCCCCATGCCGGGACGGAGTGGCCGATCCAAGACCGGCGAATCGAGCACTTGTACGCGCGCACGCGTTGTTGTGCAGATGCGCCGCTGAACCGGGTTTGGTTCGTGGTATTGCTTTCAATTTGTGCGTTGATGTTCCTCGCTGTTCCCCGTCTGCTCGGTGGCGGAGTATCGCCGGCGCTTACGGCGATCATCGTGTTCTCGCCGTTGGGCGCTGCGCTGCTCGCGGGCACGCCCGCCGATCGTCGAGCCGCCCGCTTGAAGCGACAACGCATCGCTGAGTATGTGCTGCGAGAAGGATTGTGCCCGTGCTGCGGTTACAACTTGCATTCCATCCCGATCGATCCGGTTGATGCTGTTCGTGTGTGCCCGGAGTGCGGATCGGCATGGAAGAACAATCGAATCGTGCGCACGGCCGTGTTCTCTGGAGACCAGTTTGCGCCGATCACCAAGCTGTGGAATCAGTCTGTGCAGGCGGAGTATCGCGGAAGTGTTGTCGACGCAGCCGGTGAGAAGCAGCCCGTGCGACACCAAGTCAGACTAGTTGGCGCGGCAGCGAAGTTGATCTCCGAGGAGCTGTCCGGACGGATGATCCGCGCCCGCGCGGAACTTCGTCATCGCCTCTGGTCAATCCGGATCGCCTTGATCCTCGCGACAATCGTACTCAGTCCTGCAATCGCATTGACAGTCAAAGGCGCGAGTGCATTCCGGGACCAGGTTGTCCAGCTTTCGCTCGTGGTCGGGGTGCTGACAGGCATTTCACTGTCGATGTTTGTCCCAGTGCGCAAACGAACCCTCGTCCGCATCACGCTCGAAAACGGACTCTGCCCTTCCTGCTTGAACATTCTGCCCGATGCGACCGGCTCGCAGCCAAATGGCAACGTCTGCTGCCCGCTCTGTCTCGCCGTCTGGCAACGCTCGCCGACCGATGGATCGAAGGTTCTATCGGATCGATTGATAGCGTTCGACGCGGCTCCTTCGTCCGGACTCAGTGCGAACACGCAAACCGAATCCAAATGACCGACGACATGGGCAAACCGGTCACCCTCATGAACGCCAACAGCGGCGCCGAGTGGCCGACCGAGGAAGATCGCTTCCACGTCCTCGCCGCACGCGTCAAGGCCATCAGCCACTCATCCAGCGGAGTCAAGGGCACGAGCCTGTTGCTCGCCGTCGCCATCGGGATCGTTTCGTCGGGTGTCATCGTGGTCGTCATCGTCTCGGAGTTTCTTCCTCCGCGAAGCCACTGGCTGATCGCGGTGTGGCTGATCGCGTCCGTCACCATCGCCGCACACATTGCGCGAAAGTCAGGCCTCAACGTCCACGGCAAACCGATCGCCGACGCTCTGCTCCGCGAAGGCGTCTGCGCCTCCTGCGGCTACAACCTCTGCGATGCTCCGGTCAGCGATCAGGGCCTTCGCACCTGCCCCGAGTGCGGCGCTGCCTGGCGCGCGGATCGCATCTCTCGGGCCGATTCGTTCACGGGCGCCACGTTCGCGCCCTTCGACCGCTTCAAGTTCGATGCGCGCCGATGGGCCCGCACCCGATCCGTCAAGGACGCGTCCGGTCGGCTTCAACCGATGTGCGATCTTCCATACGCCAAGAAACTCGCCCGCCGTGACGATCCCGCCGTGTACGCCGCGATTGTTCAGGCCGAACGCGACATGTTCCGACGCAGCCGACCATGGAGATGGGCCGCCGCCGTCTGTCTGACGGTGCTGACCCTGGCACTGGCACTCGGGGTCGCAGAGGCGGACATGCGCGTCCATCCCCTCGCCTTCCTGCTTTACGGTGTCTCGGGCGTGTTCGTGCTCTACCTCGCGTGCTTCGGTCCACTCACCCTCGACACGCAGGGTGTGGCAAGGACTGTTGCAGTGCACGGCGTCTGCCCCGCCTGCTCCAGCAGCCTGCCCGCACCCAACGACGACGACCCGGACCAACCCGTCACCTGCCGCACCTGCCTCGCCACGTGGCGCGCAGACTCTTGCGCCAAGTCGTGACGTCGATCGCCAGTCAGCAAACCGTCAACCCAAAAAAACCCCGCCCGGAGGGTGGCCGGGCGGGGGTTGTAGGTAGGCGTCGAACGAACGCTTACCCACGGGCGACACCATGTTTCCCGCAGGCCTTCGCCCGCGAGGTTCAACGCTTGTTCTCGATTCCACCGTCAGCCGACCCCGGCATACACACGGGCCCGTCAACGGGCCTCCCCTCTATCGGCCACATCCGTCCCGCTCCACCGCCCACTTCACGCCCATCCGATCAGCTCGCTCGTCCGCCTTCGCTCACACCCGGATCGCTCCCGGCGTACCTGGCGCTGCCAGCCATAGGTGAATACGTAGAAACCCCCAAGTTGGTTTCGAGGATATCGGTCCTGCTTCGTTCGCGCTGGCGCATCGTGCCCGAATCGAGCCGCTCCCCTTTCCCACCTCGCAACATTGGGCACCACCCCCGACCCATTCAAGAGTTTCCCCTCGCCCCTTCCCGCCGCCTCCGACCGCCCCACGCCGCTCACGCCCCCGGCGTTCGCTCCGTCTCTTCCTTCAGCCGACGCAGCGCATCGAACGCCTGCAACGGGGTCAGGCTGTCCAGTTTCAGTTCCATCAGCGCCTCCACCGCCGGGTGCGGCACATACCGCGTGAACAGCGCCAACTGCCCGTGCTCGCTCGCCCCCGCCGCGCTCACCACGCTCCGACCGCTCCGCCCGTTCCGCGTCACCCCCGCGCGCCCGGTCTCTCCCGTCTCCGCCCCCGCCCCCGCACCCTTCGTCCCCAGCCCGTGCTGCACCGTCAACGACTCCAGCACTTCCTTCGCACGCGCCACCGTCCCCCCGGGCATCCCCGCCAACTTCGCCACGTGGATGCCGTAACTCCGATCCGTTCTCCCCGGCAAAATGCGGTGCAGAAACACGATGTCGTCGCCCCACTCGCGCACCGAAACGTGCAGGTTCCGCACCCGCCCCGGCATCATCTCTTCCAAGTCCGTCAACTCGTGGTAGTGCGTCGCGAACAGCGTCCGCGGCCCGCGCCCCGCTCCGCCACGTTCACCACCCACAGACGCCAGCGTCTCCGCGATCGCCCACGCCAGGCTCAACCCGTCCAGCGTGCTCGTGCCGCGACCGATCTCGTCGAGCACGATCAACGACCGCGCGGTGGCGTGGTTCAGAATCCGCGCGGTCTCGGTCATCTCCACCATGAACGTGCTCTGCCCCGCGTGCAGCGCATCATCCGCCCCCACCCGCGTGAAGATCCGGTCCGTCAGCCCCACCGCCGCGCTCTGCGCGGGAATGAAACTCCCCGCGTGCGCCAGCAGCACCAAGAGCGCTGTCTGCCGGATGAACGTGCTCTTGCCCGCCATGTTCGGCCCGGTGATCAGCGCCAGCGACGGCCCGGCGCTCGCCTCCGATTCCTCCGCGCACCCCAGCGCCACGTCGTTCGGCACAAAGCCGTTCTCAAGCAGTTCGTCCAGCACCGGATGCCGCCCCTGCGTGATCCTCACCACAGGCGCATCCACGATGGTCGGACGAACCCAACCCCGACGCGCTGCCTTGAGCGCAAAGCACCGAAGCACATCCAACTCCGCCGCAACGTCCGCGAACGTGTTGATCGGTCCGATCTTCTCCGCGGCCTTCGCGCACAAGTCCAGATAGATCGCCTGCTCGCGCTCCAGCGCCCGCGCCTCCGCCGTCGTCACCTTCCGCTCAAACTCGCGCAACTCCGGCGTGATGTACCGCTCCGCGCTCTTGAGCGTCTGCTTGCGTGTAAAGATGTCCGGCGCTCGCCTCGCCTGCGCGGCGGGAAGTTCGATGTAATACCCGAAAACCTTGTTGTACCCGACCTTCAGGCTCGGCAGTTCGTGCTCGGCGATCAAACTCGCCTGGTACTGCGCCATCCACCCCGCCGCGTCCTTCTGCAGCGTCCGCGCTTCGTCCAGCAGCGCGTCCACGCCGTCACGAACCAGCCCGCCCTCGCGCAGGTGCCCCGGCGGCGACTCCACGCACACCCGCGCAATCTCGTCGCTCAGCGGCGTCAGTTCCCCCGCCACCGCCAGCAACCGCGCCCGGCTCGACGCAAACGCCGGCGCGCCCTCCACGGCCTCCGCCAACGCACGCACGCGCCCCACCGATCGCCCCAACCCCACCAGGTCGCGCGGTGTGGCCCGCCCGAGCGCCACGCGCGCGGCGATGCGGGCCACGTCCTGGATCGAGCCGAGCGCGCCGTCCAGCGTCTCGGCCGTTCGTTGGTCCTCAACCAGCGTCGAGACGCAACGCTGCCGACCCTCGATCACCGAAAGGTCGCGTGACGGCCGGCACAGCCAGTCGCGCAGCAACCGCTTCCCCATCGATGTCCGACACCCCGCGAACGTCCGCGTCGTCGCGAACACGCCCGCGAGCGAGCCGTCCAACTCGACCTCGCGGCCGCCCGCCCCGCCGCGACGACCACCCGGCGCGGTCGCCCGCATCGTCTGCAGCACCTCCAGCGCACGCAGACTCGTCGCGTCCAACTGGCAGATGCTCGTGTCGTCTTCGCGCTTGGGCGGTTGCAGGTGCGCCAGCGTCGCTCGCGGCCGCTTCGGACCGACACTCCCCGGCTGATCGATCGCCCTTCCCGAGGCGAACGGGTCGATCACGTCCGCCCGGCCGGAGTCTCCGCCCCCCGCGGCCTCATCGCTCTCAACCGCCTGCGTCGTGCGCAGGTACCGCAGCACCGCCCCCGCCGCGGGCACGCACGGGTCGCTCTCGCTCAGCCCGAACCCGGCCAGCGACGAAACACCGTACGTCGACTTGATCGCCTCGAGCGCTTCGGCGGGCCGAAAGTGCCACGCCGGACGCCCAGACCCCGCGATGCCGAGCGCATCGAGCATCGCGCGAACGCGCGGCGGCGGCTCATCCGAGTTCGGCGCGGAGAACAGCAGTTCCGTCACGCTCCGACGCACCAGTTCGTCCACGATCGACGTGACCGTCGAGTCGATCAGCACAAACCGCCCAGTGGAAAGGTCGACCACCGCCGCGTGAACGGGCGAAGTGGGGGAGTTCCCGCCGTCGGGAAAGCTCACCGCCGCGAGCGTCGCCTGCGCATCGGCCTGCAACAGCGATTCGTCCACCAGCGTGCCCGGCGTCAACACGCGTGACACCTCGCGCTGGATGATCCCCACGGCCGCGGCCGCCTTGCCGTCCTGCTTCCCCGCCTTCGGTGTCTGCGATGCGCGGGCCTTGGCCTGCGCCGCGTCCTCGATCTGGTCGCACACCGCAACCTTGAACCCCTTGTCCACCAGCCGTCGCAGGTACGTGTCCAACTGATGAAACGGCATCCCGGCCATCGGAACGCCCTCGGTCCGCTGCGTCAGCGTCAACCCGACAGCCCGCGAGAGCGTGACCGCATCATCATCGAACGTCTCGTAGAAATCACCGATCCGAAACAGCAACAGACAGTCCGGGTGCTCCCGCTTGAAGCGGTAGTACTGACGCATCGCCGGGGTGTCACGCGGGTCGGCCATACAGGGATGCAAAGGGTAAGGCCGCCGGGTTCGCCCGGCGTTCGGCCTGTCGAATCCACGCGCTCACCCGCCCGCACTATCCTGTCCCCATGTCCAAGGGCCAGCACCTCAGCAAGTACCAGCAGGGAATCGTCCAGCGCTACTACGACAACCAGGACACGCTCGTCGTCGGCAAACTCGCCGAACTCGTCAGCGATCTTTACCTCAGCGCTGACGACCCGAAGAAGTCCGCCCCGCTCTGGAAGAGCGCTGCCACCGCGCTCAAGAAGACCTCCATCGACCCGCTCAAGGCCGCCCGGATCGTCAACGAGCGAAGGGTCGAGGAACTGGCGGCGGTTGTCCAGGCGCTCTCGCAGCCCGGCGCCAAGGTGCTCGCCGACAAGCCCAGGTCCGCACCAGTCTCAACGACCCCGCCGTCGAGCGAAGTTCCAACGTCAACCCCAACCCCAACGTCCACCTCAGCGCCGATGCCCGACAGCCGCGCTGCGCCCGCAACCGGCGCAGCCGCTCCGAACGAGACCGTCGTTCCGCCCGAGACGCTGAAGTCCGCCCTCGGAGCCTTCAAAAAGCGTCTCAAACTCACCCGGCTCGAGGAAGAAAGCCGGTTGGGCTCGAAGGTCCTGACGGGCGGTCGAAAGAGCGCCACCGTCGCCATCCAGCCGCCCCGTGAGTTTCCGCGCGCGGTCTGGGACGAACTGGTCAAGCAGGGCAAACTCAAGACCTACGGCTCCGGGCTCTACGAACTGGTCGAGTGAGCCGCTCATCGCACCCGACCGATCGATCAGAACAGGATGCGCAACCCGAGCACGAACCCGAACGTGCTCTCCGCCCGGTGGTCCACGTCCTGATAGACCGGAATCTGAATCGCCGCCTCGAGCGCGAACCGCGGCGCTTCGTACAGAATCCCTGGCGACAGAAACACCTGCAAGTCACCGTTGGTCTCGTAGAACCCGTTGAGTTCGACCACGCCGTACGTCGCCGCCCGCAACTCGCTCGTGTACTCCGCCGGCGACAGCCGGTACAGATAGGCCGAGTCGAACTTCAACAGATCGCTGAGGCTCTCCCCCGGCCCGATCGGCTCGGCGAGGTCGCCCGTCGTGAACTTCCACGACAGCGCCTGGTTGAAGCCGTGCCGACCCGAGATCGCCATGAACGTGGCGCCGATCGTCGGATCGAACGAGTCCGACGAGAACTCGTCGTGCCCCGTCGGCATCTCGACGTTGCCGAAGACGCTCAGACGCATCGTGTCCACCGCGCCCGTGTCGGCCTGCCACAGCCGAAGTTTCAAACCCGCCGAGATGTCCCCCAACCCCCTCGCGCTCCCGTCCTCCGCCGCCGGGTCATCCGCCGAGCGCTGCCGACCGATCAGCGGCAGCGACAACTCCGCGCTCAGACTCCCCGTGATCCCGTGCTGAATGATCGTGAGCAGCGTCATGTCGCGAACGCTGCCACCCGGATCGTTCGGCAGATCCTCGTACCACATGAATCGGACTTGCTCCCGAACCACCCAGTTCCCCGCGCCCGGCTGCGTCGGCGCGGGCGTGTTGATCGCCTCCTGGCCCAGCACGCCCTGCGCTCCGCACAGCAAGCAGACGCACGCACCCATGATCGCACGAAGCTTCCGTGGCGCCACGCTCACGTCCCATCCGGCCGTCAACTCTCGGTTCATTGGCATCGCATCGGTCCTTGTATTGGCCTGCCGCGCTGGCACGCAGCGCAGCGGCTCGGTCTGTCCGCATCGTCCGGGAATCACCGGGCGCAGCGCCACCGTGTTCCCTTCACTCGCCCGATCCGCACGGCCCCCGGCTCACGTCACGGCACGCGGATGTCCACCAGCGTGAACCCGGTCCGATCGATCGCCCTCGCCAGATCAGCCCGGCTCGGCCGGGCGCCTTCCTCCGCGAACGCCACCTTTACCTCCCCCGAAGCCATGTCGATCGCCGCCGACTTCACGCCGCGAACCTTCGCGAGCGACAGGTCCACGTTGTTCGCACACTTCGGGCATGAGAGCCCCTGCACCGTCAGCGTCGCCGAGGCCTCATCGATCGGCGCGGTGTCCGACATCCACGAGGTACGAGCGCTGCCGGTGCCCGCGCCGTCGTCTCGCGAAGCGCCCGAGCCGCCCCCCGCGCACGCCGAGAGCAGCGTCACCAACGCACACGCACAGAACATCACCATCAACGTCGAGCCGAATCGATTGGTCGTCATGAGTCGAGTCTCCAGCGCGGCGGCGAAATCAACGCCCACCGCGCGATGCAAAAGTTTGGATTCAAGTTGAAAACAAGCGGAACGCACGAGCAAGCACGCCGGTCGCCAGCGGGTCATGCCTCGACATGTCCGAGGTGACCGGCCGTCGCCGACTCGTCGCGGGTTCCCGCGCGCTGGCCACTCCCCGGCGTGCGCGCAGCAACCCCGCTCGCCCGCCGCTAGGTCGTTCGCACGCCGATCAACGCCAGCCGCTGGCCGATCGTGCCGGGCCGGGCGTGCCCGCCATCCCGGGCGAACGCCATCCGCTCGGGCCTGGCCGGCGCATCGCCCAGCCCCAACGCCATCTCAAAGCGCTGAGCGGTGGCAAGCAGCCGCCAAAGTTCCACCAAACCCGCCCCGCTCGGCGCGACCGGCGGCTCCCGCGTCGGCGCTCGACGATCGTCCTTCCCGGCACACGGGCACTCCGGCCCGCAGAGCGGACAAGCTGCGCCCGCATCCCCGCTCATCGCGGGACGGCACTCATCACACAGGCCGATGCTCAAAGTGAACTGCTCGCCGGATCCACCCGCGATGCCAAGCCGCAACGCCGGTCCCGAGAGGACCAGCAACGCCGACATCACGATGGCCGCAACCCGATGAAGCATGCGCACCTGCCTTGCGCAATGCTACCACCCTCGCGCCCGCTCGGGGCAGCGTCGCTTCATGTGCAATCGAAGGTGAATCCCGGCGATCACCGCGACCGACGCCGACGCCCGGCCCAGAGGCCCGCCATCGCCAGTAGCCCCGCAGCGCCCGGCGACGGAACGAGCGTCATCGTGTCGAATGCGCAGCCGCAGAAACGCACGTCGTTCAGGGTGATCTTGTCGGCGATCAACTGCGTGCAGCCCTGCGCGTTGTCGATGTTGATCTCGCCGCCCTTGAGTCCAAGCGACCAGAACACCACGCCGTTGAGCACCGTGTTGCTGAAGTTGAAGTGCGCGTTGTTGTTCTGTCGGTCCGTGTAGAACATCACCGCGCCCAGGTCGATCCCGCCGTTGCCGATCAGGACGTTCGCGTTCGAGATCAGCATGTTCTGGTTGCTCGGCAGCCGGAAGATCGCCGCCGACATCTCCGGGCCGTCGATCACGAAGTTCGAGTTCTCGATCTTGAAGTCGTTCCCGCCCGTTACGATGTCAATGACATTCAGGCCCGGCTGCAGCGTGATCGTCGTGTGCGAATTGATCGTCCCACCCGAACCGCTGACGTTCAGCGTCTGGGTCGACACGAGCCCGTTGATCGCCGTCCGCGCGGAGGCCAGTTCGTTCCGCAGCGCTGAGTGATCAACCCCGCCCGTCACGCCCGCGTAGTTGTTCGCGTCCATCCGCGTCGATTGAACCGCCTGCCCGGGGTTCACGTTCGTGCCGAAGCCGCCCGTGTTGTTGTGAACGCCCGGGTTCGTGAACCCCGTCGACGTGAACGTGTTGGGAAAGTGGTTCGGGTCGTTGAAGAACGAGTTCTGGGTGCCCGCGTTGGCGCCGGGCAGTGCCCGCTGCGCCCACACACCCCGGTCCCCATACACGCCCACGTCCTGCAGGTTGAAAACGCCGTTCGCATGCGTGATCGCGATGTTCCCGTTCCCGCAGATCCCCGAGGCGACCGGCCGCGCGTTGAGCGGAATGTTCGGCACGTTCCCGAGCAGCGACGGGCCGCCGCCGCTGTTCAGGAAATTGCTCGGCGCCGGCGTCGGGGCCTTGTTCGCGCCGAGTTCAAAGTTGTTCACGTTCACCGCCTGGCCCACGCCCGGCTGCTGACCGGAGGTGTTCACCGGACCCATGCCGACCAAGAGCCAATGGCTGCTCTCAACGGTGCTGAACGGAATCGGGTTCGCACCCGCGCCCGCCGAAAGGCCGCACGCCGACAGCATCACCGCCGCTGCGCGGGCAACGACACCCTTGCCCCGGATCGGGGAAAAGCGAACCGACAACTGATTGGTCATCTCTTCTCTCCTGCCTGTTGCAGTTGGTGAAAACTTGTCTTCGAACCCACCCCAATCGGGCGGTATCGACTCTCAGAATATACCGTCGATCTCATCCGAAACAAGCGTTTTCGCTGGGGGGATTGCCAGATTTTTGTTCGCGAATGATGCGGCCTCGCGACGATTGTCCGCGTCACGCTAGCCATGACCGTGATCTAAAAGTCTGTACGGTCGAAAGTTATGAGCATCGACCGCCCATGATGCCGACGTTCGCCCCTCGTCCCAAAACCGACCGGCACGCGGTAGGAAAATGACCGTATCCAAGACCAGCGGACCCGCCACCCGGTCGAGTCGACGACCGCTCGCACCCTCGGCTCCTATCGACCCGCACGCCGCCCCGAACCGACCCAGCCCGAAGCCCCCCTCCCCCGTTCACTCGACGCTTTGACGACGCCGATGTCGCCCGCCCATCCGGGGTATGGTCCATCGGATGACCCGCCCCTTCACCCGGACCACCACCCTGCTCGTCGCACTCTACGTGGTCCTCTGCGCTCTGCCGCTCGTGCTGGCACTCATCCGGCCACCCGAATTCGCGCGCGGCTTCGGTGTCGAGTTCGGTGTGGCGCTCGGCTTCATCGCCCTGTCGATGATGGGCCTGCAGTTCATCCTCTCCGCCCGATTCGGTCCCTTGTCTCGCCGCATCGGTCAGGACTCGCTCCTGCAGTTCCACAAGTACGCCGGGATCGCCGCGGCCGTCTTCGTCTTCGCCCACCCCGCGGTGCTCATCATCGTCCAACCGGCCTACGCCTCCTTCTTCGATCCTCGCGTCAACTTCATGCGAGCCGCAGCGCTCTCCACCGCGTGCGGCGCGCTCGCCCTGGTCATCCTCCTCTCGGTCTTTCGCGCCCGGCTCGGCATCTCGTACGAGTGGTGGCGACTGACGCACGGCGGGCTGGCATCCATCGTCATGCTCGTCGGCATGGCGCACGTCGTGATGGTCGGCCACTACGCCGACCCCGCACCCAAGGCCGCCGCGTTCGTGCTGCTCATCGGCGCACCCTTGGCGATCCTGGCGCACATGCGTCTCCTCCACCCCCGATCCGTCCGCAAGCGACCCTACCGACTTGCGCAGGTTCGCAACGAGCGCGACCGTGTCTGGACCGTCGAGATCGAGGCCCACGGCCACGACTCCATCCCCTTCGAGCCCGGCCAGTTCGTGTGGCTCACCTTCGCCGATTCGCCCTGGAGCCTGCGGCAACACCCCTTCACCATCGCCTCCAGCGCGGCAAACCCCGCCCGCCTCGAGTTCACCATCAAGGAACTCGGCGACTTCACCTCGACGATCGGCCGACTCCCCATCGGCTCAACCGTCTTCGTCGACGGTCCCGCCGGCGGCTTCCGATTGCCCGCCGACGCACCCCGCGCCGTGCTCATCGCCGGCGGCATCGGCATCACACCCATGCTCAGCATCCTGCGATCGATGCACGATCGCAACGACCGCCGTCCCGTCACGCTCATCTACGCCAACCAGACGCTCGAGAAGGCCGCCCTCCGCCACGAACTCGACCGGCTCGCCCAGTCACTTCCCCTCCGCATCGTCCACGTCCTCGAGCACCCGCCCGAACATTGGACCGGACCGACCGGCTACGTCACCCCCGAAGTGCTCGACCGCGCACTCTCGACCGAAGACTTCGCCTCCGCCGTGTTCATGATCTGTGGACCCGACCCGATGATGAACGCGGTCGAGTCAGCGCTCCTCGATCGCACCGTCAGCCGCGACCGCATCCGCTCCGAACGCTTCAACGTCGTCTGAACCCGCCCACCACCCGACCCCGCCCGATCGAGGAGTTCGCCCGGACATGCGCCCGACGCTCCAGCACGTGATCGTCCGAAGGCTCGCCATCGTCGCAGCGCTCGCGCTCCTCGCGCTCGCGGCGGGCTTCGCATGGCTCCGCGCCGGCTGAGCGAGGCAACATGTCCGAGTCGCCCGGCCTCGCGCACGCGCTGCGCCCGCGCCGATCCCAACCCCAAGCTCACACACGACAAGACCCCCGCCATCGCGGGGGTCTCGTGCTGAATCCAAGTGGAGCGGAGGAGAGTCGAACTCCCGACCTCATCATTGCGAACGATGCGCTCTACCAACTGAGCTACCGCCCCAGCGTTCCGACCGGCATTCACAAGCGAACACGCCGGCCCAAATTGTCCCGCCCCGCCCGTTCGCGCCTCCTCGCCGGTCCACACCGGCCCAGACAAGCAACACGCACGGCCGGGATCGCGAGTATACGCGCCATCCGAGCCGCCACGCCACCATTTCAGGATCGTGTTTGGGTTCTCCGACTCCCCACCTCCCCGATCTCCCCTCCATCCGCGCACCCACACCCGCCCGCTCCGAACTCCGCCCATTCCATCAGACGTATCATTTGCACCTGAGTTGCATCTGACTTCCCGCGCCCGCTCAAACACGGCATCCACCGTTCAGGAGTTCCCCTCGATGCCCACGCGTCACGCCCTCCTTAGCGCCCTCCTCGCCGCGGCCATCCCCTCCCTCGCTTGCGTTCCAACCCACGCGTGCGCCGCCGCAACCACCGCCATCGCCACCGCCCAATCCCAGCCGATCCCCTCCGCCCAACCCATCACCGCCGTCGTCAGCATCCCGCCGCTCAAGGGCCTCATCGAGCCGATGCTCCCACCCGGCAGCACCCTCGACGTCCTCATCCCCCCCGGCGTCAGCGAGCACGGCTACGAAATCCCGCCGCGCCGACTCGCCAACCTCAACCGCGCCGATCTCGTCGTCCTCGTCGGCATGGGCCTCGAGCCCAGCGTCGAGAAGTTCCTCCGCGAGCGCGCCACGCCCGCCGTCACCGCCTCGCGCACCGTCATCACCTTCGCCCAGGCCGCCGACATCCAGTCCCTCCCCGCCGATCAGGTCCCCCAGTCCGGCTGCGGCCCATCCTGCACCCACCACCACGACGGCGACCACGAGCACCACGCCGCCGATCCTCACCTCTGGCTCGACCCCGTCCTCTCCAAGGCGCTCGTCAATCGCATCGCCGATCTCCTCGTCGAGCGCGAAGCACTCCGCACCGGCCAACCCATCACCTCCGACCATCCGATCCTCCAGGCGCGAGACTCCCTCCTCGCCCGCCTCTCAGACCTCGACGCCGACTTCCGCGCCCTGGCCGACTCCGCATCAAACAAGACCATCGTCGTCGGACACGACGCCTACGGCTGGCTCGCCAAGCGCTACGGCTTCGAGACCATCGCCATCGCCGGCCTCAACGCCAACGAGCCCACGCCGCGCGCCATCAACAACGCCATCGACGCCGTCAAGTCCAAGGGCGTCAAGTTCGTCTTCGTTGAGCCGCAACTCAACCAATCCGCCGGTCGCCGCATCGCACGCGCCGCCGGCGCGCAGATCCGGGTCCTCGATCCCCTCGGCGACGGCGACTACTTCAAGGTCATGAACCAGAACCTCGCCGCGCTCCGCGAAGCCATGGCGCCCGCCGACTCCGCGGGGGCAGCGGCCCGCACAACCCGCTGATCCGCTACGCTCACGCACGCGCGCCCGTCGCTCGCGCCACTCGCCGCTCCCTTTCCGCCGACGCCGCGCTCGTTCGATCCTTCAACCACGCCGCGTGAACCACGCCGACGCACAAGTCCAACCACGACCAACCGGCCCGTCCCGGTCCTTTCAGGCTTCGCACGCGATCGACCCGCCCCCCGGCATCACCATCACCGGCATCTTCCACC
Organism: Phycisphaeraceae bacterium; assembly: GCA_019636535.1. Lineage (GTDB taxonomy): Bacteria > Planctomycetota > Phycisphaerae > Phycisphaerales > UBA1924 > JAHBK01. Next base: position 5,394 of record JAHBXK010000016.1, on the reverse strand, counting down.
GTTACCCCGGCGCGGAGGCCGACGCACTCGAAGACGTCTCCCTCCGCGTCGAGCCCGGCGTCCGCCTCGGCATCCTCGGCCCCAACGGCGGCGGAAAGTCCACGCTCCTCAAACTCATCCTCGGCCTGCTCCCGCTCCAGCGCGGCGAGATCCTCATCGGCGGCATCCCACCCGATCAGGCCCGCCGTCAGGGCCTCATCGGCTACGTCCCGCAGAAGCTCGAAGCCGAACTCGGCCTCCCCATCTCCGCCCGACAGGTCGTCGAACTCGGCGCCGCGTGGCGACGCCCACCCTGGCGCCCCATCCGCCATGACGCCGACCTCCGCGCACGCGTCGACCGCCTCCTCGAACTCGTCGGCGTGCGCGACTACGCCGACAAGCCCATCGGCTCCCTCTCCGGCGGACAGGTCCAGCGCGTCCTCATCGCCCGCGCCCTCGCCTCAAACGCACGCGTCCTCGCCCTCGACGAGCCCACCGTCGGAATCGACGCCTCCGGCCAGCAGCGCTTCGCCGATCTCCTCACCGCCATCCACGCCGAACTCCGACCCACCATCCTCGTCATCTCTCACGACATCCGCGCCGTCGCCGCGGGTTCCGACCGCGTCGCCTGCCTCGCGCGCAAACTCCACCTCCACACCAGCCCGGAAGGCCTCACGCCCCGCGTCCTCGGTGAACTCTTCGCCCACGACCTCGCCGGCCTCCCCGCCGGTCTCCGCGGCATGCACCTCCACGCCCACAGCGCCGGCGAGTGCTGCGACGACAACCCCATCGAGCCGCGAGTCGACCTGACCATCTCGCCCGCCTCCCCTCGCACCCGCCCTCCCGCCGACTGACCCTCCACCCGCGCTCATCACTCCATCGTGGAACTCTTCACCTACCTCACCGACCCGCTCACCCGCGACCTCTACCTGCAGGCCCTCCTCGCGGGCACCGCCGTCGTCGTCATGTGCGGCGTCCTCAGCCCCATCGTCGTCGTCCGCCGGCTCGGCTTCATCGGCCAGGGCGTCTCACACTCCGCCTTCGGCGGCATCGGCGTCGCCGCCGTGCTCGCCGCTCTCGGCAGGCTCTCCCCCGGCGGTCTCGCCGAATTCATCGTCATCGTCGCCTTCTGCGTCGTCGCAGCCCTCGGCATGGGCGGCGTCTCGCGAAAGCGCACTCTCCCCGAAGACACCGCCATCGGCCTCTTCCTCGTCGGCTCCATGGCCCTCGGCGCCATCCTCGTCCAGGTCTCGCAGAACATCGCCGCCTCCCGCGGCGTCTCCGCCTCCGGCCGCTCGTGGGAATCCATCCTCTTCGGATCGATCCTCATGGCCGGACCCGCCGAGACCCTCACCGGCATCCTCTGCGCCGTCGGCGTGCTCGCAGCGCTCTGGTGGTTCCGCAGACCCATGCTCTTCCACGTCTTCGATGAAGAGAGCGCCCGCGCCTTCGGCGTCCCCGGCCCGCTCATGCGCTCGCTCCTCATGATCCTCCTCGCCGTCGCCGTCGTCACCGCCATGAAACTCGCCGGCGTTGTCCTCGCAACCGCCCTGCTCGTCCTTCCCGGCGCCATCGCCCTCCGACTCAGCCGAAGGCTCACCGTCGTCACCGCCATCGCCGTCGCCGCCGGCGTCGTCGGCCTCATCGGCGGCCTCGCCGTCAGCGCCCAGTTCGACTTCCAGCCCGGCCCCAGCGTCGTCCTCGTGCTCGTCGCCCTCTTCGCGGGCGCCTGGATGTGGGAACGATCCCCCGGCCGCGCGTGACCGCTCGCTCGGCCACGCCCACCTTGCACCCACAACCTCCACTCGGAGCTTTCCCCCCATGAACACCCCCGATCAACACCGGCCCATGAAGGCCGAGACCATCCTCGCCGAACTCAACCGCCAGCGCAAGGACATGGGCGAAGACCACACCGACCTCGAATGGGTCGCTCTCCACCACGCCTTCTGCTTCCTCTCGTACAAAATGGCCGAGTTCCAGAAGTACCTCGACGAACAATCCGCCAAGGGCGCCTTCGACAAGTTGGAGGACTGACACCCCGCCGCGGACGCATCGCCCAACCGCCTTGCAAGCGCCCCGTTCCTATGGCATAATTCACTGACTTGCGGAATGCCGTCGCGGCGAAGGTCCGGAGAACCCGGTCATACCCCGACGACCGATCCGCAACGACCGGGTGGTGCACCGCCCGGGCGATGAGCCGCGGGCGACGGTCCGCGGAAAAGAGTCGGGCGGCGGCTGGCCAGCCGCGGCGGCCCGGCGGGGCCTCTAGGAAAGGAGGTGGTCCAGTGACCTACGGCAAACAGTGTGAGGGGCTCGCTCGCTGAAGTCCCGCCCTCGGGCGGTACTTCGCTGGCGGCTCGACGGAGCGGCTATTGCTGATTGGGGCCGACAACGCCCCGGCAAAGCGCAGCCCCGAACAGCGTCATCGAACGCGCAACCGGCGGCCCCCTCGGGCCGCCGGCTGTCTTTTGTCCCCCCTCGCGAAACCCCCATCCCCCGGCAGGAGGCACCGACCACGCCGCCGTCCCGTGCCACCGATCCGCGGCGTGGGGCGTGGGGCGCGGGGGGTGGGGGGGGAGGTCGGTGCTCTTTGGTTCGACTTGATCAAGACGTCCACGATCCTCACCAGCCCCGAGCGCGACCGTGTCCGTCTTCCCGTGCCATGGGCCTCGCCGCTTCGGCGAGGTCCATGCCCTCCCGCCTCCTTCGATTCTCGATCAGCCTCCCCGACTGACCGATCGGCAGCTCCGCCCCACGCGGCACCTCCCACCTCACCTCCTCGCCCCAGCCCCGCCCAACGGCCGATGCCGGTCCGCACTCCGTCCGCCGCGGCCTCGCCCTTGAGCCACGCACCCGTCCCTCGTAAGAATCACGCGGATGTGCTTCTTCATCACCATCGCGGTCCCCGATCACGCGGCCGACCAGACCCGCGCTGCGCACGCTCAGCACGGCCTCGCCATCGATCCAACCGCCAACCCATCCGCTCGCGCTGCGGCGGGCGACGGTCGAACGCCCCTGCTCGTCACCGGCGGCGGATGCTCCTGCGCGTGGTACAAGCGTCCGAGCGCGGCCGACGCCGAAGCCGCCGCCGAGCGAGCCGCGCGCAAGTACCGGCGACTGCGCTGGAGTCAGGACAAGATCGACCGGGCCTTGGAAGCGATGCGCCCCAAGCCGCGCCCCGACGACGGCCTCCATCCCGTCGTCGTCCAATTGCTGACCGCCCTCGCCGCGCGCCTCGGATCAGTCCGCGTCTGGGTGCACGACTTCACGGGCAAGGTCGAGAGCCAGTCGTACTCCATCGCCCGGCAGGAGCGGTGGACGCTCGCGGAACTCCCCGCGCGAGCCGCTTCGCTCGATACCGACACGCTCGTCGAGATCGTCGCATAGCACCCCGCCGCCTCCCCTCTCCCTCTTCCGAACTCCGAATCCCCATCCCCGTCTCTTCCGTGCTTCCACTCTGCTGCTTTGCCCCTTTGCCGCTCTGCCACTTCGTCTCCTCCGCCGCTTCCCACCTCTCGATTGCCGTCTCTTCCTAACCGCCGCGCCGCCTCTTTCTTTCCCTTGTCCGCTCCTCCTCTTCAAGCCCGCGCAGCGGGCGTTCGATGGTTGCCAGGGGTGGAGTGAGCCGCGACCTTTGTCGCGGCGAACGAAACCCCTGGAAAGCGACCACCCATTCACTCACCTCACATGTCTTGTCTCCGCCTCGCGCGACCTCGATGCCCCGCGAGGCGGCTTCTTCACACGCGCGCGTTCTCAGCCCGCAGGGCTGGTCGTGAGTAGCCCCGGCTGGAGCGCAGCGACAGCCGGGGTAACCGTCCCCGATCATCGGTCCGCACGCTGTAAGCGTGCTCGTGGCGCACCCAACGGCCTCTCTTCCACTTTGCCGCTCTGCCGCTTTGCCCCTTTGCCGCTCTGCCACTTTGCCGCTTTGCCACTTCTTCTTCCCCCCTCCGCGTTCCTCCCCAACCCCCGAGACCTCTGAGTTTCAATCTTCTCGGCCCCTCTGCCGCTTCTTCTCCCCCCCCAAAAAACCTCCACGGCCCATACACGACCGAACTTCCTCAGATTTCTGAGGCCCAACACCCCACCCCGGTGTATCTTCATAAGACCAACCAGGCAGGGGCGAGAGCATCCCGGCGTACGGACCAGTTCGCCGGTAACGGAGACTCTCGGAGACTGCCGATGCGTCCAGACCTGGAGACTTGCCCCGATGTACGGACGTTCGCCGTTGTTGCGGCGCGCGCCCCGGTGGCATCGGCATCCTGCCGATGCCGTGCCGCGCTCGCACTCTTGTGCGCGCTGATTTCCACGGCGACAACCCTCGCCAACCCCATCCCCCCCTCGGGCATCCCTTTGACCCCCACCGCCATCGCCTCCGGCGGCCAGATCACGGTCTCCCACGGCATCGAGTTCGTCACCATCGGCGCGGTGGGCAACGCCCCGTGGATGGGCGACGGCACGCCGCAAGATCGTGCGATCGGCAGAGGCGGCGTCAACTACGAGTACCGCATCGGCAGGTTTGAAGTCACCACCGCGCAGTGGGTGGAGTTCTACAACGCCGCGTTCGACCGCCCGGCAGACGACCGCATCCCGCACCTGATTCCCAGCGACCACTGGGGCGCGGTCTCAACTCCGGCGATGACGCCGGGTGGTCAGCGCTGGCGCGTCCCCGTCGGCAACGAGTACCGCGCGGTCGGCGACATCTCGTGGCGCATGGCCGCGATCTACTGCAACTGGCTCCACAACGACAAAGCCACCAACCGCGAAGCCTTTCTCAGCGGCGCGTACGACGTCAGCACCTTCGGGTACGTGGGGGACAGCAACACGTTCAGCGACCAGGCTGCGCGTTCGCCGGGCGCAAAGTTCTTCATCCCGACCTGGGACGAATGGCTCAAGGCCGCGCACTACGACCCGAACAAGAACGGGCAGGACCAGGGTGGTTGGTGGAAGTTCTCGACGACCTCGGACGTGATCCCGCTGATCGGACCGCCTCCGAGTTGGTTGCCGGGCGCTGGGATCGGGGACGACCGAACCGGCGATGCGGAAGCGAACGCCGCTGGCTGGGGGCCACTTTTCCCGCAGTTCTCACCCTTCTCCGTTCCCCTCGGCTCGTACCCGACCGTGCAGAGCCCGTGGGGCCTCCTCGACGTGGCGGGGGGAACAAGCGAGTGGACCGAGAGCATCTTCACTGGACCCGGTCTACCACCAACCCGCATCTACGACGGGAGATGGTGGTTCGATGGCCCACCCATTGCCGACGCAATCTACGCAAGATCGGCCCAGTTTCCAAACGTGTCCATCTTTGAGCACGGCTTCCGTGTTGCAGCCGTGGTTCCGTCCCCCGGATCGATCATGGTGTTCATGATCGGCGCACACCTGTTCACGGGACGCAGACGCAGACGCGGGCGCGGGCGT
>JAHBXK010000015.1 GCA_019636535.1 Phycisphaeraceae bacterium | reverse complement strand
TCATCGATCAACCCTCCGTTCCAACAGCCTGCGTCGCGTCGAGTCGCAGCACCAGCCAGGCGGTTTGGTCACCCCGCTCCACGTCCAGCCCGGCCGCGACCGCGACCAGTTCCGCCTCCGCCGCACCCTCCTGGCCGATGGATCGGAAGGCCCTGACGATCTCGAGCCTGGCGTTCACGATCCGCTCGCACGCGAACGCGATCCTCGCATCCCGCCGGTACGACGAGGTGAGGTAATCCGCATTCGGATGATGCTCCAACGCCGCGTCCCTCGCCTCGTCCGCCCAGGTCCGACCGAGCCGTCGCGTGAGGCACGGGTGCAAATCACGGCACGACCGTCCCACCAGTTCGACCTCGCGATCACAGAGCGGCCGGATCTGCGCGAGCGAGATCAGGCAAGCCAGCGCCTTGACGCCGCTCCACGGCCGCGACTCACCGTCCAACTGAAGGGAGAGCGCGTTGTCCGCGGAATCGTCGTCGATCACCACGTACTGATCGAGCGATGGATAGAGCGCGCACCGGGACGCACCGCGTGCGTTCAGCATGAGTTGGACGAGGACGCCGAAGTGCGGCGCGTCGGAGAGAACGTCGGCGTGCAGCCGCTCGATCTCGATCTTGGCCAGCCGCGAGAGCGATGCCCAATCGGGCGAGCCGTCCCGGCGGGAGCCGTCGGCGCGCCGATCCGGCATTCCCGTCCGAGTTTCCGAGTTCGTTGTTGCGTCCATGTTCGTGCTCCGTAACAGCACACATCGCCATCCCGCCCCGTCCATGGGCCGGCCGTTGAAGCCCTCGATGTGAACCCAGCGGCCGGGGTTACGGCCCGAACGCCAGGGAGCGGTCCGGCCGGGGCCGTTCCGCCATTGACCGGTAAGTTACCGGGCGTTCCTCGACCTGTCAAGTCACTCTCCGAGAATTTTTCGTTCACATGGCTGTTGGGCGATCTCTAGATCCCCGAGCACCTCTAAGGGTTGGGACATGAACTTCGGATCCGTCATCCGACGACTCAGAACCGAACGAGGCCTCTCTCAGGCCGAGCTCGCGGAGCGTGCCGAATGCTCGGAGTCCTCGGTGCGGCGTCAAGAAGCGAGTCAGACGCCGATCTTGCGGCGATCGAACATCACTCGCGTTATGCAGGCTCTCGACACCACCGCCCCTGTCCCACGTGATCAACAGCGCGAGTACTTCGAAGCCGCCGGCATGGCGGCGCTGATCGCGGCAGTGAAGCCGGCCGTCGACGAAGTGCAGCGATTAGCGGCCATGTCCCCAACCCGCGTGCAAGAGTTCGTGGTCGAGGCCGGCCGCGACCCGGACGCCTACTCGTCCTTCGTCTTCGTGAGCAAACTCATCGAGGAGCGCGGCGCGAGGAACGTGCTCACCGCGCTCGAAGGCATCGCGGCCGCGTGGTCGGTCGATCTTCCCCCGCGGGTCACCCACGAGACGGCCGAGGACCTCGGAGGCCGCGTCACCATCGCCAGCCAGCAACGCTCGCTCTCGCGTCCGCCCGCGCCACCCAAGCGCAAGGCCGCGAAGCGACCGACCTCCCACGGAGCCAGATCATGAGCAGCAAAGAAGGCGCGGGCGGGACACTGATCGCCGGAGTCGTCCTGGGCTTCTTCCTCGGCGTCGGCATCGGGTCTTGGCAGGCGTCAGAGCGCGACCGGGCGGAGATCCAGAAACAGCAGTCGATCACCGCGAGCCTGCGAGCCGAGAACGAGCCGCTCCGGCAGCAACTGAGGGACGCACAGAAGAAGGCCAACGACGACTTCGCTCGCATCGCGAACTTGGAATTTCAACTCCGCAGCGAAGCCAAGGATCGACAGCCCGAGCACTCGCACGTCTCGTCCCCGGCGGAGAAGCCGGTCCATCCGATCGCGAGCGAGCACGCTGAGTCGCAGACGAGATCGCTCGCTCCACCTCCCGAAGACCCGCCGCTCAATGGGGTGAGGTACCCGATCTGGATCTTCAGCCCGCTCCGCTTCTGCGCTGACAGCCGCGCCCTCGACGTGGACGAGACCGACACACCTCCCCCGGTAGCACAGCAGGACTGGTCTGAACTGACCTACAACGAGATCGGACGCATCTTCGTGAGCGACGTGCGCATCGGCCGTTGGATGAGGCACTCTTGGTCACGCGAGTGTCGCGACCGCACGGCCGCGGCGATGCTCCGCCGCATGGGACGTGGGAAGGGCTGGCACGAGGGCGAACTCCGGGCAATCAGCGAGGGGCTGATCTGGGTCGGCATGAAGCGAGATCAACTCCTGCTGGTCGCCGGCTCGCCACACCATCACACCACTCGACGCACCGCGACCCGCAACGAGGAAGTCTGGCATTACCGCGCGACCAACGGCCGGTTGTACGGGGGGTACATCGTGCTCGATCACAACACAGTCGAGAACTGGGAGCTCAAGTGAACCGCGACCGACCCGCGACCGGCACGCCGGGCCAATCGGCCCGCAAACGCGAAAATACGCGGTCGCGTCTGTTAGGGTCACTCGACGGCGACCCCTACGTAACGCCGTCCGCATCAAGCGATTACAAATCAAACGCGGACGCAAAATACCGAATTCGGGACGAGAAGGTCGGAGGTTCAAATCCTCTCACCCCGATTCACTCACAAAGCCCCGCAAGTCTTGGACTTGCGGGGCCGTCGTTTTTGAGAGATTTTGAACTCACGCTCCATCCGTGTGCACACGTTGGATCGCCTGCCCCTCTCGGCGGTAACGAGCCGGACGCCTCCATCGAGTAGCCTTCATCGCATGAGCCCCCACGACTCCTACGACACAGTCGGTGCGATCCTGAGTATCCATGCGATGATCGGCGGGTTTCTCATCGAGGCCATCGAGGACATTCCGGAATCCCGCATGACCGAGCAGCCGGGCACCATCGTCAACCACCCGTCGTGGTCCCTGTCGCATCTCAACGCGTACGCGGGAGTGTTGCTGTCGATGCTCGACGACCCGAGCGTGCCGACGGCCGACGTCGAGATGGAGCGGTTCGGGTATGGCACCACGCCCGTACCCGATCGCGCTGCATATGCAACGAAGCACGAACTGCTTGACCGGTTCAGAGACCGGAACTCGCGAATCGCAGCGGTCGTCGCCAACAAACACTCAGACTACTTCCCGAGACCCTCGCCGGACAGATTCCACCCCCACTCGCCGACCATCGGGCATATCGCCATCACGCTGCTGATAGCGCACCCGCCGCATCACTTGGGCCAACTGAAGCAATGGCGCCGCGCCGCTGGAATGGGTGAAAGGGGGTAACGAAGGGTGATCGCCTGTCACTCGTACCGTAAGCAGCACCCCCTACTACCATGTACGCACATCAGGCGCAGCGCGGCCGAAGTGACCACCGAGATGACGCAGGATCGCCTGAGGATGCTGGCTGTCCGGTCGGCGAGTCCTTGAGTACTTGCTACAGCCGACTGAACCACTTCACGCTGCGCGTGGATCGTGCGCCACCGTGCTAAACGCGGACTCGTCGTCGTTGATGAGGTGGTAGGATACCGCGTATGGGAAACAAGGACCCGCGCGTCGATGCGTACATCGAGCAAGCAAACGACTTCGCCAAGCCCATTCTGGTGAAGTTGCGAACGATGGTGCATCGGGGCTGTCCGGAAGTCGTCGAGAGCATCAAGTGGGGCATGCCGGCATTCGAGTACAAGGGTCCGTTCTGCGGCATGGCGGCCTTCAAGAAGCACTGCGTCTTCGGATTCTGGAAGTCAGATCTGATCTTCAGCAACAAGAGCGTCACCGCCGAGAAGGCCGGCGACAGACTGAGTTGGGGTGCCAAGGGACGTAAATCGGCAGCCGCCTGCATCACGGATGTGAAGGATCTGCCCTCTGATGCGGTCTTTCGGAGGATCCTCAAACAGGCCATGAGGCTCAACGATGAGGGCGTCAAGTTGCCGCAGCGCAAACGCGAGTCGATCCCGATGCCGAGGGAATTCGGTGCCGCGCTGAAGAAATCGAAGAAGGCCGTCGCGAACTTCGATGCATTCTCGCCGTCCCGCAAGCGCGATTACATTGAGTGGATCACCGACGCCAAGCGCGAGGAGACGCGCCGGACTCGTATCGCCACCGCCGTGGAGTGGATCGCCGAAGGCAAGTCGCGGAACTGGAAGTACGAGAAGAAGTAGAGCATTCTCAGCCTTCGCCTGGCGGTTGACCACAGTCTCGGAAGCTGCTGGGAGTCTCAACCGAGGTGATTCTGTCGACGACCGACTGCATGGCTGCCAGAGCGCTTCGCGGGACGACAACACCGGGATCGGATGAGCCGCTTGATCTTCGAGAGCGCCGCGTCGGCGTGCAGCGGTCCGCACCTACACTCGACGCAAGAAGAGGTACGGGGAGTGGCACCACTTGAAGGGGCTTTGAATGCCACGCATCACCGAAATCTCGCCAGGCGTGCATCGGATCAGCATCCTGTACCCCGAGATTAACCTTCAGTTCAATCACTTTCTCGTGGTTGATGACGAACCCCTGCTTTACCATACCGGAATGCGGCGCATGTTCCCGGAGGTGCTGGAGGCTGTCAGGCGAGTACTCGATCCTGCCACGCTCCGTTGGATCGGGTTCGGCCACTTCGAGGTGGATGAGTGCGGGTCGCTGAACGAGTGGCTCAAGGTTGCGCCGCGGGCACAAGCGGTTTCGGGCTTGGTCGGCTCGCTGGTCAACCTCAATGACTATGCCGACCGTCCGCCTCGGATCCTGACTTCCGAGGACACTCTGATCACCGGAGCCTTCCGCTTCAAACACCGGGCGACACCTCATCTGCCGCACGGATGGGACGCGGGCGTGCTCTTTGAAGAGTCACAACGTGTGCTGTTCTGCGGTGATCTCTTTACACACAACGGCGACGCCGAGCCTCTGACCGAGGCTGATGTCCTTGGCCGTGCGCGCGAGTCGCTCGCGGCATTCCAAGCCGGGCCGTTGATGGACTACATGCCATACACACCAAACACACGCCCTCTGCTAGAGGGGCTGGCTGCCCTCCGCCCTCAGACGCTGGCGATCATGCACGGCAGCTCGTTCAGGGGCGACTGCGCAGGGGCACTTCTCGGCTTGGATGGTGTTATGAAGGACATGCTCGGCTCGCCGACGCGACGATGACGATTCTCCGTCAAGGAATAGACCCCATCGCCGACTTGTTGATCTATCCGGACAACCAGAAGTCGAACTTCCGGCCCGATCGAGCAGTTCGACTGCACGACACGCCCGATTGACAGACTGTCACCCCGATTCGCCAACACATAGCCACTTTCAGCGAGTTGCCGAGACATCAGGTTCGTCGGGTGTACCACCGCAGTGCGAATCGCGTGACGAGCCCGCCGGCGAGAGTCAGCACGCCGGCCAGCCACACTCTCGGCTCAACCCAGAACGCGAGCGAGAGGCATCCGATCAGACCGGTCCATGCAACGCAGGGGTGGTAGAGCCTCTGCTCAAAGGGCAGCCGAATCGCGGCGAGATTGGTGATCGCGTAGTACAACAGCACGGTGAAAGCGCTGAACGACCACGCGAGCTTGATGCTGCCGATCGCGGTCAGGCCGAAGATGACCACGCCGATGAGCAGCACGGCGATGGTCGGCGTTGTGCCACTCCTGCTGAGACGACCGACGACAGCGGGGAGATCACCGCGACGACCCATCGCCATCGCCACTCGCGAAAGCCCGAGGATGAGGTTGAGCAGCACGCTCAGCATGGCCGTCACCGCGCCAACGGAGAGGATGATCCCCGCGCCTGGCACGCCGAAGCCGCTCGCGATCACGGCGAGCGGTGCGGCCTCTTGTGCAGTCGCAGACCCGAACACGTCCGCACCGGTCGAGGCGACGCCGACCAATCCGACGGCGATGTAGATCAACATCGACGCGACCAACGTGAGCGTGATCGCTCGAGGGATCGTCCGTCGAGGGTCTTTCACTTCTTCGCCGAGCGTCGCGATCCGGCCGTAGCCCGTATACGCGACGAACATGAGCGCTGAGGCCTCGAGCAATCGCGTAGCAACAGGACGCCCGTCACCGGTCGGACTCGCGAAGACCGGGGACAGATTGTCAGCGCCGGAGCGGAGCGCGGACGGCAAGCCCGCGAGCACGAAGAACGTGAGCGCCAGGAGCGTGACCGAGACGATCAGGATGTTCGTCACGTTCGATCGACGAATGCCGCCCAGCACCACGCCGGTCAGCACGATGACGGCCAAGAGCGCCAGTGCCACACGCCAGGCCGAGTCGGTTTGGCCGAGCGCCACGAGCGTGTATCCCGCGAATCCCAGGGCGGCCGTTGCCGCGGAAGCCGACTTGGCGCACAAGAACATCCAGCCCGCCGAAAAACCCAGCCAGGGCCTGAGATAGACGTACCCGTACTCGTAAGTGCCGCCGCTGGTCGGGTGGTTGGCGGCGAGTTGGGCACTGCTCAGGGCGTTACAGACCGCCACCAGAGCTGCGATGGCGACGGCCAAGACGACGGAAGGACCGGCGACTCCGACGGCGATGCCGATGCTCACGAAGATGCCCGTGCCGACAATCGAGCCCAACCCCATCATGGTTGCGCCGCCGAGTCCCAACTCGCGCGGAAGCGGTCCCGGGCTCGGGGTTGTTGGCTGCGACTGGGGCATCGGAACGAGCACGGCAGTTTCACTTGTGCCGCGTGGTCATGACCGCGGGGCGCAACCGTAGCATCAGAGTGTGCGGGTACGCGCTTGTTCCAATAATCAGAACAGGTGGATCTGGCCGCTCACGTCCGGCCTGCGAAAGTGCGCGCCGGTGAGGGGACGGACATCGCGGTTGAGTCCATATCGGCGTGTGAAGACATCGAACATCCGTGCGACTTGCTCCGCGTGGGAACCCTGTCCACGATGACGGTTGCGAGTGGCGTTGTAGAGCCTGCCTCCATGTGCTTTGCGGATGAGCGATTCGACCCTTCTCGCGCGGTCGGGATGAACCGATCGTTGCAGCCAGTCGAGGAAGAGGTCCTTGATCTGGTATGGCAACCGGAGCAGAACCCATGCCGCCCGGCGTGCGCCGGCGTCGGCGACGGCTTCAAGGATCGCGGGCATCTCGGTGTCGGTCAGGCCGGGGATCACCGGGGCGACGTTCACGGTGACGGGGATGCCAGCGGCCGTGAGTTCGCGGATGGCGCGGAGCCGCGCTGTCGGCGATGAGGCACGGGGCTCGAGTTTCCGGGCCAGTTCGGCGTTGAGCGTAACAAGCGTGACCGTAACCCGTCCGGCGTTCATCGCCGCGAGCCGCGCCCAAAGGTCGGCATCGCGGAGCACCAGTGCGCTCTTGGTCATGGTGGAGACGGGCTGCCCGCACTCGACAAGTACCTCCAAGCACTGCCGGGCGATGCGCATCGAATGCTCGATGGGCTGGTAGATGTCCGTGATCGCCGACATCACAATCGGCTCGGGCCTCCAGCGGGTTGAGGCCAGTTCGCGCCGGAGCAGATCGGGGGCGTCGGGCTTGGCGACGAGTTTGGTTTCGAAGTCGAGCCCGCAACTGAAACCCAGGTACTCGTGATACGGCCTTGCGAAACAGTAGATGCAGCCGTGTTCGCAGCCGCGATAGGGATTGAGCGTCCAGTCAAAGGGCACGTCGCTGGTGCGATCGACGCGGTTGATGATGGTCCGGGTTCGATCCCGGAACACGATGCGCGGAACGCGGTGCAATCGACCGTCATCGTCCTCACGCTCGACGGCTTGGCGGTCGAGTTCCTCTCCCAGCACGTGCAGACGGACAGTCTCGAAGCGATTGCCGGGGTTGAGTGCTGCGCCGCGGCGGTGGGCGGGGCCGCGGGCAAGCGCATCGCGATGACCTGGATCGGTTTCGGACATGCCGACATCGTGCCACGCGATGCGGGGAGTTCAAGGCCCGATGGCGCAGAGGCGTTCGCCGGTGAGTCAACCGTTGTCTGAAGAGGACAGAGAAGCGCGTACAGGTCACATCATCGGTTTCTTGCCAGCGGCACGGCGGGCATCGGCCAGTTGGCCCTGGTGAGACATTTCGTGCAGTGCCATGAATACACACAACCTTCCGATGGTCTGGAAGTCCGGGTCGTTCCGCAAGTTCTCCGGCACGGCCGTGGGCGTCTGATCGAGCCCGGCCAAGCCGATGCGCTCCAGCGTCTCGAACGTCCGCTTATGCAGACTCTCCCAAGCGGCAAGCAACTCCTCATACTCCGGGTACACGGCTGGATCAGAGACCGGCTGCGAGCCACCACCCAGGGTCGACGTCCAGTCGTGATAAGGCGAAGGCTCACCCGTGATCATGGACAACAGCCCGGCTCTTGCGTGGACAGCGTGCCCAACAACCCACATCGCGTGATTGCCCCCGTTGGGGGTGGGAAAGACCGAGGGCGTGCTGCGCATGTCCTCGGCGAGCATGCGGTTCCAATTGTAACTCAACTGCAAGGCGGCACGGATGGCATCGATTGCATTCATGATCAACCTACAGCTAAAGGGACGTTGTCGGAAAGGTCTTGCGCGTGCCGCCACCGTCTGCAGCGGCGGCCCGCGCAGCGCATCGTCAACAGTCTCGCGACATCAGAATCGGACTCACTTCGCCCGGTGGTACTCGACCCGCATGAACTCGGTCCAGGTGCCGTCGTCGGCCTGCATCGACGAGATCAGGTATCGCGTGTTCTCGTCTTTGATCTCGATCGTGTCGCGGTAGGCCCGCTGCTTGGCGGGGTCGTCCCACGATGGGCCAACGGTGTTGAGCGTCAGGCGTTTGCTCGATTCGTCGAGGGAGCCCTCGTACACGAACATGCAGGTCATCATCGAGCCGACCCAGGTGCCCACAAACGTGCCGCGCTGCGGGTCGTACCCGACGGTCATCAGCATGCGACCCTCGCCGCCGCCGGGCATGTTGCCCTTACCCTCAAGGACGATCCAGAGATCACCGAGCATGCGGCCATGCTCCGAACCCGTGAACTTTTGCTTGGGTTGGTCTGGGGCACAGGCGGACTCGTGCTCGAACGTCCAATTGCCGACGAGTTGACCGAGCCATTGGTGTTCACGTTGGGCGGTTGCTTGCATGGGGTGCTTCCTTGTGGGATGTGGGGATCGTTGGGCCGAGGGTGGGATAGAGGCGGGCGGGTGTGACCGGGCGAGAACATGGAACGAACGCCTGCGGGGCCCGGAGGGCGTCTGACCGCGTATCCGGTTCAGTCGGCAGCGAGCTGCTCGGACCGCGTCTTGATCCAGTCGAGGTTCTCGTTCCAGCCGGTCTGCACGCCGGTGTGATGTTCCTGCGTGATCAGGCCCATTGCACGGTGGATGAGCTTGAGCGTGGCGCGGTTGCCCGTCGGGGTGAGGCGGTACTGAACGTGGGAGATGGCGGGGTAGGACATAAACAGGGGGCCGCAGATTTCGAGCAGCGTCGGAGGCTTGATGACCTGAACGTGGCCCCAGTGGTGGCCCTTGCCGTCGCCGAGGTCGCGGAACCAGCGCCCGCCGGGCCAAGGCTCGACCTTCATAGGCATCGGTGACTCGGGCATGCCTGCGGCGGGTCCGAGTTTTTCGAGGAGCGTCTCCCACACGATCTCGGGCGTCGCGGCGATGAGGCGGTCGCGCACAATGTGGAGCGTGTGGATGGTTTCACTGTCGACACTCGTGCTATTGGACCTCGCTGGCAGGCTGGACGTGGTGGGCATGGTGGACTCCGATGGGCAGGTGAATCAGATCACGGAATGGGTTGGCCAAGGCGGATATTGGAGTGGTCACGACCCCGCTGGTGGGTCATTCGCTCCGCGGCTTCCTGGATCGAGTCAAGTTGGTCGTCCCAGTATCGCTCGAAAGTCTTCACCCACTGGTGAACATGGCGGAGACCGTCGGCTTCCAAGCGGTAGATACGGGTGCGTCCTTCTGCGCGAACGGAGACCAGCCCGACGCGTCTGAGCACTGCAAGGTGTTTGGAGACCGTGGGTTGTGGCAAACGCAAACCGCGAACAAGATCTCCAACCGCCGCGGCGTTACCGGAGAGTTTCAATAAGAACTCGATGATCTCTCGTCGGCGAGCCTCGGCGATGGCGTTAAAGACGTCGGTTGTGGTGGCGGCACGGGCCATGCAGGAATGTATGCCTAAATGGGAATGTGTCAAGCGAACGTCACGTGACTTCGCACGCGGCGCTCGTTCAAGTGGCCTGCGGTGGCCGACACACCACTGAAACACGGCAAAGATGCGGCATGAGCCATCACCACCACTCCGAGCAGGCCGACCCCGCATGGACTGCCGTGGATGCCTATGTCGAATCGCTGCTGATCCCGGCGGATCCGGCGTTGGAGATGGCGCAGCGCGACGCCGACGCCGCGGGGATGCCTCCGATCGCGGTGTCGCCGGCACAGGGGAAGATGCTGATGCTGCTGGCGATGGCGCTGCGCGCTGAGCGCGTGCTGGAGATCGGCACGCTGGCGGGGTGCAGCACGATCTGGCTGGGCCGTGGCGTCGCAGCGCGGAACGGCCGGGTCGTGACGCTGGAGCATGACCCGGCGCACGCTCGGGTGGCCCGGGCGAACATCGAACGTGCGGGGCTGTCGGGCACGGTGGAGGTGATCCAGGGCGCAGCGCTGGAGACACTGCCGACGGTCGGTGCGCATGTTGGTGGCCCGTTCGACTTGATCTTCATCGACGCCGACAAGGAGAGCTACGCTGCGTACCTCGACTGGTCGATCCGGCTGTCTCGCCCGGGGACGATGATCATCGCGGACAACGTGGTTCGTGAGGGAGCGGTGCTGGATGAAACGCACACGGACCCGCGGGCGCAAGGGGCCCGCGCTTTCAACTCGGCGCTGGCGCGCGATCCGCGCGTGGAAGCGACGATTGTTCAGACGGTTGGTTGCAAGAAGTGGGACGGGTTCGCGATGGCGGTGGTGAAGTGACCGGCCTCGTTCGCTACACGGCTAGGTCGTCGCTGGGCAGCGAGCCCTTGGGCCGGTCGGGTCGGAGCAGCGCCAGGCCGATCGTCAGCGGCCCGCACCGCCCGGCGAACATGAGGAACATGATCACGAGCTTGCCCGCGTAGCTGAGGTCGCCGGTGATGCCCATCGAGAGTCCGACCGTGCCCAGAGCGCTGGCGGATTCGAAGACGAGGTGGAGGAACCCGTGGCGCTCCACCGCCGCGAGGACCGCGACCCCGACGCCCAAGTGGAACACGTAGAACGTCACGGCTGCGACCGCGAACAGCACCCGGACCATGGGCACCTCGTGGCCCATCCAGACGACGGCGCTCCGTCCGCGGAGCACGCTGACCAGGTTGGCCAGGAGCGCGGAGACGCTGGTGGTTTTGATGCCGCCTCCGGTTCCGCTGGGGGAGGCGCCAACGAGCATCATGGCGATGACGATGACCAGCGAGACGGCCGCCATGGACCCGATGGGCACGGTGTTGAAGCCGGCGGTGGTCGACGCCGTCATGGTCTGAAACATGCTCGCGAGCAGGCGATCGCCGGCGGGCAGGTCCCTCAGGCTCGGCTCCAGCGTGAACATCGCGGCCGAGCCGATCACGAAGATCGCGGCAGTCATGGTCAGGATCACTTTGGACGTGAAGGTGATCAGCCGCTCGCGCAGCTTGAGGGAGTACCACACGTCCTGCACGACGATGTAACCGATCGCGCCGAAGTAGCTGAGTGCACCGATGGTCAGATTCACGACCCAATCGCCGCGGAAGGCTTCCAGGCTGCTGTCATTGAGGCTGAACCCGGCGGTGGCGAAGGCCGAGACGGAGTGGAAGACCGCCGACCACAGCGGCCGGTCGATGCCGGCAGCGCTGAAGCGCCACCAGAGCACGGCGGCTCCGATTGCCTCGCAGGCGAGGGTGAACACGACAACGTGCACGATGAACCGCTGCATGACGAAGTAGTGCGGCACGGAGAATCCGGCCTTGAGCACGCCGAGGCGGGTCTCGGAGATCCTGCCGCCTCGCGCCAGCACGATGAGCGAGGTGAGGGTCATGTAGCCGATGCCGCCGAGCTGGAAGAGGGCCAGCACGACGAACTCGCCGAAGGTGGTGTAGTGATCCGCGACGCTGACGGTGGTGAGCCCGGTGGTCGAGATGGCGCTTACAACGTTGAAAGCGTTGTCGATGATGGGCGTGGGCCGGGACTGCGCGAAGGGCAAGTAGAGCAGGAGGACGCCGACGAGGACGTAGGAAGCGAAGCCCAGCACGAGTTGCTGCGCCGGTCGCAGGCGCGCCCAGGCGCGGCCGCCGCGACGCGCGGGCGCGAGCACGGCCCACGTTGCGGTTCGTCCCAGCGCCAACAGCGCGGGCCGGGCCGACCAGGCCGAGCGCGGTCGCTCGGGCGGCGGGGAGTTGAGTTCGTGGCTCAGTTCCTGGGCGTCTTGACTTTCCGAACGATCGTGATCGCGTCGCATGGACGGTCTCGGACCGGGCGCGGCAACTCCTGCACGCTCCTGAGGCGTGCGTGGATCGGCCGCCGGACTCGCACGATCGTCGGCCCCCGAACGCTCGACCGGTCGGTCGGCTGTCTCAGGAGAGCCGTGCGTCGTGCCCTTTCACGTGCCTGCGAGGTTAGCTGACGGGCTAGGCCCTGAAAGTGGCCCGGGACCGACCGATCCCTGCGCCCCGGCTCGCTCGGTGGATCGCCGAGCGAACGTTGGGTTCCCCGCTCTCCGACATCGGCCGGAGATTCGGCTGCACAGCCCATGAACATAGACGCGCACGACGCGTCGTCAAGGGCGAACGCGGGGCGAACGAACCGAGCACGAACGCGGCGGCTTCGCGCCAGCTTGCGAGGGTCCCTCGTGTGGAGCAGCACGCACGGTGAGGGCTGGGTGCCGAGTTCGAAGCGGTCAACGCGAGGCGGGGCGCTGCAACGCGATGTACGAGCGGATGCGTTCTTCCGTTCCCGGCGCGGCCATTCGCATGGAGCGGGCCTCGAACAGCGCTCGATCGATCGACACGCCCCGATCGAGGACGCGATAGGCCGCCCAGACGGGCGCAACGCGGTTGCCCGTGCGGCAGTGGAGCACGATGGTCGCCCCCGACTTGTCCGCATCGCGCAGGTGTCGGCGAGCGGTGTCGAAGACCTCGTCGGTGAGTTCGTCGAGCGTCTTGTACGGCAAGGAGCAGTAGTCCAGACCGGCCTTCTCCGCCGCGGCCGACTCGTCGTACTCCGGGTGCTCGTCGGGCTTGCGAAGGTTCAGCACTTCGCCCGCTCCGGTCGATCTGAGCCATAAGAGCTGCGATGCGGTCGGTTGGGCGAGGAGGATCTTGTGGGGTGATCCGCCGATGGCGACCTCCGCGGGGGGCGGCTCCGAACCGGCGGCGATGCGGTGCGTCGAGCGCCGGCCGGCGCGGTGGCCGTCGCGGACGAAGTCGCTGACGCCCGCCGCGTGCGACCAGAGCAAGTCCACAACGTCGGGATCCGCGCTGGACTCGACGATCCTGACGCCCAGCTCGGTCTGGCTGACCTCGAGCTTGACGGACGCGTGCGCGCCGAAGAGATCCGAGAAGACCGGATCCCAGATCCGCACGGGCACGCCGGCCTTCATGCGTTCCTGCATCGTGCGCGCATGATCGACGATGCGGGCCCGCACCGTCGAGTCAAGCGATTCGGTCGTGGCCTCAACACCCGTCGGCGTGTACGTGACCACGCGCACGATCGCGCGGTGATCGCTCAGCAACTGCTGCCACACCGATCGATCCTCGGCGATCGTGTTGACTCCGGCGTAGGGATCAGTCTCGGTCCGTGGCGTGCCGGTCGGCGCCCCCGCCGCGGCGGCGGGCCCGTTGGTGCGGGCGTTGTCGCAGGACATCAGCAGGCAGAGCAATGCCAGCAGCAACGGCCACGCGGAGGAGGCTCGCGACGTCGGAGACCAGCGCAACATGTGAGTGCCCCTTTCCATCGTCCGAGCGGCCGGAATCACGCGGCCGCGATGAACGGATCGACTTCAAGAGAATAGACCTCGCCGCGATCGGCACGCCGATCGGTTCACGACGTCCGGGTCGCCTGATGATTGCACGACGGCATGAAGTGATCACACGCCGATCAGCAGACGCTCGGGCTGCTCGAGCGCGTTCTTGATCGTTACCAAGAACTGCACAGCCTCTGCGCCGTCGATCAGGCGGTGGTCGTAACTGAGCGCCAGGTACATCATCGGGCGGATGGCGACGTGGCCGGGGTTGGTTGGATCCTCCACCGCGCGGTTCTTGATCGCGTGCATGCCGAGGATGCCGGTCTGGGGGGGGTTGAGGATCGGCGTGCTCATGAGCGAGCCATAGATGCCGCCGTTGGTGATCGTAAAGGTGCCGCCCTGCAGGTCGTTGAGCGTCAGCTTGCCGTCGCGGGCCTTGACCGCCAGTTCCTTGATGCCCGACTCGATCTGCGCAAACGAGAGGGCCTCGCAGCTGCGCAGCACGGGGACAACCAACCCCTTGGGTGTACCAACGGCAATGGCGATGTCCTTTGAGTCGTGGTGCTCGACCTCAAGTTCGCCCTCGGCGGAACGCACGATGGAGGCGTTGACCAGCGGGAAGGACGACAGGGCCTGCACGCAGGCCTTGACGAAGAACGACATGAAGCCCAGACCGACGCCGTGCTTCTTCTCGAACGCCTCCTTGTGACGTGTGCGCAAGGCCATGACCGCGCTCATGTCCACTTCGTTGAAGGTGGTGAGCATGGCGGCGTTGTGCTGGGCCTCGACGAGACGCTGGGCGATGCGCTGGCGGAGCGTGGACATGCGCTCGCGGCGCACGCCACCATTCGTCGGCGCTGGGGTTGGTGCCGAGACGCTCGTGGGCGGGGCTTTGGACTCGACCACGATGGCCCCCCCACCGCCACCGCCGCGGACAACTTCGAGAACGTCCTGCTCACGGACTCGACCCCCAGCGCCGCTGCCGTGGACCTTGGACAGGTCTACTCCGTGTTCCTGTGCGAGTTTGCGGGCCAGTGGCGTGGCACGAACGTCCCCGTCGGCGTGACCTGCACTGGCGGTGCTGGCCGAACCGTTCGACGTTGTGACGGGTGCCGGGGAAGGCGGTGCCACCACCGAAGCCCCTACAGGCTGCAAAGTCGTTGTGGCTTTAGTCTCGTTGGTGGGCACTTTGGCCGAATCGTCGATCGTTCCGACCACCGACCCAACCTTCACGCGGTCACCGACCTTGTTGCTCGGCGAAAGTACGCCCGAAGCGGGCGCGGGGAGTTCCATCGTGATCTTGTCGGTCTCGAGATCCAGAACTGTTTCGTCCTGTTTGACGAACTCGCCGGGTTTCTTCCGCCAAGTCGCGATGACGCCTTCGGTGACCGATTCGCCGAGTTCGGGGATAACAATGTTGGTGGGCATGGTTGAGATTAGAGGCACCGGTCGCCGCGATCATCGCGACGATTCGGGATCGATCATGATTTGATCTTCCTGCCCATCGCGGCCGGCGAAGCGGAGAGCGCGGCAGCGGACTTTGAGTGAGCAGGACCGGCCTTCGGCGCGCCACCGTTCTGATTGGCGCTGTCGTGGACGTGCGAATCGCCCGCACTCAGCGACGAGGGTTGGCCGGCGAACGCTTCAGTCAGCATCTGTTCCTGTTGCTTCTTATCCACCTTTTTCGATCCGACGGCGGTTACCGCGCTGGCCGGCCGGCCCACGTACTTGAGCTCGACGCCCAGATCCGACTCAACACGGAAGCGGTCGGCGATGAACAGGTACGCCCCCATGTTCCGAGGCTCCTCCTGAACCCACACATGCTCGCCCGCGCTCGGGTACCGGCTGATGATCTCGGCAGCACGGGCAGCATCGAACGGATACAACTGCTCGATCCTGACGATGGCGGTGGAAGCGTTGCCGATGGCCTCACGCTTCGCGGCGAGTTCGTGGTAGACCTTGCCGGTGCACCAGAGCATGCGCGTGACGGACTTCCGCTCCGACTTGTCCGTTGCGTACCTCGGATCATCAATGAGATGTTCGAACGCGCCACGCGTGAGTTCGTCGATGCCGCTTGTCGGGACTCGCAGCAGACTCTTGGGCGTGAACACGATGAGCGGTTTGCGATACCTTGCATGCAACTGACGGCGGAACATGTGGAAGCACTGCGCGGCGGTCGATGGATAGACCACTTGCATGTTGTTCTCGCCGCAGAGTTTCAGGAATCGCTCGATGCGTGCCGAACTGTGCTCAGGGCCGGCCCCTTCGTAGCCGTGGGGTAGCAGGAGTGTCAGGCCGGACCAGCGTTCCCACTTGGCTTCTGCGCTCGCGAGGAACTGATCGATGATCATCTGGGCGCCGTTCGCGAAGTCTCCGAACTGTGCCTCCCAGCAGACCAGAAGTTTCGGGTCGGTGAGCGAGTATCCGTACTCGAAGGCCATCACCGCCGCCTCGGAGAGCGGTGAATCCCACACGGACAAGTGACCCTGCATGGGCCGGCCATCGGGACCGGGATTGCCGGCCTGATCGGCGTGCGGGGCGAGCGCCCGGATGTTGTTGAGCGGCATGAACGCACGCTCGGTCTGCATGTCGCGCAGGACCGCGTGCCTGTGCGAGAACGTCCCGCGGCGCGAGTCCTGCCCAGACAAACGGACGCTGTAACCCTCGACAAGCAGTGTTCCCCACGCGATGGACTCGGCATCCGCGTATGAGATCGAGCCGGTCTTGGGGAGCGCTGCGCGATCGGTCAGCAGCCGCTGCAACTTCGGATTGAGGTTGAAGCCCTCGGGCACACGACCCATCGCCTCGCACACTTCCTCGATCATCGCCATCGGCACGCCGGTCGGCACGGGGTCGAGTGTGTACGGCTTGCCCATGCCGCTCCACCGACGCGAACCGGGATCGATCGTCGGGTCGTACGGCTTGGTTCGGGCGGCCCGCTGTGCAGCCTCCAGCGTCTCGTCCAGCCGCGAGGCGATCGCCACCTGGTCGGTCTCGGTGATGACCCCTTCGGTCTGCAGCTGCGCGGCGTAGCGTTTGAGCACCGTTTCCTGTGCTTTGGCGCGGATGAGCGAAGCGAGGATCGGCTGCGTAAAAGACGCCTCATCCTGCTCGTTGTGACCGTACTTGCGATAGCACACGAGGTCGATGAACACGTCCTTCTTGAACCGTTGACGGTATTCCACCGCCAACTGCCCGCACGTGACGACCGCCTCGGGATCCTCGGCGTTCACGTGGAACACGGGGCTTTCGAGCATCAGGGCGATGTCGGTGCAGTAGCGCGTCGAGCGGGCGTCCTGCGGCCCGGTTGTAAACCCGATCAGGTTGTTCACCACGATGTGCAAGCAACCGCCGACCGTGTATCCCTGCAACTGGGAGAGATTCAGCGCCTCAGCAACGGAGCCCTGCCCGATCACGGCGGCATCTCCGTGGATCAGCAGCGGGACGATCCGGCTTCGGCCGGGCACATCGCCCGCCAGCCGTTGCTTGCCTCTGCAGCGTCCCAGCACGAGTCCGTTGACGGCTTCGAGGTGGCTCGGGTTCGACGCCATGGCCAGCCAAATCTTGCGGCCGTTGCGGAGCGTTCGCTCTCCCGAGTACCCCCGGTGGTACTTCACATCCCCGCCACCGACCACCAGCGAGGCCCACGCGTCCTCAAACTCGGTGAAAATCTGCTCGAAGGACTTGCCAATCACGTTGTTCAGGACGTTCAGCCGGCCGCGGTGGGCCATGCCGATGACCATCTCCTGGACGTTCAGGTCAACCGCAGCCTCGATCATGCGGTCCATCAACGCGATCAGCGATTCGCCGCCCTCAAGCGAGAACCGCTTCTCGCCCGGATATCGGTTTTGAAGGAATTTCTCGAACTGCTCAGCGCGGATCAATCGCTCAAGGATGTGAGCCTTATCGCCGCGGGAGAGTTGGATACGGCCACCGAGCCGCTCGAAGGCGCTTTGTATCCAGCGCCGCTCCTGCGCGTCGGTCATGTGCGCGGTCTGCAGGCCGATACTGCCGCAATACGTGCGATCCAAGAACGCGACAAGATCCCGCAGCGTTGAAATCTCCGGTAGTGGCGTGGTGCCGGTAGCGATCCTTCGATCGAGATCGGCCTCACTCAACCCGTGATCTTCAAGCGTCAGTTCGGGCGGCTTGGGCGGCTCGCGGCCGAAAGGGTCGGTCTTCGCACACAGATGACCCACCGATCGGTACGACTCAATGAGGTCGGAGACCGCCGACTGGAATCGGAACGCGTCGACATTTTCCGCCGGTACGGCCTTCTGGCCTGAACCAGCGCTCTCGCCGAGCGTTATGCCGCGGCCCGCTCCCAGATCGAAGCCTGCAAAAAACGCTCGCAGATCATGAGAGACCGCGGAGGGATCTCGCTTCCATGCGAGGTATTGGGCTTCGAGATACTCAGCGTTCCAACTGTTCACCGAAGGTGAAACAGCCTCTGAACCGGACATGCAACACCCCTTCAGGCGCGCGATCAAGCGACAACACACCCTCACCGAGCCGCCTGATCACTCCGACACAAGCCGAAAGCACCGACCCGGGGACAAGATGGTAGCCCTTTGAATCGGTTCAATGGCATTGAGTCGCCAGGAATTGACTGTCTGGGTAACCGATTCGAGTACCTCGCGTTCCAATCGCAGGACGATTTGTACCTGTTTAGGGGGGATCCCAAGGCGATCCATGACGCCAGTCTTGGGTTGACTTCCACCATCCTATCCTAACACATTCCAATCTTTACAATCTTCACACAACCATGACACTCCTCGAATCGAACTCGCCGCCGGACGCGTTAGCCTTCCACGCGCTTCGGTGGTCGGGCACTGAGCGGGCGAGTGCGCCGATCGCGTCGATTGGCTGCAACTGTGCTCGCACGTAGGCTCCCGAGCACCTCGAACGCACGAAATTGGAGGAATCGATCATGAAATGCGGACTGTTCAAAGGACTGTTGGCTGGGACTGCAATGGCCATCGCCGCGACCGCAAGCATCGCCGCATCGTCGGCCACCCATGCCGAGAAGGAAGTCAAGATCGACGGCTCTTCGACGGTCTATCCGATCACCGAGGCCGTTGCCGAAGAGTTCATGAAGGCCAATCGCGGCATCAATGTCACGGTTGGCGTCTCAGGCACCGGAGGTGGCTTCAAGAAGTTCACCCGCGGCGAGACCGACATCTCGAACGCTTCGCGTCCGATACTTGCCAAGGAAATCGAGGATGCGAAGAAGAACGGCGTGGATTTCATCGAGTTGCCGGTCTGCTTCGACGCGCTGACGGTCGTCATCAACAAGGAGAACACCTGGGCGGAAACGATGACCACGACCGAACTCAAGAAGCTCTGGGAACCGGCGGCCCAAGGCAAAGTCATGCGGTGGAGCGACATCCGCCCCGACTGGCCGAACCAACCTATCAAGTTGTTCGGCGCGGGCACCGATTCCGGAACGTTCGATTACTTCACGGAGGCCATCGTCGGCAAGGCCAAGTCCAGCCGCGGTGACTTCACCGCCTCCGAAGATGACAACATCCTCGTTCGCGGTGTGGAAGGCGACAAGTACGCGCTCGGCTTCTTCGGGTATTCGTACTACGCGGCGCACGACAAGTCGCTCAAGGCCGTCAAGGTTGACTGGGACAAGGACGAGCTCGGTCCGGTCGGGCCGAGCATGGAGACCGTGATCAACGGTACATACAACCCTCTCTCGCGTCCGCTGTTCATCTATGTCAACCGCCGGTCAGCGCAGACCAAGCCAGAGGTACGGCAATTCGTTGAGTTCTACCTCAAGAACGCGCCCAAGCTGTCGAAGGACGTGAAAATGGTCCAATTGCCAGACAGTGTCTACGAGTTGGCGCAGTCTCGTTTTTCCAAGATGGAAACGGGCACGGCGTTCGGTGGAGAGTCCGAGGTCGGCGTTTCGATCCACGACCTGATGAAGCGTCCGCTCAAGAACTGATCGATCCGGCAAGCAGTCAGCCGAACAGCCGCGGGAGGTTGCCGACAGGGAACCTCCCGCATTCGTTGGCCGGTCTCTTCCCAGGCGGTTGGGGTATCCTGCTCGCCACCAGCGTTGATACGACAGGACCAGCATGAGCGCGACGGTTCCCGAGACAAGGGCTGACGACTCTGGCGACTTGAAGGGCTCGCCGCTCGTCCGTCGCCCCTTGCCGGCGTTTCGTGTCAGCCGGCCCACCGATCGCATCGTCGAGGTCTTGTTGCTTTTCTCGGCGATCTTCGGCGTCTTCATCACGACCGGGATCGTCTTTGTCCTGGTCAAGGATTCCATCCCGTTCTTCCGCGAAGTCTCGCTTGTCGAGTTTTTCACCAGCAGGTACTGGACGCCGCTCTTCGCTGATCCAAAGTACGGCATCATGCCGCTCGTAACCGGGACGCTGATGACCACCACGATCGCGCTGGTGGTGGCCATGCCGATCGGCACCGCACTCGCGATCTGGCTCAGCGAATTCGCACCGGCGAACGTGCGTGAGTTGGTCAAACCCGTGCTCGAACTGCTCTCGGCTGTCCCGACCGTCGTGTACGGCTATTTCGCGATCGGGTTCGTCGCGCCGCTGTTTCAGAAGATCATCCCGGGTTTGCCGACGTTCAACATGCTCACCGCGGGTGTGGTCATGGGCTTCATGATCATCCCGTACGTGAGTTCACTCAGCGAAGACGCGATGCGCGCGGTGCCCATGCTCCTCCGCGAAGGATCGTACGGCATGGGGGCGAACCGCCTGACCACCGCGCTGCGCGTCGTGTTTCCCGCAGCGTTCAGCGGCATCGCCGCCGCGTACACACTGGCGATCAGTAGAGCCGTCGGCGAGACCATGATCGTGGCAATCGCCGCCGGGCAGCAACCCTTGCTGACGTTCGATCCTCGCGACCAGGCCGCGACGATCACGGCGTACATCGTGCAGGTGGCGCTCGGAGACCTTCCCCACGGAGAGATCGGTTATCAATCGATTTTCGCCGCGGGCCTGACGCTCTTCGTCATGACCATGTGCTTCAACCTCTTGGGCATAGCGCTCAAGAGACGATTCCGGGAGGCTTACTGACATGTCGGCCAACCCCGCCGTGTCCGCGCTCGAGTCGCTCCGGGAGCGCCTCAACCGCTCGGCCTCCGCGATCCGTCCGATCGACCAGACCATCGGTCGCTGTCGAGTCGCGGATCGGGCTTTCTACGTGCTCGGATGGCTGCTGCTCGTTCTGTCGCTCAGCGTGTTGGCCCTCTTGATGTGGAATCTCGCATCGGCGGGCCTCTCAAGGATCAACTGGCAGTTCTTGACCAGCTTTCCATCTCGCAATGCCGCTCGCGCTGGAATCCTCTCGCCGTGGGTGGGTTCACTTCTGGTCATGCTTGTGACCGCGAGCACCGCCATTCCCTTGGGCATCGGCGCGGGGATCTTCCTCGAGGAGTACGCCAAGAAGAACAAATTCACAACCATCATCGAGGTCAACATCGCCAATCTGGCGGGGGTTCCCTCGATCATCTACGGTCTGATGGCGCTCGGGCTTCTGGTATACACGTTCGAACTCGGTCAGAGCATCCTGACCGGGGGAATCACGCTGGGCTTCCTGATTCTCCCGATCGTGATCGTTGCAACGCGGGAGGCGCTTCGCGCGATCCCGCAGGCCATCCGAGAAGCCGCGTACGCGCTCGGCGCCAGCCGGTGGCAAGTCATCAGACAGCACCTGCTTCCCTACTCGCTCGGCGGCATTTCCACCGGAGTCATAATCGCGCTCTCTCGCGCCATCGGCGAGACCGCCCCTTTGATCACGATCGGCGCGCTCACATTCATCGCCTACTTGCCACCCGCGCCATTCCAGGAGAGAGCTTGGCTGTTTGCAGAAAACGCCAACATCGTCATCGCAGCGGACGTTCCAATCGAGTCGGCTCCGATCGACTGGGATCTCTCGGTGTCGAAGTCCGAGGATCGACCTCGCGTGCTCCCCGGATCGTTCAGTTCGGGCACGATTCTGCTGCAGGTTCGACCGCGTGAGGAACGAGACAACCCGGATGCGCAGCGGCCGGTCGTTGAACGAACGGTCGCCATCGACCTGAGCCCAGCTGGCGCTGAAAGCACGCTCCGTGGATTCGCCGCTGCTCTCAACAGCGTTGAGGGTGTCGACGCCGAGATCGACGTCGGCTGGCGCCTCACGCTTCGTTCAGAGGACGATCAGGAGTTCCGATTCGTCCGCGATCCCACCGGCGTGCTTCACGCCCTCGGCATTCCCCCCGGCGGTGGCCGGCACGGACCTCTCGCCTGGCTCAACTCCGGGTTTACTGTGCTCCCCATACAGATGTTCAACTGGGTATCGAGACCGGGCACTGACTTCATGGCCAACGCGGCCGCAGC
Source organism: Phycisphaeraceae bacterium (assembly GCA_019636535.1). Lineage (GTDB taxonomy): Bacteria > Planctomycetota > Phycisphaerae > Phycisphaerales > UBA1924 > JAHBK01. Next base: position 54,796 of record JAHBXK010000015.1, on the reverse strand, counting down.
CGGCGTCATTCTCATGATCGCGACCCTCGGCATGAACGCCGTCGCGATCGTGTTACGGTACCGCTTACGAAAGAGAATCAAGTGGTGATCCGCCGCACCTGAGACCAGGTGTTGCACCCGGCATTCGTACCATGTTCTCTCGACCAATCGTCTTCGAGTGCTCTTTCTCACCACCTCGGAACCGACCACCATGATCCTGGAGCCCCGGAGCACGTCCCGAGCCAACAATGCCGCAACGCTCATCGAGCCGCGCCCGGGCGCGGTGTCGGGCATCGCACTCGCACCCGTCGGAACAGGCTCCATGGCCCAAGCCGATCCTTACGCCGACACACGCATCAAGGCAGAGGTGCGTGAACTCAGTTTCTTCTACGGCGGATCCGTGCAGGCCGTAAAGGACGTGAACCTCAAAGTCCCGGAGAACGCTGTCACCGCGCTCATCGGCCCCTCCGGCTGCGGCAAGACAACACTGCTCCGCTGCTTCAACCGCATGCACGACCTTTACCCAGGGAACAGGTACCAAGGCTCGATCATCCTGAATCCGCATGACGGTCGGGGTGTCGACATCGTCGATCGCGCGACAAGCGCGCTGGAAATGCGGATGCGGATCTCGATGGTCTTCCAAAAGCCCAATCCGTTCCCGAAGAGCATCTTCGAGAACGTTGCCTACGGCTTGCGTTTGCGCGGCTTGCGCAACGGTCAGGAACTCCGCGACCGCGTTGAGTACGCGCTGCGGGGTGCGGCGATCTGGGACGAAGTCAAAGACCGCCTGCAAAAGCCCGGGTACGCTCTTTCGGGGGGACAACAACAGCGACTTTGCATCGCCCGGGCGCTCGCCGTCGATCCCGAGATCATCCTCTTCGATGAACCGACGAGTGCGCTCGACCCGATTGCGACCGGCAGAATCGAAGAACTCGTTCACGAACTCAAGTCGCGCGTGACCATCCTGATCGTTACGCACAACATGCAGCAGGCCGCGAGAGTGAGCGACTTCACCGCTTTCATGTACCTGGCTGAACTGGTCGAGGTCGACAAGACCGACAGGATTTTCCAGAACCCCGCGAACACACTGACCGAGCAATACATCTCCGGCCGGTTCGGCTGAGTCAACCGCCGCGTCTGACGCTGAGCCGTGATCGAGGCCTCAGACTGCACACGGTGCCTGCGGATCAATCCACCTGGATCTTAATTTGCAGTTCCATCCACTCGGACGCGATGTGCGAGGCAGAGGGGATCAAGTCACCGTTGGTCGCGAATCTCGGGGCCTCCTGCGCATCTCCAAAGCCGGCCGCCACAAGCAGCACACGCATCGTGACATTCGTGGAGGCGAGACCCGGGCTCAGGTGAGCCGTCGGAAGTTGGATCGGACCATCGCGGCGGGCCTTGATTCTCCGGATGCCGGGCGTGATATCGAACAGATTCAACGACCTCGGCGCAAATGTGATCGAAGCACCGTTCGCCTCGGCATCAATGACGTGCGCAAACACATGCACGCTTGGAAACCAACTCCCGCGAGTGACTCCGTCGAGAACGAGCCGTCGCTCGCTCGTTCCCGCCAACCCCGGTGACGATTCGATGCGCAGCTCCAACGTGGCGTAGGTCTGGAGAAAGCAGCTCAATTGCTCGGTTGTCAGCACGCCCGCCGCAACCTGCATCGTCAGCCACCGCTCGGATTGGTCGGTCGAGCGAGTGCGATGAGAGCGTGCACCGAGCAACCCATCGATCAGGACCTCGCGCAGTTCCGGATCGAGCGCTCTCGACTCGATGTTCTGCCAGAGTCCCAAGTTGTCCGGCTCGCTCGTTGCCATCCGAACAACCATCGCGTCTGGTATCAAACGGTAAGCCGAGAGCCGCGACGGACTGAACATCGTCGTGAACATGCTCCCAACGCCGAGCACGAGCGTCAGCGCGCCCGCCGCGATCAACCACGGCTGACGCTCGTAATACTCCTTGACAGTCGCGTCAACACGATTGAGCGCTGCGCCACACTCAGCGCACACACCCGATTGTGTCTGGGCATCAACCGGATAGCGGCATTTCGCACAGAACAGCCCTTTCTGCACGCGAAACCGAAGCCCCCAGCCAATCAGAAGCATGCTGACCGCGATCACGGCCGGGATGAGGATCCAGCCAAGTGTCGTGAGGATGCCTCGCGACGGCATGATCAGACTCGCGCTGGCGACCGCGACGAACACCGGCACCAGTGTGAGATAGCCGCGACGGCCGACCTCGATCGACTCTGGCTTGACTGTTCGTTTCCAACGACCTGTGATCGCAAACAGACATGCGAACACGATCCCGATGCACACAATCCGAATCGGCAGAATCGGCCGAAACGCGATCGCCGTGAGAAGCGTCACGATCTGCACGGTCAACAGCGGTACGGTCACACGATCGAAGAAGCGTGCGCTCGTCGAGTCCACCTGCTGATCGTTTATCCCGCCGGCGGGTTCAGTCATGCGATCAGCATACCCGAATCCTCACCCGGCTCACGCCACCGATTCGGCTTCGGCAACGAACTGCGTTACCAAGTTCTCGAGCGCCAACCCGAGGCTGACATTGGTCGCGATGTGACGATCGGCTTCGGCGACCGCCTGAATCATGTGAAGAAGGCGGACTGTCTTCGGATCGTCGGCGAATGAAGCGGGTTCAAACTGAGCCGACCGGAGCGACCTGGCATGCTCGTGAAGCAACCGCCGCAATCGCTCGCCCGCAAAGGCGAGCATCCTTCGCGCCCAGACTTTGTTCGCACCGTCCTTGCTCGCCTCGGCGTTGATCTTGATCTCCGCTGCGGCCTGTTCGTCGATCAGTTTCGCCATCGTCCCGGCGAGACCGATCGAGAATTTGTCGCGAATCGCAGCATCGAGCAAGGGTCCAAGTTCTTCCTCCCACCGGAACAGTCCGCGCTCCGCCGCCAGTCTGGCCTCTCCGGGAGAGCCCGCGCTGACACGCACGATCCAGTCGACCTGTACAGGCGGCACGTCGATCCCCGATCGCCTGACCCACTCGATCATGCCTTCGTGGTCGAGCGCTGTGAACTCAACTCGTTGACATCGCGACCGGATCGTCGTCAGCAGCCGCTCCTCGCTTGAGGTGACGAGAATCAGGAGCGTTCCTGCCGGTGGCTCTTCGATCGTCTTCAAGAGCGCGTTCTGGCTGGAGTCGTTGAGCAACTCCGCCTCGTCGATGACAAAGACCTTGCCGATCGGTGTTCCCGAGTGAATCACGCGAGCCTTGACCGCCGGCTCTACAAGGAACTCCTGCACCACCTCCTTGGCGATCGAAGTCTGCTTGCTTCGACGAACCACGTCGTCGGAGGACTTGGTGGCCAGTTCCTTCGTGATCAGGTGCATGTCCGGATGCGACTTTGAGGCGATCAGTCGTTGCGTCTGACTGTTGGGATCAGGCCGTGGCACACCCGACAGATCTTCGGTGGTCGTCGGATCTAACAGAGCCGCGGCGAACGCCAAGGCCGTGGTCCGCTTGCCGACACCCGGCGGCCCGGCGAAGATCCACGCGTGATGCACCCGGCCACACCGCATCGCCGCGGTGAGGGTCTGCAGTGCACGCTCCTGACCGATGATCGAATCGAAAGTGGGGACCGTTGTGCGTCGGTGGTCAGCGTCGGCGCCATGCCCGTGCTGGTCCGAATCGACCCGCGCCGCTTGCCCACATCCGCTTGTGCTGCCGGATCGCGGAGGCCTGATCTCCGCCTCGGCGAACATGTCGCCGGCATGCCCACTCCTCGACCCGTCCCCAGAATCGGCTTTGCCCTCACGCCCGGTCGGTCTCTTCGCCATGCCTCAGGGTAGTCGGGCACAGTCGACGATCGGACCGCGGGGGTCGTTTACTCGGTCACATGCTCCGCAATTTGTTGCGGGCGTTGAAAGCGGCGATCTTGTAGCACTCGGCCAGGGTGGGGTAGTTGAAGACGGTGTTGATGAAGTACTCGACGGTCCCTTGATAGGCCATCACCGCTTGGCCGATGTGGACGATCTCCGTGGCGTTGGTACCGATGACATGCACGCCGAGCACCGCGTGCGACTCTTGGTGGATCAGCATCTTCAACATGCCGATCTCGTCACCCAAGAGGTTGCCGCGAGCGGTTTCCTTGTACTGCGCGATCCCCGCCTCGTATGGAATGCCGGCTTGGGTCAAACGCTCTTCGGTCCAGCCGACCATGGAGATTTCGGGGATCGAGTAGATGCCGTACGGGAACAGCTCCGGCACGCTTTCAGCACGTTCCTTGAACATGTGGCACGCCGCGAGCCGCCCTTGCTCCATGCTTGTGCTGGCCAAAGCGGGAAAGCCGATCACGTCGCCGACCGCATAGACCCCGGAAACAGGCTGTTCATCCTTACCGAGGGTTTGGAAACTCGGGTTCACGGCAATGCGGCCACGGTTGTCAGCCTCAAGGCCGAACGCGGACAGGTTGAGCCGATCGGTTGCCCCCTGCCTGCCGATGCAGTAGAGCAAACACTCGGCACGGAGCGTCTTGCCGCTCTCCAACACCGCCTCCACCAACTCATCCGTCCCCTCCATGGCCGGACGCGAGCCGGGAGGCGGAGGCACGCGTTTGATGCTCACGACCTTCTCACCGAGCCGCAAGGTCATGCCCATCTGTCGAAGGTGATACTGCAGCGCCTCGCAGATCTCAGCGTCAATGAACTCCAACAGTCGATTCCGTCCCTCGACCAGCGTTACGCGCACGCCGAGCGCGGCGAGCATCGACGCGTACTCGGTCCCGATGACGCCGCCGCCGACGATGATCATCGTGCTCGGCAAGTACGGCAGGTTGAGCAGTTCGTCCGAGGTGATAACCTTGAGGTGATCGAATTCAATGTTCGAGGGCTTGGCGGGGGAGGTACCGGTCGCAATCAGCACCGCGCGTGCACGAAGCGTCTCCACCGAATCGTCGTGGCCGATGACGTTGACCACCTTGTCGCCCGGTGTGGGTGCAATGTCGAGTCCGCCGGCGTTCGTTGCGGCCGGATCGCCCGGCGCGCCGGGCTCTTCGATCCAGCCGCACGTTCCGGTGCCTCGGCGCATTTCGATTCCATTCGACGCGAACTGCGCACGAACCAGATCGACCTCGGCCCTGATCACGCGCTGACACGCCCGGCTGAGTTCCTCCAACGTCTTCTTGCGATCAACCGGCTTGTATTGCCCATCGGATCCGAGCGCCTTTCTGGCTGCAAGCACCTCAAGCACGGCCTCTCGAAGAGCCTTGGAGGGGATCGTGCCCGTGTGAATCGCCACGCCCCCCACTACGTCCATTCGCTCGACGACACACACGCTCTTGCCCAGTTTGGCCGCTTGGATCGCAGCTTTCTGACCGCCCGGTCCCGAGCCGATGACGACGAGATCGAAGCGGCGCATGCGGGAGAGTCTCCTCCAAGTTCGACCAATCACCCCCGCACCAACAAGGACGCGGCTGTCCCTCAAGTCTCCAGTTTATCGGTTTGGCTTCCCCCTTGCCGTGAGGCCGACAACCACCCCAAGCACGGCCATTACGCGGGGAGTTCCGGGTCGGGAATCGAACCGAACGCGATCCGCATCGGTGCGGAGGACTTAGCCGCGTGCATCGACGCGGGGTAGACGGTGTGCCGGCCAAACTTGCCGTTAATCCGATCCATCGCTTTCCCCAACGGCGAGTCGATCGGCCTCTGATCAAACAGCGACCCGCTGGCTGAGTAAATGGGCTCGAGCGCTCCGAGCGTCACGGCGACCTTTATGGGTGGAATGCCCTCCAGCCCCGCGATCGCGTCGTCGAAGAGCCCCGACACGATCCGCACCAATTGGAGCGTGTCCGCCGTCGGCACCGAGAGCAACGCGCGCGCCATCGCCTTCGGCGCCTCGCGCCGAGCGCTGAGGCCCCAACCGCCGGTCGTCTCGCCCGGCGCAAACCCCCGAACGGCGACCGAGATTTCGCCGGCAACAAAGCCCTTCTGGCGGGCACGCGTCGCGGCCTTGTGCAACAACCTGATCAACACGCCGCGGGCGCGCTCGGACGTTCGAAGATCTGGGGCGAGCACGTGCTCGTGGCCGATCGATCGCGTCACGACGGCGTGTTCGCTGACAACTCGCCCACGCAGCCAGTGATACCACTCCGCGCCGATCACCGACCCCCAGGCGGATCGCAGGTCTCGCTCGCTGCGAGCCAGTAGATCGCCAATGGTCCGCACCCCGAATTTGTGCAGCCGAGCCTCCATGTTCGGCCCGATCCCGGCGAGTTCCCGCACGCCCAGTCGTTCGATCGCCCCGGGCAAATCCTCGGGCCTCAGCAGCACGAGCCCATCGGGCTTCTGCATGTCGCTGGCCAGTTTCCCCAATACCCGGTTCGGGGCCAGCCCGATCGAGCAGGTCAACCTCTCTCCAACGCAGGTTCGGATCGCTCGTTTGCACGCCAATGCCAGCCGTGTCGCCTCGTCGGGTTCCTGCTGCGAACCGAGCAGTTTGCACTCAAACTCATCGATCGACCAAACCCGCTCGATGGGCAGAACCGTCTCGACAGCGGTGAAAATCGCGTGATGCAACTCAACGTAACGCTCCGGCCGAGCGTGAACGGTGATCAGTCCCTTCGGTGCGTCGCATGACGGCGGGCACATGCGCCGGGCGTCGCTCACTCGTGTTCCGGTCTTGATACCAAACCGCTTGGCCTCGACGCTCGCGGCGATGACGAATGTCGTTTCCGCCTCGACGGGGACCACGGCTACGGGCCGTCCTCGCAACTCGGGCCGATCCTGCTGCTCGCAGGACGCGAAGTACGAGTTCAAGTCGAGATAGAGCGTGCGAACGGGCACAGTATCCTCGAACCAACCGTTGCCGACAAGCAACGACTCCACAGATTACGAACGCCGATCAAAGGGGCTCCTCGCTCCTCCGGCAACAATCTTGGATCAAGTTCGTTCACCGCTCGGTGAAACGCACAGATTCATCGCAAAAATGCCGTTGGAAAGTGAGTGCGGACCGCCGTTCAGCCCCTGAGAGATTCACGCGCCCGATTGCGTTGATTTGCCGTCACCCGGCGATTCGTCTCCGGAATCGGAGAGCAGCCCCTCTGCGAGCAACCCGATGAGCCCCTCCTCACGCGGCGCCGGCACTTCCTCGTCCGGCTCAATCGGCATGGCAGCGATGTGCATGACCCCATCGCCCTCAACGCACACATCACGAGTCGTCAGGATCGACTCCTCCACGTACGGACGGATCAGCGGCCAATCGCTCGAGACCACACCTGAACCTCGCAAGAACGGGATTCCGATGGCGATGAACACCTCCTCAAGGATCCGGTCCGGCGGTTCACTTCTCGTGTTGCCAGAAGGACCGGTCCCGCCAGCACCATGCCACGGCGACCGCACATCCGGCGCCGGGTCCGGCCGGCCGATCTCGATCGCCAAAATCGGTCGCCACGACCGCGCATCGCACAGCAGCACATCCACCGCTCGCCAGCGGACGCGCCTGCGCCACTCGCGCCAGTCGGCCGGATCACGCCCTTGCGGTGGAGTCGCCTTGACCAGTGCGTCCAACCGAACCCTGGGACAAAGGGCGATCCAAGGTGGCAATCGTCGCGACAGGTCCATGACGTACCGACCCCGCCGAGGACTGAAAATCGAATCTCTCGCAACAAACGGAGGGGCCGTCAGCACCATTTCTCCGTCCGGCGTCTTCACTACCCGTCCCAGCGAGCCGTTGGGCGTGCCGGGAAGAAACACCCGCTCGGGTTGAGGTCGCCGGGAGACGAGTGGAGCGATCGAACCGGCCGGTGATTCCGCCAACCGCTCGTCCGCCTTCGAAGCGGCCTCTTCCTCTTGGATCGTTCGCAGAATCGCCTGAATCGAGCCGGGACGTTCCGCGATCGAAATCCGATCCGGCGCGTCTGGATCCTGACGAGCGTGCCGATCGTCGTACACGGGCACTCGCTCATCGCTCTCGGGGATAAGGAACCGGCGCCGACGTTCATCGGCCCTTCCGCGCTCTTCCGCGCGACCTCGCATCGCCAGCCACGCGGCGAAGCCGACGACGCCGAGCATCAGGATGAGCAATACCCACTCGATCATGAGACGCACGCAACTCCAGGCCGAGGTCGACCTCGACAACGTCTATACGCAGCCGGACGGTCGATCCGGTCCGTTTTGCGGTAATCCGACGATCATTCGCCGCGAGTTTCGTGCCCCGCGAGATCGAAAGCCCGAGCGAAGCCTCAATTCAGAATCTTCTGCCACCAACCCACATCATGCCAACGATCAAACTTGCGTCCGACTTCTCGGAACACCCCCACGAACTCGAACCCCATGGCGTGGTGCAGCCTGGCAGATGCCTCGTTGGGTAGCGTTGCCCCGGCTACGGCGGTGTGAAAGCCCGCCGAGCGAAGCCGATCGAGCAACTCGACGTACAGCGCCCGTCCGATCCCCTGCCCCCGTGCTCCCGGATCGAGGTAGATCGACACCTCGGACGTGCGGGCGTACGCGGCCCTTGCCCGCCAAACACCGGCCTTGGCGTATCCCACCACGCTGGCCTCGCCACCATGAAGACCCGCAACCTCCGCGGCGAGCCACGGGTACGCGGACCGACTCTCGATCCACATCCGAGCAAACTCGTCTTCCGTCATCGGCACAGCACCGAAGTGAACAGAAGTTTGCTCGATGTAGTGATTGGTGATCCGGCAGGCCGGGCCGATGTCTGATTCCGAGAAAGTCCGCACACGCATACGCGAGGGTACGAAAGCCCTGTCCATCGTGCAGGCGAGATGTCAGGACATTCTCGGCATACCCATCACTCATTCACTCGGCCGTTCGCCGCCGCCCCGCGATCGTTGGGCCTGTGTGTCCCGCCCGTCAGACCACGCCAGAGCCCCGGCTGGCGGTCGTAACCAGGCTGACCCGGCTTGATCCCGTCAACTTCCGGCGTCCGCCAGGCCAACATGACAAAGCCCGCAAAGGCCAAGGTCACTCCGAGCGCTCCTAAGCCCACCTGTGTGCCCACGCCATCCCCTTCGCGGCCCGAAACAAACTCGCCGATCTGCCCCGCAACCACCGCTCCCAGCGGCATGGCGCCGAACGTCAGCACATTCGCGAACGCGAGCACCCGTCCGCGCATCCGGTCGTCCACGAGCATCTGGAGTGCAGCAAAGCTCGGGTTGAAACTCAGAAGCCATGTCACGCCGCAAAGAAAGATCGCCCCGGCGGCCCACCAGAGGTCCGTCGCCGCCGCGAGCAACGTGACAAACACGCCGCCCAGCATGATCGCGACAGGGATGCTGTGGTGCTTGGGATACCAGCGAGGAATCGATCGCAACACGAAGAACCCGGTCACGGCCCCGACGCCCATCACCGCCAGCAGCATCCCGAACGCGTCCGCCTCAGCGTGATACACCTCGCTGACGAGGATCGGCAGCAGCCTCATCATCGGGGTCGCCAAGAGGCAGAACAGGAAGAGCCCAAGCAGCAGACAGCGTGCCCCCTTGTCGACGAGACTGAACCTGACGGCTTCACCGATCTCCCGCCACGCCCGTCTTCCTGAACGCGGCAGTGCGGGCGCATCGGGTGTGGAAAGCACCGCCACGATCACACCCAGGAAACTCAGGCTGTTGATCGCGTACAGCCACGTGGGCCCGAACTGCGACAGAATCACGCCACCCGCCGCCGGGCCGATGACCCGCGCAAGGTTGAACTGAACCCCGTTGAGCGTGATTGCAGCGGTAAGTTCATCTCTGGGCACCAGTCTGGGCGTCAGCACCTGCCACGCCGGAATGTTGAAAGCCGCCACGACTCCGTTGATCAGGCTCAGAATCAGCAACAGCCCCGGCGTGATCGCGCCCCGGGCCGATTCGACGGTCAGCACCACCGCCACCACCATGAGCATGATCTGAGTCCAGACAAGCAGTTTCTTGCGATTGACTCTGTCCGCGAGCACCCCGCCGACCATGCCCAGCACGAGCGTCGGACCCAGGTGGGCCGCCGCGAGGTACCCCATCATCACCGGCGCACTGGACCCTCCACCCGCAGCCCATTCCGGCGAGAGCGTCACCTGAGCCATCGACCACTGGATGCCGACCATCTCCATCCAGCCCCCGACGCTGGACCCGAACGCGGCGAACCACACGTTGCGGAAGTGGCGATGCCGCAGGACGCCCCGACGTCGCGTCGAAACAACGGCGTCTCTGGTTCCCTCCAGCCCCCGTTGCCCAGCGTCCGGCGATGGACCCGATGAGTCGTCGGCCCCCTCGATCGACCGCTCTGCCAAGGGACCGGCATGAGCGCCGGTCAGGGCGCCCGGCGTGCGAACATCCCCAATCGTCCCGGCACGGGGCGAGTCAACCACCGCGCCCCCACCCGCCCCATTCTGAGACTCTGTCTCGACCGCCCCCCCATCCGACTCCCGTTCTGACGGCGTGACCACGCGGACTCCGTTCCTGTGTCCGGCTTCAAGCGGCCGGACAAACGATGCTAGGCGGCATTGTGGGCGTCTTGCGCGGGAGTTGGAGAGCGAGCACACGTCGTCGGGCGATTGGCGAACCGACACTGACGCATCCCGATCCAGACGAGCGTCTCGAACACCAGCAAGCCCGCGCCGAAACCGAGCACCGGCAGAGCGGCCGGTATCCACTCAACCACGGCCATCAGTGTTACGGATCGTGGGCCCATTGGCGATGCACCACCGGACCACGATTTGAGCACCAATCCTCGAAGCCAGTGGTACGCCGGCCACCCCAGATGGAATCCCACCGCGCCAAGTACCATCGCCAGCGTCCACCCGATCGATGCGTGCGCACAGACGACTGCCGAAACCGTGCGGTCAATCCGCCAGCCCCGTCGTCGGCCGAAGTACCGAATTCCGATCTGCTCCAACTCGGTGAGCATCAGCAACGGCAGCATCAACACCGGAGTCAGGACGACAGCGGCTCCGAACAACCAGACGGACTCGATCCGAACCCCGGAGAAGGGAACGAATAGAGCGATCAACCCGAGAAACGAAGCCAGTGCAATATTGTCCCAAAGCAAGGCCACATCGCGCCAGTGCATCTCGGGATCAACCCGCGCCCCGCGGTAAGTTCTGGCTGGATGCCGCAGTGTTCCCCACGCAGTCTCAGCCCACGCCCGAATGCCCGGCTTCTGCTGCCAAGGAGTGCCTTCACGCCTATCAGGGAGCGACTCGGCTACGGGCCTTCCGCATTCGGGGCAAGCCGCCGCCTTGGGCGTCCCCTCGAGCGCGTAGCCGCAAGACTCGCAGAGCAAGTCCGCCCCGAAGGGTGTCCGATGCCCGACGTTCGCCGCGCTCGATGCCATCCGTCTCCTTCGACTCCCCACCCCGCAATCGGCTATTCTCTCACCCCCGCACGATCCCACATGCCGCGATCTCCCTGCATTCATAGCGAAACGTGATCCAGATCCATCGCATCACCCCCGACCACCCCCTCTACCCGCAGGAAGTCGCCCTGCGCAACTCGGTCCTGCTCAACCCGATCGGCCTGGACGTCGGTCGGCTCCAAGACCTCTTCCCTTTGCTTGAAACAGCCGGAGAACACTACGTGGCGGTCTTCGACCATCCGTCGGGCCCCCGCGTAGTCGGCACCGCGATGCTGGTCCCAAACCACCCCGAACCCGGTTCCGGCAAACTCATGCAGATGACGGTCGACCCGCAGCGACAGGGCGAGGGCATCGGCACCCGACTGGTCGTCGCGATCGAGAGACGCGCATTCGGAGAACTCGGCCTGCGCCGGCTCTTCTGCCACGCTCGCGACACGGCCTACGGCTTCTACTCCTCGCTCGGATGGAACTTCGATTCCGACACGTTCGAGGAAGCCGGCATCCCCCACAGGCGCATGACCTTCGAGAACAACCCCCTCGAGACCGACGGCTGAAACGGTCCAGCACGCAACCCAGCCAGAGTTGGCGAGCGCTCACCTGAGCAGGATTGTGAACTTGATCGTGATGCCGGCCTGCGCGTCGCGAGCGGGGATCTTCCGCAACGCCTCGCCCCGAGCAGTCCACGCATAGACCGCGTCCAAGACCGGCTGATCAACCTCGCTGTAACCACTGGATTCCAGAAGCCGAACCTTGTTCACACGCCCGTCGCGCCCGAAGGTGACCTCCACCGTTGGGTTCTTGGGGAACGCGGTCACGCGCGTGACCTTTGAGAACACCGGCCGACGGGTCACGATCTCCAGTCCTTTGGCCGCAACAGGATGACCGGGCCGGACGATCTCAGCGCGTTCGGTCGAACTGGCGTCGGTTTGTCGATCAGACGGTTCACCCATCCCTTCTCCGCGGCCTCCGCCGCCCGTCTGTGGAGGAGTCGGCGCGGGAGACGGGGGAGTCGGCGCCACGGAGGGTTGAACGGGCGAGAACTCAACCGGCGGGCTTGAAAGGAGCCTCTCGAGTTCTGGTGGCAGAACGACCTCTTCTGCTGCGTCCGATTTGGCCGGAGGTGCTTCTTGTTCGGCGGACGGCAGGCCTTCGTCCGCGCCCTCGCTCACTCGCACAACCGGCTTCGCCTCAACGACAGGCGCTTCGGTTTCTGGCAATTCAGCTGAGGCTTCGCGCGGTTCCGGAGCGATTGTGGACTCGACCTGCGGCTGGGGTGATAGGCTTGGGGGTGGAGGCTGAGGCGGTGTTGATACAGGAGCGCTCGCACTCGCGGGAGTCGAATTTGCATCCTGACCCTCCGGTCCGAACTCCACTTCCGTACCGCCGCCGGACTGCAGATCGAGTTGCGGCTGGTTGACTCTGCCCAAAGGCGCGCTGTGCGGTGTGGGTTGCGCGAACCCCATCCAATTCTCGCTCGGCAAGTCGCCACCGTCCGCCGCTCCGAGCACGATCTCCTCTTGCACCACGGGAGGCACGACCGCCGGTTCTGGCCTGGACTCGGACTCTTGAGCGAGTTCGGGCACTGGGCTCGGCTCGAACTGCAAACTCATCAGCGCGTTCCGCAACGCCGCGCTGTCCCGGCGTGCCGCTGCGGTTTCGGCATCGCGTGCGAGCGTTTGTTGCGCAAAGCCCACCACGATCGTTGCGTGCAAGGCAACGCTCGCGATGCAAGCCAAGAGCCGGACTCGGTCCTTTCCTTTGCTGGCCATGATCCCACCGCCCACGCTTTCGGACTGATCAATCCCGGATCGCGGGTCTTTCAAGCCTTGTTCGCGGCTGTGAAATAGTACGTTCGGCCGCCCCAACGGATCGGCCTTCCCGATTCAATGTCAGCCGCTGCGGAGTCGAGGATTCGCGCAACTACCCAAGAGCCATAGGGATACGAAGCGGCCCACAGCCACGGCGACTGGCCAAGCCGGTACGCCACCGCGATCAGCAAGGCAAAGGCGGTGAGTCCTCCTCCACCAACGAGGATGTTCCACCAGAGCAGCCCCCGAAGAAGACCGTCACCCGTCCCCGCCTGCAAGAACATGGCACACACCCCGGCAAGGACCGTTGTGAGCACAACCGCGATCGGAAGATACACGCTCAACGTCCGCAGTCGGCGAGCGTACGACCTCAATCGTTTAGGATTTCTGTGCACGCTCTCCCGGTAGATGCGGTTCCATCCTAACCGAAACTCCTCGAACGAGTTGTACATTCGGCACCGAATCAGTCCGTTGGCAATGAGCAGGCCGGTACGCTTGCCCGCGCGGGCGAACCGCCGTGAGAGCGCCACGTCTTCCAGGATCTGATCCTTGACCGATTCGTGCCCGCCGAGTTCGAAGTAGACCTCTCGCCGCACCATGATGAACTGCCCGTTGGCAAACGGCCTGCGAGCCGGGCGCGCCTTCTGTCCGTTTCCCACCGTCGCATTCGCGCGGCGGATCGGATACTGCCGCATCAACTCGAATGTCGCCGCGGGCTGGACAACGCGCTCGAACCACGCCGCGCTGGTCAGCGTGCTGAGCAGGCTGACCATATCAAGCGACCGTTGTTTCATCACGACCAACGCAGCCTCGATGCACCTCGGATCCAACTCAGTATCCGCGTCCACCGTTGCGATGAAATCGGCATCGCGTGCCGCTGTTGTATCGTTGATCGCCCGCCACATGGCGTGCGGCTTGCCAGCCCAGTCGTCAGGGCAATGCTCGACGAAATGCACGGTCACACGGGCGTCGGCACCAATGACCTGCTCGAGCCGTTCGCGAGTCCGGTCGGTGCATCGATCGAGCGCAAACACGATGTGCAAATCGGAATGTGTCTGTTGAAGCAGCGACTTCGCGATCGTCCCGATCTGTGATTCCTCATTGTGCGCTGGCACAACGACGCACACGCGAGACCCGACACGCCCGTTTCGTCCAGCGCCAAGACGCTTGGCCACGCTCATACCGGTCGGCAATCGTGCCATCGTCATGACGACCTGGTACCAGGCAGCACCCCAGTAAACCGCGTGAAAGGCCACCACCCCCGAACCGATCCAGAGAAGCACGTGGATGATCGGATGATCGATGTTCAACGACCGCGAACTCCCTGCTCCACGTGTACCCTCCCCGGATGTCCGATCGCCAGCGTAGTGCCCACGACCTCCGCTCGTTGGAACAGGCCGGCCAACCGGTCTTCACGGTTGCGGCGATGCGAGTGGTCGATCGGCTCGCCGTGGAGCGGTTCGGCATCCCTTCCATCGTCCTGATGGAAAACGCCGCCAGATCGATCGCGGCCGTCGTTGAGGCACGACTCATGCCGGGTGCGTCGGTCATCTGCTGCGGCCCGGGAAACAACGGGGGCGACGGGTATGCCCTCGCCCGACACCTGCACAATGCGGGCTGGGAAGTGCTCATCGTCGCGACGACAACACTGGACGAACTCTCAGGCGACGCATGCACGAACGCCAAAGTGGCCCTGCGAATGGGCCTGCCGACAACGGTCGCAACACCCCCTAATCAAGTGGATGTGCTGCAGGGATTTGAAGGGGCCGATCTGATCGTGGATGCCCTCTTTGGGACAGGTTTGAGCCGCCCGCCAGCCGGGTCGACGGCCGCTCTCATCGATGTGATCAACTCCCAGCGTCTGCGGGCGAACCCACGACCGCTCGTCTTGAGCGTGGATCTACCTTCCGGTCTCAACGGCGACACCGGTCGCCCCATCGATGTCAGCGGCCGTACGTGCGTGAAAGCCGATCTCACGGTCACACTCGGAGGCCTGAAACAAGGCCTCTTGGAAGTTCACGCATCGGAGTTCGCCGGCACCGTGATCGTGGGCGACATCGGCGTACCTCGCGAGTTACTGGAAGACCATGCTTCCGGATCGACCAAGCCGCCCGGTTCAGGGTGAACCTCCCCCCCGGACACAGCCGAATGATTGTCTGACATACCCTCGACCGAACCGAACACTGACCCGGCGCGAAACCTGCACTCGGCAACCCGAGGGTAAGAATCGCGCGGACCCCACCGGAGATCGCGCCCATGGCGGTGCGGATGGAACTGGCCCGGATCCTGATCCGCGAACTCAATGACTACCAAGTCATTGAACTTCGTGAGGTTGCGCCCGTTCAGGACGACGATGCTCGCGAGAACGGCTCCACCGGATCGTCCACCGGCCAAGTCACCTACTCCCAAGTCGAGAACGGCCGCTCATTCCCGATCGTGATCGGCCTGCCCGAGGCTCAAGCGATCGAGCGCCGGCTCAAGGGCATCGGCGTCAAACGACCCCAGACCCACGACCTGCTCGTCAACGTCATGGAAGCCCTCGGTGGTCGACTCGAGTCAATCTGCATCCACGATCTGACGGAACACACGTTCTTTGCGGAGTTACGGATCCGCAACTCCAAGGGCGAACTTCTGAAAGTCGATGCCCGACCGTCCGACGCAATCGCATTGGGCATCGCCTCGAACGTCCCACTGTTCGTGGAAGAGAAAGTCCTGAACGAGGCCCAACGGGAGGAGCCGGAGTGACCGAGCGAACAGACTCGACCCCCGCACCATCCTCTCAGTCTCCCTCCACATCTCGCTCACCGCACGCCGCCCAATCTTCGGACGAGCACGAACCTCACCTGCGTTCGGCCATCGCGCCCTCTTGCTATCTGACCGATGGTGTGCCCGGCGTGGGTGGCAGGTTGCGCGTTCGACCTGAGGACTTTCTGGTTGAAGAGGTCCCCGCGTACGAGCCGTGCGGCCAGGGCGAACACCTTTATCTCTTCATCGAGAAGCGGGATCTCTCCACGGGCCACATGATCCGTCTGCTCGCCGAGCACTTCGGTGTGCGTCGAGATCACATCGGTGTCGCCGGCTTAAAGGACAAGCGCGCGATTACCCGCCAACTGGTGAGCATTCACCTGCCCGGGGTTCGCGACGCAGTCGACTCTGCGAAAGCCATCCCTCACCACTCGCTCTCGGTGCACTGGGCCGATCTTCACACCAACAAGTTGCGCCGGGGACACTTGCGAGGCAACCGGTTCGTTATCCGCATTCGGGATGTCGATCCGGTCAAAGTCGTTCACGCGGCAAAGACACTCCGAACGCTCGCCGAGCGTGGCGTTCCCAATCGGTTCGGGCCACAGCGATTCGGTCACCTGCTGCACAACGCGTTCATCGGCCGGGCCTTGCTGCTTCACGATCATCAGGCGGCGCTACGTCACCTCCTCGGGCCGAGCGCGGCCATGCCCGACGCCCAACTCGAGGCGCGTTCGGCCTTTCTGAACGGTGAACATGCGAGAGCGTTTGACCTCCTCCCGCACGCCGCTCACACCGAGCGACGTGTCCTGTCTGCGCTTCGTCGGGGTGAGCCACCAAAGCGTGCCGTTCGGGCCATCGAGCCGATGGAGCACGCGTACTTCATTGCCGCGTTTCAGTCCGCGGTGTTCAACCGCGTGCTCGATCGTCGTCTCGCCGACGGTACCATCGACCGGCTGCTGTCGGGCGACGTTGCATTCAAGCACGAGAACGGAGGGTGCTTCATCGTTGATGACGCCACCGCGAACGATCCGACACTCATCAAACGCCTACAGCGATTGGAAATCTCGCCGAGCGGACCGATGTGGGCCGCCGGAATGATGACGGCCGTGGAAGGCTCGGCTACGGCCAAGACCGAGCACGAGGCACTGATTCAGTGCGGCGTTTCCGAGTCCGATCTGGCCGAATTCGCGGCCAAGCGAGGAAGATCCGCCGTCCAGGGTGCCCGGCGACCGCTTCGAGTACCGCTGACCCAACCCGACATCGAGTCGGGAGTGGATGAACACGGGACCTTCATCAAGTGCGTGTTCGAACTTCCCCGCGGCGCGTTCGCAACGACCGTCATGGCCGAAGTCATGAAACCGTCCCGTGACGATTCAGATGGGCTGTCACCGGTGGATTCCGAAGACGACACCGAGCCTGAGTGACTCACACTCCGAAACCAACAACCTGGAACGAATAGGCGGGAGCCCACGGGTCGTTGCTCGCGATCGTCACCGTCGCGACTCGCAAGCCGTTGTCGGATGGGTTGAATCGAACGGCGAACTCGGCACGCTGCCCGGGCAACAGCGAGCCCGTCGGCAGATTCTGTGCAAGTTTGAAGTCCGAGGCGTGCGGGCCGCTGATCCGTACACGCGGCGATCCGATCAGAAGCAGCGCGGCCCAGCCGTCGTTGACCACTGTGAACGTGCGAAGCCGCGTGTGATTGACGACTCGGACCAGGCCATAGTCAGTGCCAAGTTCCATGCTCGGCGGCGAGCCGGGGCCGACCGCCCCGAGATCGGCGGCTTGTTGACCGCCGAGAATCGCGATCGCGGGTGTCGCCACGCCGAACCCGCGGATCGCAAAGGTCCACGGCGAACGTGTTGCATCGTTCGTAACGATCCTGATGCTGGCGTGCCGGAAGTCGGGTGCGGTCGGGTCGAACCGGATCCGCAGGTTCACGGCACGCCCGGGTTCAACCGTCGAAGCGGAGAGCATGCGAACCTGGAAATCGCCGGCCGCTTCGCCCTCGATCGTCACCGCCGTGATGGTCAGGTCTGCAGAACCGAGGTTGAACACGCGGAACACGCGGTCACGGAAGCCCGACACGATGTTCACACCGGTGAAGTTGGTGAGGTTGGCTGTCGTCGGCGTGCCGAACCCGTCCGGGATGTTCTTGCCCATGCCGCGAACCTGCAGGATCGGCTGCGCCATGCCTCGCCCACGGATCGCGAACGTGAAGACCGGGGACTGCACATCGGTCGAGAAGATGCTCACGGACGCGTTGCGCAGCCGCGTGTCGGTCGGATCGAATCTGATGACGAACGTGTTCTGCGTGCCGGGCGCAACGACCGGGTCTGGTGCGCTGATGATCACGAAGTCGGAGGCGTTCGCTCCGGTGATCTGCACTCGAATCCCTTGGAGCAACAGCGGCGCGTTGCCGCCGTTGAAGATGAAGAACGTCCGATCGACGAAGCCTCGAGCGAGTTCCGCATCACCGAAGTACGTTCCCTTTCCGTGCGTCGGCGCGGAATCACCGTTCAGCAACATCTGATAGGGCTGACCGGCACCTCCCCAAAGTTCCAACAGGGGAGTCGGTGGAACAAACCCGCGCCGGGCGTCGAGCTTGACGTTGTGTGCTCCGACGACCACGTTGCGATAAGTCACGGCCGACCCGAACCCCGCACCGCTGAAGGTGATGTTGTACATGCCCGGTGCCAGCTGCAGCTGGTAGCCACCGGCGGACATCGTCGTCGTCGTCGCGATCACCGGCCCGAAGTCGTTGCCCGTGTTCCTGACCTGAATCTGCACGCCGCCGAGACCCTCTCCCGGCGAGTATGCGACGTCGCTGTTCACGTCGGTATAGACCACGCCGAGCAGGTACGAGTGGCCGAAGTTGAAGCGGTTGCCGAAGTCCAGCGTCATCACGAGCGGACCCACCGCCGTTGCGGGGTTGTTCTCCGGCAGAATCCGGATCCCGATCTCGCGGAAGGACGTGCTGATCGCGGTGTTGCGGTGACCCGGCGGATCCTGAATGCCGTTCGGTCCCTGACCCCAGTCGAGAAGGAAGCCGGCGTGCCCGTGCACGACCGATCGGCCGAACGCGAAGATGCTCTCCCCGAGCGCGCGGTACTGCGTGTAACCGGCATTCGTGACGCGCTGCGCCAGGTCCGGCCCTCCCGGCAACTGGTGCTCCTGCATGTTCGCGGCGATCATCGCCTGCGAGTGAAACTCCGCCGCGGAGGTCAATGCCGCGTTCCAGGCGAGCGGTGGCGCGGCGGTCAGGCTCGACCACTGCTGTTGCAGAACGATCCCGTTGGTTCTGAAGAAACGGAGTGCCGCATCGACGTCCGGATCAGCCGATCGGGCCTGGGACGCGAGAGAACTGGTCAACAGCCCAAGTTCCGCCTGCGGATTGGCGCGGAACCGATTGACCAACTCGAGCATGTACTGCTCGTCAGCGGTCGGGTTGAAGGTCAGAAGCACACGCGGCTCGAGTTGCTCGCACAGCCCCACAGAGCCCACTTCCAACTCTGCTCGCAAGGTGCGATTCCGACTGCTGCTTCTGAAAGGTGCCTTCGGCATCTCGTTCCTCTTCGACTGGGACGATGGGCTTTGTGCTGGCCATGGCACCAAACCCGCTTCGCTCCGCTCAAGACCTGTCCGTACGCACACTAAGCCCGGAGTGGGGCATGCTCCACGTTCTACCCGCTTCCTGCCCACACTGTTCATGCCCGCAGAACAATTGTGCACCGTGATCGGACGGTGAACCACGCCTTACACGACCCGGTCATTCAGTCCGAGTGTTGATTGAAGCGGACGTTCTCGCACAGGGATCGGTCAGATCGGCCGGAACACGGCCGCAGGGCGTGGGCCATGCGACCGCACGAACTCGCCGGGTGCGATCACCGTGCCCAGGCTCGCAGGCGAGAAACCGCCTCGTCAAGCGTTCCGGGCTTCTTGCAGAACGCGAAGCGGACGAACCGTCGACCCTCTTCCGGCCGCTGATAGAAAGCGCTCGACGGAATCGCCGCGACGCCCGCATGCTCGATCATCGATCGACAGACATCGATATCACTGCCCACACCGTGCAAACGGCCGCCCAGGCACTCACTGCCCGTCCAGTCGGCCATCAGGAAGTACGCTCCGGATGCGGGCGCGGTGGCGAATCCAAGGTCGCGGAGTGACTGCTCGAGCATGTCTCGATTCGATCGAAGCAGCGCTTTCAATTCGCTGATCGCGCTCAGCCCATCCGGCGTCCCCACCGCCGCAGACGCCGCGACCTGCATCGGTGTGCAGGTGGCGAAAGTTAGGAACTGATGCGCAGCACGCACACCCGCGGAGAGACGCTCTGGACCGATCGCCCAACCGACCTTCCAGCCGGTGCAACTGAAAGACTTACCGAGGCTTGAGAGCGTGAGTGTTCGCTCCGCCATCCCGTCGAAGTTCGCAAGGTGCAGGTGCGGACGATCGGCGTCGTAGACCAGATGCTCGTACACCTCGTCCGTGATGGCCACGACGTTGTTCCGCACGCAGAGGTCGGCGATCCGTGCAAGTTCGTCCCGAGTAAACACCTTGCCGGTCGGGTTGTGCGGCGTGTTCAAGACGACGGCACGAGTTCGCTTCGTGAAAGCCGCCGCCAGTTCGTCGGGATCGAAGTCGAAGCCCGCCGACAGACCGCCAATCCCAGGCCTGAGCGCAACGACGCGGGGCGTAGCGCCCGCCATCGACACACAAGCCCGATACGAGTCATAGAAGGGCTCGAACAACACAACTTCATCACCCGGATTCACCAGCCCCAACATGGCCGCGGCAAACGCCTCGGTACACCCGCTCGTCACGGTCACGCAGGAATCCGCATCGACAGCCTGGCCTGTTCGTGCGTGCCAGTCACGGGCCACGGCTTGAGCCAGGGCAGGCACTCCCGCCATTCGGGCATACTGGTTCGTGCCATGATCGAAGCGGCCCGCCTCGTTCAGACCCATCGCCCGAGCGACGGCGAGTTTCATGAAGGCCGGGCCGTCGAAGTCCGGAAAGCCCTGACCCAGGTTGACCGCGTTGTGCTTGATCGTCAACGCGGAAACTTGCGTGAACACCGTCGTGCCGAACGCCGCCAGACGATCCGAGACACTGTGACGCAACGCACACCTCTCCGGGTGTCCGGCCATGCAGTCATCGCCCCCCGCACAAACGAACGCTGCTGCCATGCGGACCCGGGCACTTTACCATGAACGCCACAGACTCTGATACTTCGGCAAGAGTTCTGATGCTCCCCTCTCCGCACCGCCTGTGAGATGTCGTTCGTACCTGAAAGAAATGAGCGGCCCGACGGGGGCCGCTCGAATCAAGATCAGATCAAAGTGCCGTCCACTCGCTGATAGGCGATACCGCCAGCACATCACTCCGCGGCGGCGGGAGCGGACGCTTCGACTACGGCGCCACCCACCGTGGGCACGCCGTCCACCAACTTCATGCCGCGGCGGCGGTCACGCAGGCGTCGCGACTTGCCCTGACGATCGCGCAGGTAGTACAACTTGGCCCGGCGCGAATCGGCGCGGCGCAGCACCTCGTACTTCGCCACGCGCGGCGAATGGGCCGGGAACATGCGCTCGACGCCCATGTTGTCAACGATGCGGCGAACCGTCATCATCTCGTTGATGCCCCGGCCAGAACGGGCGATCAGCACCCCCTGGAAAACCTGGATGCGCTCCTTCTCGCCCTCCACGATCCGGAAGTGCACGTTCAACGTGTCGCCGACGTTCATCACGGGGATGTCCGTCTTGAGGGTGTCCTTGTTCAGGCTCTCGATGATTTCAACGCTGCTGGCCATGGCTCAATCTCGATCCAAAGGGGGTCAACGTTCGTTCGTCAAGCGCTGTTGGTTCGGGCCGAACTCTTGAGGAGAGAGCGCGAAGTCAGCAACAAGACGTAGCGGACAGGCACCTTCAGGGGCTGAGTCGCCAGTGCCTCACAAGTCCGAAGTGAGCCGCAATACTAAGCCCTGTCCCCAGCAGGGTCTATGTCCGTACCTTCGGTGTTCAGGGCCCGCCCGTAAACCGAACGCAATTGCTCGAGTAGCGCAGGCAACCCCCGCCGCAGATCATCGGGAATCATGTCCGGCCTGCGCGCCTCGGTTGCCAGAATCCGCTGCTCCAGTCGCCAGGCATCCACCGCTTCGTGATCCCCCGAAAGGAGGATTTCGGGCACAGCACGGCCATCCCAGACCCTGGGTTTCGTGAAGTGCGGGCAGTCCAGCAGCGGCACTTCGCAAGGCCACTCGACGATCGTGCCGGAGTCGCCTCCGCCTTGCCCCCTGCCCGTCGCCCTCGTCCTTCGGATGCGTTTCGGCTTCGGCAAGCGTGCCAGCGAGTACGAGTCCTGCCCGGTCGATTCCTCGTGCCCGACGGCGCCCGGCAATAAACGGATGATCGCATCCATAAGCACGAGCGCGGCCAGTTCGCCCCCGCTCAGCACGTAATCGCCCAGACTCAGTTCCAGCGGCTCCACGGCCTTCACCAGCCGGTCGTCGATCCCTTCGTAGTGCCCGGCGATCAGCAGGATCCTCGGCAGTCCGGCCAGCGCTTCCACGCGCCTTTGCGTCAGCCGTTCGCCCTGAGGGGTCAGCAGCACTCGCAACGGCCTACGAGCGTCCTGCGCTTCAACCGCCTGAATCGCATCCCAGAGGGGTCGGCATGTCATGACCATCCCCGGACCGCCGCCGAACGGTCGATCGTCGGTCTTGGCGTGCCTGTCGGTTGTGAACGCACGAACGTCGTGCGCGTGCCATTCGACAAGCCCCGCAGCGCGAGCACGCGAGGGAATGCTGAACCCGAGCGCTGCCGGCGCATCCGACGCGAACATGCCCGGGAAGGTCGTCAGAATGTCGAACCGCAGTGCGGCCATGGCGTCCGCTCCCTCACCGCAATAAAAAACGCCGCCCCGACTCGGGCGGCGTTACGACGATTCATGTTGAGCGGGCGTTGCAACGCCTCACTCCTTCTTCGCGCCCCCGTCGGCCGCCTTCGCAGCAGCGGCCGCGGCTGCTGCGGCAGCCTTTTCCTCACGCTTCTTCTTGGCATCCACTCGGGACTGACGCACGGCCTTCCAGCCCGCGGCATCGACCAAGCCTTGCTTGGCGAGCATGTCCATCACGGTGTCGCTCGGCTGCGCCCCCTGCTGGAGCCAGTGTTTGACGCGTTCGGGTTTCAAGAAGACCTGCTTGGACACATCAGCCGCGGACGGGTCGTACCAGCCAAGGTTCTCAAGGACCTTGCCGTCCCGCTTGGTCTGCTTGTCCACCGCGTTAATGCGATAAAAGGGAAGGTGCCGACGACCCATGCGCTTGAGGCGAATCCGAACCACAGTTCACTCCTGAATCCAGCCGTTGAAATCTGCGCGGCCAAAGACCTGCAATCTGTCCTCAAAGCGACGGATCACGGGCGATCCCGCAGGGCAGGGAGTTTAGACCACTCAACCGGCCGATCCAAGCGCCACACGAACAACCAGGCGACAAGCCACCCCCCCACCTTGCCAGAACGAGGGGGAGCCGGTCAGTCCTCCACATTAGGGGGGATTCCGACGAATTCTGGCCCGAACGGCTCGGGAAGCAGCCCCGGAGGTGGCCAGTCGCGTTGTGACTGCCAGGGTCCGGACGAACAACCTATCGCCATGAAAGGGCACGTGGCGAGCACCAAGGCCCACACGCCGCTCAACACCCGGTCCGCGGACCAAATTCGCCGATGCCTGTAATGTGCATCCAATCGCCCGACTCCCCCCCCCACCCCACTGTCGATCCGCGATCAGGGCGACCTCAAGATTGCCGCTCACTCAAGCATGGCGTTTGGGATGCGAACGTGCCATCCCCGACATGCGCCCTCACGATCCAATGGGTGAGTTTGCGACGTCTGGACCGCTTTGTACTCTCGGTCCGGCTCAAGTCCGATCACGATTGGCATGCTTGGGGGAACCCGGTGACGGCCGCTACACGAACCGTCGGTTCGTGAAATTGGACCACAGACTGCGTAACCACCCACAGAATCGAACTCGGATCGGAGCACCTGGGTTGGCTTCAATGGATGTCAAGTCTGGTCCACCAAATCGAACCGAGTCCGGAGCAACTCTCACGCTGACGACCGCGGCTCTGGAAGAACGATGCGATGAGCGCTGCAGTTCGAAGCCCTCCATCGACGCATAGCACACGGGAGGACGAGCGTACAGATCCTGACCACAACTCGGGCACTCGAAGATCGGATGGTCGGACCCCGATTGCATGCCGGGCGATTCGTGTCCACAGCGGGGACAGAACCGAACCTGCATCCATGTCGCGAGTTGGACCGATGCCCTTGTCATCGATTCCGTGAATATACCCGACGAATCGGCCTGCGTTCAATCCCATCCGACAGAGTGCGGCGAACTTCATGCCTGCCGAAGCCCAAAATCTCGAAACCGTGGCGGATCGTCTGCAACGCATGGCAGAAGTCACGTTGGGAAGCCCGTCCGAGAACGCCGATGAATGCGGGTCGGGATGTCCATGGGGGCTCTCCCGGGATTCGATTCGCACCCTGCGTGATCCACTCAGCTTCCGAGACGAACGCGGCAATGCCCGTTGCGTTGACCGACTATTGCTCATGCGGATCGCCGCGAGACTCCGAGTCTCGCAGGAAGTTCTGGTAGATACCGACAGCCTCCACCAGTCACCCCAGACACAAGATGTGTTGCTTTGGCGGATGCTGGCCCGTAACGATCGGACAACGGACGCCAAGCCCCTGCTCGTGGGAAACCCTGAGGCTGACGCTGACGATGGGCCTGCCCCTGCGCTGGTCCAGCCGGAGCAGGCCGGTCTGGAGGTGTGGACCGAAACGGAACTGCAAGGCTTGCACGCTCTTTGGTGGCTCGCCCACGAGCGAGACGACGCGTGGCTGTCGCGCCGCATCGATCGTGCGCGGGCGTGGCTGGTCGAGCACATTCAGCCGGACAACGCGACGAACACGCCCTGGGCGGTGCATGTCTTCGCGATCGCGGCCGCAGAAACCAATGACGCCGTATCCGACTTGTTCGCTGGGCAGTTGGTTCACAACTCGATCGTCGGCTCCGGCTCCCCCGACCGCCGCTCGGCATGGGTGCTTCTCGATGCGGCCGCCGCGATCCGGGCGCATCTGGCCCGCAGGCGGAGTTGAGCCCGCGGCTGCACACAGCTTCAAAATGTTCGGTACCATGCGGCCATGCACGGATGCCTCACAGACCGCTCCGCCGCGCGTCGGCTGATCCCTTTCGTTGCCGGCAGCGCGATCGGCTTGTCGCGTGCGACCACAGCGCTCTGCGCCAGCACATTGCTTCTCACCGGTCCGCTCGCGCAAACCCATGCCCAGCAGCCGGTGGCTGCCCCCACCCTTGAGGGCCGCGACTTCGGCAATGTACGATTCCCAGCCGACGCACAGGCCGCTGACATCACGCTCTCAAGCCTCCGGGCCACCGTCTGGACAGACCGCGATCCTACCGGCGGCGATCCGATCGGTGCGGAGCGGGTACTTCTGCAGGGTGACGTGCGCGTCGAAATCCGACCACGCCGACCGGATGATTACGCGAACGCCGTGACGAGCGGGTACTCGTTCACCGCGTCTCAGGCGGTGGTGTGGATCAAGCGACTGACCGAAACACCGGCACGGATTGTTGCGGCGGATGCGGAAGCGCAGTCAGCGCTGGGTCCCGAGGCCCTGGGCATGCACGCACGTCCACCCGCTTCTAGGTACCAAGTGGCGATCTTCTTCGACCGCGTGGCGGACCCTGGTGCCGAAGCGGGATTCGCACAGGCCGCCGACCGGCTGCTCATCACCGCGGTGATCGACGGCCGCGTGTCACTACGCTCAGACTCGGTCGTTTCACGCAGACCCGAACCGCCGATCCCCGGCGGGCAACTCGTGCTGGAGGGGGAGCGACGTCTGGCGCAACACCTCCGTGCGATTCTGGGCATCGCCGATCCCTCCGACGACCCCTCACGAGATCCAATCGACTCGGGGCCTGCGCAGCGCGGGATCCGCCCCGGCGTGTCTCGTCCGTTCGAGCCGAATTCGCCTTATGCCCCCACACGTACCCAGCCAACACCCGCCCCAACTCCGCCCGAGCGCGAACAAGCCCCGGAGCCCATCTTCTCGCGCGAGGGGGTGTTCACGATCGCGGTCGGAACGCAACGCGCCACGCCGAGCGACCCCGCCGTGCCCGCAGGCACGGCCGATTCTCCTGAGATCAGGCTTGTTCGAGGCGGCGAAGGCGAGGACAACGCGCTGCTGCTGACCGGCGGCGTGAGTCTGACGTATCAGGACATTCGACAGATCCGAAACCTGCAGATCACCGCGCAGCGGGCGGTGATTTTCCTCGAACCCGGACCTCTCACCGATCTCGGACGATTCAACGCACGCAGCGTGAAGGGCGTCTATGTTGAGGGCGACGTGGTCGCAACCGACGGTCAATACACCGTGCGAGGTCCGAGGGTCTATTACGACGTCCAGAACAATCAGGCCCTGATGGTCGACGCGGTGTTCTTCACTTTCGACCAGCGACTGCAGATGCCGATCTACGTGCGAGCCAAGGAGCTCCGGCAGCAATCGGCTGATCAGTTCTCTGCCGGTTCTGCGAGACTCGCGACGACGTCGTTCTTCGATCCGGTTCTGAGTGTCGGAGCCTCGTCGATCACGATCACCCAGAAGGCCGACACGCAATCTCCGGGGCAGACTCGGAGTTTCATCGACGCCCAGGACCTGACGCTCAGAGGGATGAACCTGCCGTTCTTCTGGCTTCCGCGTTACCGCGGCTTCGCGGACAACATCCCACTCAAGGACTTCCGCGTTGAGAACTCGTCAGGATCGGGCGCTGCAGTCAAAACGGGGTGGGACATTTTCGGCTTGCTCGGCGTCGAGGACCCTCGCGACATCGACTCCCGACTCTTGCTCGACCTGTACTTCGATCGTGGAATCGCGGTCGGCAATCGGACCGACTGGAACACCGACCGCCACGAGGGCGAGGTGTTCGGGTACATCGTCCCGAGCGATGACGGAGAGGACGTGCTGAGTTCGGGCGCCCGGCGCGGACGCAGTGACGAGACTCGGGGCATGATCCTCGCACGCGACCGTTGGACTCTCGGAGCCGGTTGGACGCTCTTCACCGAGGCTTCGTACTTCTCGGATGAGAACTTCGTCGATGCGTTCTTCCGACCGCTCGGATTCCAGGAGCGAGAATACTCGACGGGGGCGTACCTGCGTCACATCGAAGGCAACGCCGCGTTCACCGCGCAGATCAAGACCAATCTCAACGATTTCACGCCGAATCAGTACCTGCTCACCAGCCAGGGATACACGGTCGAAAAACTACCCGAGGCCGCGTATTACCGGGTTGCCGACGACCTGCTCGGCGGCGCCAACGCGGGGCTGCTGATGTGGACCCACGAGTATCGGGTGGGTCGGATGGCGTTGAACTTCGTGGAACCCACGGCGGACGAACTGGGGTTCAATCGTTCGAGCCGGTCCCAGGCAGCGCTCGGGATTGACCCGAATCAATCGCCGGCGGATGTCCTCCGCGCGGCAGGACTGAATCAGGACGACGTTCTGCGCTTCGACACTCGCCAGGAACTCTCAAGCACTGTTGACTTCTACTGGCTGAAGGTCACGCCGTTCGCGGTGGGGCGCTTCACCGCGTACGACACCGACTTCGACACGTTCACTTCCGACTTTGACGATCAGTATCGCTACTACTACTCGTTGGGCACGCGATTCAGCACTCAGATCCAGCGAGTTGACGATTCGGTGGATTCCGACTTTTTTGACCTTCACCGAATCCGGCACATCATCGAACCGAGCATGACCGTTTGGTACGCCGGAGCCAGTGCGAGCCAGAACGACTTGCCCGTGTACGACACGAACGTCGAGAGTCTGACCACAGGTTCCGCAGTCCGCGCGGGCGTGCGACAGGTCTGGCAAACCAAGCGCGGCGGGCCGGGACGCTGGCGGAACGTCGACTGGATCACGCTCGACACGAATCTCGTTTTCAGCACGGACGATGCGGATCGCGAAAGCCCGATCAAGCGCTTCTTCGATTACCGGCCCGAGTACTCGCAACTCGGAGATTTCGCGAACGTCGAGGCAATCTGGCAGTTCACGGATTCGATCGCGCTGTCGGCGAGTCACATCTACGATCTGGACATCCACCAGCCCGCACTGACCACCGCGGGCGGGCTCGTCCAACACACGCCGGACTTCTCGAGTTTCGCGGAGGTTCGCTACATCAACGCCCTCGATGTGACCTATGTCGATGCGGGTTGCGCGTACGAACTCACCCGCCGCTACAGCCTCGCGGTAGCGGGCGTGTATGACACCGATCGCAACGAAGTGCAGTCCATCGGCGGCACGGTTCGCCGCAAAATGGGTGAGGGAGTGATGGGCGTTGGTGTTCGCTACAACAACATCACGAGCGAAACAAGCGTGAGCGTGGTCTTCGAGCCCCAAATCGCCAACAACCAACTGCGACAATTCCGACTGCGGGAACTGGGGCGTTAACCTTGGAACTCGGTGAACACGCGCAGGCGTTGCTCGAGGCCGCGGAGTCGCCGGCCGAGTTCACCACGTTCGAGGCCTATTCAGCAACTCATTGGGTAACCCTCGGGATCTGCCTGATCGTCATCACGATCGTGGTGGTCGCGGGTCGAATGATGTCCGCCGTGGGGCAAGGACCTTCGCCGCGAGCGATGAGATCCGGCGAACTCACCGTAGATGCGCCCGGCCGAATGCTGGGGGTGCTCGGGCTGGGCGTGTGGGTCGCGATCCAGTTCTACTGGGTTCGTCGAGCAGTGATGGAAGGTCCGGAACAGTTGGCCCAGTCGCTGCCGCTGCACGTGTGCGACCTCGCGGGGCTCATCGGGGCGGTTGCGCTCATTTCGGGGTCGCGGTTCTGGACCGTGATCCTGTACTTCTGGGGAATCGCCCTGAGCACGCAGGCGTTCATCACGCCGGTGGTTGAGAAGGGGCCGCTCTTCACGGAATTCTGGCTGTTCTGGGAGAGTCACACGCTGATCGTCGGGAGCGCGGTGTACGTCGTTGCCGTGCGGGGCTATCGGCCAACGTTGCGTGACGTCCGAGCGGCGTTCGTGTTTACGTTCGGCTACGGCGTCTTGATCCTGATGGTCAATCTGTGGCAGGGATGGAACTACGGGTACGTTGGGCAGAGCACCCCCGGCCCGACGACGGTGATCGATCAGTTGGGGTCGTGGCCGCGGCGGCTGGTTCCCTTGGGTGGGCTGGTGGCGTTGGCGTTCGTAGCGGCGTGGGCGCCATGGGCGTGGCTGGCTCGGCGGAAGAGCGCCACGGGTTGAGCGCCGGTTTGGTCGCGGTCGCGGTCGCGCGGGAAGAGGGCGCGGCGGGGTTCGCCGGTCGTTACACTCACGCGGCATGGACCGACTGACGCTGGGGCTGATTCCGTTCGCGCTGCTGCTGAGCCTGGTGCTCACGCGGGTGGCGCGCTGGATCGGGCACGGGCTGAACGCGCTGGACTCGGCGGGCGTGGCGGGGCAGGTCAAGGCGCCGATGCGGCGGGTGCCGAACACGGGGGGGATCGCGATCTTCTGGGCGTTCGCGTTGCCGTTCGCGGGACTGCTGTCGTTGCTGACGGGCGCGGAGCTCGACCCGAACGATTGGAACATCGTGCCGGCGGATCTGCACGAGCACATGGATGGGATCACCGCGCGGACGCCTGCGGCGTGGGCGCTCCTGGGGGGCGCTGCGGTGCTGCACGTGATGGGGCTGATCGATGATCGGCGTGCGCTGCCCGCGTGGCCGAAGCTGGTGGTGATGCTCGTGGTGGCGGGGGTGGTGTCGTGGCGGACGGACACCCGGCTGTTGACGGCGCTGGACGGTTGGGCGGGGGGCGCGTGGCTGTCGATCGTGATCACGGTGGCGTGGTTCGTGGTGATCACCAACGCGTTCAACTTTCTGGACAACATGGACGGGCTGTCGGGGGGCGTGGCGCTGGTGTGCGCGGGGGCGCTGCTGGCGTCGACCTTATCGCGGCCGGAGCCGCAGTGGTTTGTGGCGGCATGCCTGGCGTTGTTGATCGGCTCGCTGCTGGGGTTCCTGCGGTTCAACTTCCCGCTGAGCCGGCGCGGGGCGACGATCTTCCAGGGGGATTCGGGGTCGCTGGTGGTGGGGTTCTTGCTGGCGTTTCTGTCGGCGAGGCTGACGTACCTGCCGGTTGATGATGCGGCGGGGTTGGTGGACGCGGGCGGCGGGTCAGGGGGGGGGAGGGGCGTGTCGGGGCTGCTGTCGTCGGAGGCGCTGCCGGCACTGTTCACGCCGCTGGTGGTGATGGCGATCCCGCTGTATGACTTTGTGTCGGTGACGGTGATCCGGCTGTCGCAGGGGAAATCGCCGTTCGTGGGGGATTTGCAGCACTTCTCGCACCGGCTGGTGGGGCACGGGCTGACGAAGCGCGCGGCGGTGCTGGTGATCTGCGGGTGCGCGATGGCGACGTCGATCGGCGGGGTGCTGCTGGCGACGGCGTCGGCGGTGGAGGCGGTGCTGATCGCGGCGCAGACGGCGTGCGTGCTGGGGGTGCTGGGTGCGTACGAGTGGGCGCGGACGCCATGAAGCAAGCGCTGCTGAACATCGCGCCCGTCATGATGCTCACACCGTTGTTCGTGCGCGCGAGCGTCCCGTTCTCGATCATGCCGGGGTGGGACTCTGACCCGATGCTGACACACGACGCGGGCGCGATGGGGACGCTGGGTCCGGCCGGCTCGCTGGCGCTGGATGCTTGCGTCCTCACTGGCGCAGCGGTGTGGAGCACGGCAGGACAGATGCAGGATCACGGTCGGCAAGCCGCCGGCTGGTGGTGGGAGACCGTCGGCCGCTTGGCATCTACCGGCGTGTTGTTGTTGGCCGTCCCGACGCTGCTCAGTCTCGCCGTCGGCTGGACCGAACAGGACCTTCGGATCGGCATGTCGTGGCTGAGCGCGATCGTCGCCCTGTGCACCGTCGCCGCCGCATCACGAGCCGATACCCGCGTGCGAGGTTTGGTGGGGGCGCTCACGCTCGGGTTCCTGGCGTTGCTCGCCTGTCGGGCCGGACTCCAATTCCTCGTTGAGCACCCGCAGACCGTTGCCGACTTTCAGCGGAACAAGGAACAGTTTCTGCTCAGCCGGGGATGGACGGAAGGTTCAACCAGCGCACGGGCCTATGAGAGAAGGCTGTCGCAGCCCGACGCCTCGGCGTGGTTCGCGCTATCGAACGTGTTGGCCAGTTTCGCAGCGGCCGTCACCGTCGTGTTCTCGGGACTGGCTTGGGCACTGGTCCGCGCCAATCAGAAGGAACGCAACACACCGCGTGCGAGATTCTGCGCGGCCGTCGCACTTGGCGTCGCCACAAGCATCGCAGCACTCTGGTTCGCACACTCAAAGGGTGGCGTGATCGCCCTGATCACGGGTCAGCTGGCGTTGTTGGCGATGCTCGTGGCGATGACCGGTCGTTGCCGGCCTTGGCGCCTACCGACCGTGCTGGCCGTTGGTCTCGGCGCGATCGTTGGACCGATCGCGTTGGTCGTCGCCAGAGGCTTGCTCGGCGAGCGACTCGGCGAACTCTCGCTCCTGTTCCGCTGGTTCTACATGCAGGGCGCGGCGGGAATCCTTGCGAAGTTCCCGTTGACCGGCATCGGGCCGGACGGCTTCCAGCAAGCGTTCCTCCTGACCAAGCCGGCGCTCTGCCCAGAGGATCCATCGTCGGCACACTCCGTCCTGTTCGACTGGGCCGCGTGTCTGGGATTGGCCGGGTTGGTGCTGGGGCTCACGTTGATCGCGCTCTCCGTGTTCATCTCGGCTTCGCCGTTCCGTGCGATGAACGACAGGTCGCCGCAACCCGACACTCACACCTCCACAATGCTGTCTCCCAGACTCGTGCTGCTGATCCCCGCTCTCGCAACGATCGTTCCCGCGTGGATCGAGACGCCGGGAATGTCGCCCGCGTCAGCCATGGCGCGCGTGGCCGGGTTGATCGGTTGGTGCATGATCGCGGGGTTGTTGTGGCAACCCCTGACAAAGGCGTTCTCATCCGCAGACGGCCGCACGCGCGGCCGCGTGTACGCGGCGTTCGCCGCCGGTGCCTTGACACTGATCGCGCACGGGCAGATCGAAGTCACGCTCACATGGACGCCGGCCGTGGGCTTGGCGGGCATGATGATCGGGGTGGCATGGTGGCGTGGAGCGCCTTGGAACCCAATCCCCGTTTCGCAAGCCGAGAGTCTCTGGTCACGCTTCCGATCGGCGGCCTGGATCGTGGTGTTGGTGATCTTTGTGGCGAAGTTCTTGCTGCCGAATGTCACCTGGTGCGTGCGTTCCGAACGAAGCGCCCGTGCCGCTTCCGCTCTGCTCGCGCCGCTCGGTCAGGCGAATACCCATCTGGCAGACCTCCGACTGCGAACGCTGCGCGGCGAAGCGACCCCCGCCGACCTGCGGGCCGAGTTGGAAGACATAATGCGCTCGCTGAGCAAGTCGTACGACCCGAGCCGAGCCCCCTCGTGCGAGCACGTCGAAGATCCGATTCAGCGGGAACTCGCCCGTGCAACGATCGCCCTGGGGGCTGCCGCTACGGAACGACTGAACCTGCCGGCAGCGTACCGCGATTGGCGCTTCGACCGCGCCTTAGCGGAAGTACATATACGAGTGGCAACTGCCGCGAGCGATGCCCGAGTAGACAGCGTCGCTCAACGACACATGCACGACGCCGTGTCCGCTTCGTTCTCAAATCGCGAAGCGGTTGTCCAACAGGGAACAACCCTCTCGCATGCAATGAGCGCCCGCGCGGGAATGAACGTGCCGCTCCTGCGAACCAAGTCCCTGATACTGCTCGCGAGAGCCGATCTGATCGAGCAGTTGCGCACACGATCAACCAGCGAGTCCGAACAGCAGTCGATGACTCAACAAATCGTGAGCGACATGCTCGAAGCACTGCGCAGCCTGAAGCGCGCCCACGAACTGGACCCAACCAGTCCGGACCACCCCGCCACGATCGCCGAACTCACCTTGGCCATCCTCCATCGCTTCCCCCCAACATCGCCCGGCTCGGGTGGACCGCACCTGTCACATCCCGACCCAAGCGAACCGGCGATGTGGGCCGGAAAGGCGCTGCAACTCAACGAACTCACGCGACTCGATCCCGTGGGCCGTGCACTCGCCGAATCTCGCGCCGAACGACTCCGACGGATCGCATACAACTGACCGCACCGCGGATCACGAGCACGCTTTGCGCAACGCCTCGGCCTTGTCGGTCTTCTCCCACGTAAAGAACTCAAGCTTCTGGCCCTTGTTCGCGCGTGCAACGCGATCGAAGTACTGACCCTCGTAGGGCGCCCGGCCGAAGTGCCCATGGCGCGCGGTCGGAGAGTAGATGGGTGACCGAAGTTTGAGGTGCTCGATGATGCCGCGCGGCGTGAGCGGAAACAACTCTCCGATCACGCGGCTGATCTTGCCCTCATCGGTCTTGTTGGTGCCGAAGCAGTCCACATAGACGCTGGTCGGCTTCGCCACGCCGATGGCGTAACTGAGTTGAACCTCGCATCGATCGGCGAGCCCGGCCGCCACAACGTTCTTGGCGATGTAGCGAGCCATGTACGCCGCGGAACGATCGACCTTGGTCGGGTCCTTGCCGCTGAAGGCGCCGCCGCCGTGCCGCCCCATCCCCCCGTACGTATCGACGATGATCTTGCGCCCGGTCAGGCCGGTGTCGCCGTGCGGACCGCCGATCTCGAATCGGCCGGTGGGGTTGATCCAGTGCGTGACCGCGGGGTTCTTCCACTCGCCCAGAACGGGATCGATGATGTGCCGCTTCACCTCGTCCTGAAGTTGCTTCTGACGCTCGTTCCAATTGGCGTCGTGCTGCGTTGAGAGCACGACGGTATCAATCCGGACGGGTTTGCCGTTCTCGTACTCAACGGTGACCTGGCTCTTGGCATCCGGTCGCAGACCGGGAATGATGCCCTCGCGGCGAACCTGCGCCTGCCGCTCGACGAGCCGGTGGCTGAGTTGGATGGCCAGCGGCATGAACTCCGGCGTCTCGTTGCAGGCGTAGCCGAACATCATCCCTTGATCGCCCGCCCCCTCCTTGTCGACGCCCATGGCGATGTCGTTTGACTGCTTGTTCAACGCGACCATCACGCCGCACGAATCGGCGTCGAATCGCATCTCCCCGGACGTGTAGCCGATGTCGCGGATGACCTCGCGGACCAGATCGGGAATGCTGACGTAGGTGTTGGTGGTGATCTCGCCGGCAACAACGACCAGACCCGTGCAGCACAGTGTCTCGCAAGCGACCCGCGAGCGCGGATCGTCGGCAAGCATGGCGTCAAGGATCGCGTCGGAGATCTGATCGGACACCTTGTCAGGGTGACCCATCGAGACGGATTCGCTGGTGAACAGTCGGGTGGCGCTGCTGGACATCGGACGGTTCCTGAAGTGTTCCCGGGGAAAGCCGGGAGAGTAGGCGAAGCCGCACACGGAAGAGCGCCCGACCGACAGCACCAACGCCCTCAGCGTTACGCCTCGCGATCGCATCCCTACGCTGATTCATGCCCCGAACCACGCCCTCCCCGTCCCGTCAATCCGGCGCCGGTCGGTCCGCTCGAGGCCTGACCTACGCCGACTCGGGCGTCAACTTGGAAGACAAGGACGCCTTCACCGAGTCGCTGGTCTCGACCATGCGGCGGACGTTCGGGCCGCGCGTGATCGATAATCCCGGCGGGTTTGCGGGCATGTTCCGGCTGGACTTCAACCAGAAGCTCTTTGCCAAGAACTACAAGGACCCGGTGCTGGTTGCCTGCTGCGACGGTGTCGGCACGAAGGTGAAACTCGCCTCGGAGTACCGCAAGTTCGATACGGTCGGCATCGACTTGGTCGCGATGAGCATCAACGACCTCATCGTGCAGGGCGCTGAGCCGCTCTTCTTTCTCGACTACATCGCGGTCGGCAAGGTCGATCGTCCGATGCTCACCGACATCGTCAGGGGCGTGGCCGAGGGGTGCCGGCAGAGCGAGTGCGCCCTGCTCGGCGGCGAAACGGCGGAGATGCCCGACATCTACGCACCCGGCGAGTTTGATCTGGCCGGCTTCGCGGTCGGCGTGGTCGAACTGAAGCGAGCGACCGACCCCGAACGCGTGGAGAAGGGCGACCTCGTGCTCGGGCTCGAGTCGAGCGGGATCCACTCCAACGGCTACTCGCTCGTTCGGAAAGTGGTCTCGTCGGCGGGATTGGACCTGGGAGCCGCCTACGAGGAGTTGGTTGGAGAGGATCGCACCAAAGGTCGTCGGCGTTCAAGCAAAGGGCCCGCTCCCAAGACAGCCACAGGTCGCAACGGCAAGATCGACGACCGACGCGCGGGATCGACCGGCAAGAGTACAAGCCAACCAGACGAACCAACGCTCGGCGAAGTGCTGCTCACGCCGACTCGGATCTACGCACCTGCCATCACCAGGCTGCTCCGCCAGTACAAAGTCAAGAAGATCATCACCGGGATGGCCAACATCACCGGGAGCGGCCTCGAAGGCAACCTCTGTCGTGCGCTCCACCCGAAGGTCGACGCGTTGATCGATCCGGCGTCATGGCCCGTGCCGCCGGTGTTTACGTTCCTGCAAACGCACGGCAACATCAGCACGGACGAGATGCGCCGAGTGTTCAACATGGGCGTGGGATACACGCTGATCGTCAAGCCCAAGTTCGCCGCGGCCGTCAAGGAGAAGTTGGAGAAACTCGGTGAGCGCGTGCACGTGATCGGGAAAGTCGTGAAGGGCAAGGGCGAAGTGCGATACGAGCTGTGACGACGGGGCAAGCACGAAGCAAAGGGAATAGAGCGATGCGAGCGAACGTTCGTGACTTGATCGGAACGACCGTAAACATCGAGCGGCTCCGCCGCGCTCAACCGGGTGTTCTCCTCGCCGTCTTCGCACTGGTCAGCATCGTGCCACTGGCTTCCTGCTCGTCGGACGGAACATCAACTTCGAGTTCGACAAGTCATGCCGTGACATCGGAGCGGGCTCTCGCATCGGCCGTCTTCCGCGGCGATGGCACCCCAGCCGGATTCGCGGAGGTGGTCGACGCGACGGCCCGGGCCGACGTCGTGCTTCTGGGCGAGACGCACGGCCATCCGGTCGGATTGGCATGGGGGGCAGAGTTGTTCGAGGCCCTGCTCCAACGATCACCATCCGCCGCGCTCAGCATGGAGTTCTTCGAGCGTGACGACCAGACCCGCCTGGACGACTACCTGCTCGGCCTGACCGATGAAGCGACGTTCCTCAAACGCGCAACAAGAAGCGAAGGCAACTACCCGGCGGGACACCGACGAATGGTGGAAGCCGCCAAAGCCGGGGGACGGCCGGTGATCGCCGCGAACACGACGTGGGAGATCATCCGGTACCTGCGCGGCAAGACCTACGACGACCTGAACGCGCTGACTGCCGAGCAGCGCCGGCTCTTTCGTGTGCCGCTGGTCGATGCAAGCGAAAGGTACAAAGCCGACTTTGAAGGCCTGATGTCACGGGCCAAGCCGGAATCGCCCGAGGCACAAGCCGCGGAGCGCTCGCGACTGGAGGGCGCTTTCCGAGCGCAGTACCTGTGGGACTGGACAATGGCCGACAGTGTGGTGCATGGTCTGGATGAAGGATCAGCGCCGGTCGTGCACGTCGTGGGACGATTTCACTCCGACTTCCGCGGCGGCACCTGGCAAGCCGTCTCGCTCATGCGACCACAGGCTCGGATCGTCACGATCAGCGTCGTGCCTCGGGCCGGAATCACATTGGACGAGGAGGACCGGGATCGGGCAGACTTCGTGGTCTACGTCGGGCATTGATCTGGTCACGCCGCCGGCACGCCACGAACACGCCCGGCGTGCCTATACTTGCCCTGTAGATCTCTGTCTGGTCCCGGCCGCGTTGGTCGAGTCCTCTCTGGTCTCCCGACGCTTCGTCTACCCGAGCCCAAGCACCGGCATCATCTGAATCTGTTCTTCGGGTTGGAGTAAAGTCATGAAACTTTACGTGGGTAATCTCTCCTTCAACACATCCGAGTCCCAGCTGCGCGACCTGTTCGCCGAGCACGGCGAGGTCACGTCCGCTTCGCTGGTCATGGACCGCGACACGGGCCGGCCCCGCGGCTTCGGCTTCGTCGAGTTCCGCAATGACGAGCACGCCCGCGCCGCGATGGCCGCGCTGAGCGGCAAGAACGTCGACGGTCGCGACCTGACCGTCAACGAGGCCAAGCCCCGCGAGGGCGGCGGCGGTGGCGGGCGTGGTGGCAGTGGCGGCGGTCGCAGCCGCGGCGGCTGGTAAATCGAGATCGCGCAGCCAAATTGTGTTGCTCGGCTGTCAGACTCACCAAGCAGGTTGAAGGCAAGGCCGGGGTACACGCTCCGGCCTTGTTCGATTTGAACGCTG
This sequence comes from Phycisphaeraceae bacterium, assembly GCA_019636535.1. Lineage (GTDB taxonomy): Bacteria > Planctomycetota > Phycisphaerae > Phycisphaerales > UBA1924 > JAHBK01. Next base: position 17,511 of record JAHBXK010000015.1, on the reverse strand, counting down.
AGCGAACGCCATCGAGTCTCTTGAACGCTCACTTGGCCCGATCGATGCGCTGGATGCGTTCAACCAGCGCATCGACCTGAGCCGGGTCCGAGCGCCGATAGATGCCCAGCACGCGAGCGTCCCGGTCCAGCAACACGAACCACTCCGGATGGATGATGTTGGCCATGGTCGATCCGTCGCTCAGCGTGATCGGCTCGTCCGGATTGGGTCGAGTCATCATCCGCAGTCCGTTGCGGAGAATGTTGCCGACGATGGTGGGGCGATCCGCGGTATTGGCGTCGGGCTCGTGCGCCGGATCAGGCAAAGTCGAAACCGGCGCCCCATGCTCGGTCACGAACTTCCATCGCCGATGATCCGCCTGATATCGAGCGGCGAACGCTCGCAGTCTCTCGGGCGTGTCATGCACAGGGTCGACCGAGAACGACACGAAGCGGGCGTCCGTCGCTCGAAGCCGCGTGGCGATCTCGGACATCGTGTCGGTCATGAAGGGGCAGATCAGCGGGCAGTTCGTGAAGATGAAATTGATCACCGTCACATGCCCCGCGAGATCGGCCCGCGAGAACGGCCGACCGTCCTGATCGATCATCGCAAACTCGGGGATCGAGAGCCCGATGACTTCCTCGTCGGGTTCAGCGGGTCGAGCATTGACTGGTCGAGAAGAATCAGCCATCGGATCCCCACTCCGTTCGGTTGACTTCACCAGCACAACGAGCAGCACCGCCGAGCCGACACCCAGCACGCCCGCAATGGCAACGATCAACTTCAACACACGCGGCATGTTCGAAGAATAGCAAGCCGGCCTCCGCCACCACCACCGACGGTGCCGCCGCGACACGGCCGCACGCCGGCCCAGTCGCGACACAAGCCTGCGAGATCCCCCCGCGTCAGCGTGTCAACTTCGACCGGAAGTAGTTGACCATGTCGATCTTCGTGATCAGCCCGTAGTACTCGCCGTCAGCGTCCACGACGATCGCCACGCGATCAGCACGGAAGATCGGCATGAGCGAACTGACCGGCGCTTCCGGCCGGACGGTCTCCAGCCGCCGAGTCATGAAGTCGCTCACCGGCCGCTCGAACGCCGCGGGATCGGTATGCACCGCCAGCAGGATGTCCCCCTCGTCGATGATCCCTTCCACCTTCCCGTCGGACTTGTCGTCCATCACAACCATCTGCGAAACGCTGTACATCCCCATGCGTTTGATGACGTTCCGGATCGGGTCGGTCGGACTGATCGTGTAGTCCTCGCGAAGATCGTGCCTTCTCGCGATCAGGTCGCGCAGGTCGTTCGTGCGCGGCCGCTCGATGAAGCCGTTGTCGATCATCCAGAAGTCGTTGAAGTGCTTGGAGAGGTACTTCGCACCGCTGTCACAGATCAGCGTCACGACGTTGGCCCGCTTGCCCTCCCGGTTCAGCCTTCGGCAATACACCATCGCCGCGTGCAGGATGCACCCGGTGCTCGATCCCGCCAACACACCTTCCCTCGCAAGCAGTTCGCGCGAAGCCATGAACGAGTCGCGGTCGGTCACCGCGATCGCCTCGTCCACGAGTTTCAGATCGCAGATGTCCGGCACAAAGTCCTCCCCCATGCCCTCCACCAGCCACGAGCCCGGCTTGACCACTCTGCCGTCGTTCACCAGCGGCGCGAGAATCGACCCGGCCGGGTCCGCGAGAACGATCTTCACGTTCGGATTCCGCTCCTTCAGGTATCGCCCGACGCCGCTCAGCGTGCCGCCGGAGCCCACGCCGCACACGAACGCGTCGATCCCCCCCACCGTCTCCATCTGCTCCCAGATCTCCGGCCCGGTGCCCTCGTAGTGCGCGCGAGGGTTCGCGGCATTCCCGAACTGGTTGACATACAGCGAATTCGGTGTGCGCTTCGCGAGCGCAGCCGCCACATCCTGGTAGTACTCAGGATGCCCTTTCTCAACATCCGATCGCGTCAGAATGACCTCCGCCCCCATCGCCCGCAGGTGCTGAATCTTTTCCTGCGACATCTTGTCGGGCATGACGAACTTGACCGTGTACCCGCGCTGCCTGCCGACAAGCGCCAACCCCAGCCCCGTGTTGCCCGCCGTCGCTTCGATGATCGTGGGCTTCGGGTCGGCATCGGGGTTCAGTTTCCCCTCCCGCTCCGCGGCCTCGATCATGCTCAGGCCGATGCGGTCCTTGATCGAACCCGCCGGGTTCATCAACTCCATCTTCCCAAACAACCTGACGGAGCCCGAGTTGCCTGCGCCGCCCCCCCCAATGTCCAACCTGCCCAGTTCCAACATGGGCGTGTTGCCGATCATGTCCAAAACCCCTGAATAGGGTGGGGCAAGGGGCGGTTTGGTGCGTCCGGATGCGGCAATCTGGGTCATGCGGCCAGTCTAGGCGAAACGTTGACCTTCGCGTGCCCGCCGCTCGCTTGACATCCGGATTGGGGCTAGCATCTGGGGCTTCGGCCGGTTGTCCGCCGTGTTGGCGGAAACGGCCCCTGTCCTGGATCGACGCACGGCCTCGCCCGAGTTCCTGCCCGGTTCTGATTCTGGTTTCGATTGCTCGGGCTTGAGGTATCGTGTGATGAAGCTCTACGTCGGAAATCTGTCTTTCAACACCAGCGAGTCTGACCTGCGCGAACTGTTCGAGCAGCACGGCGATGTCGCCTCGGCGTCCATCGTCATGGATCGCGAGACCGGCCGCAGCCGCGGCTTCGGTTTCGTCGAGATGCCCGACGATGGCCAGGCTCGCGCCGCCATCGAGGCGGTCCACGGCCAGAACGTCGGCGGCCGTGACCTGACGGTCAACGAGGCCAAGCCCCGCGAGGATCGTCCGCGTGGCGGCGGCGGTGGTGGTGGCCGTGGCGGCTGGGGCGGCGGTGGCGGTGGCGGCGGCGGTGGCCGTGGCCGCGGCGGTTGGTAAGCACCAACCACCTCATCGTTTCTGGATCTTCAGCAACCCCGCCGGCCTTCCGGCGGGGTTTTTCGTTGCCGTTCAAACACCCGCGTTTCGCCTTCAGCCTCAGCCACTGTTATCAGACTTCCTGGTCATCAACTCGCCCACCGAAATCGCAAAAAATCCCTTGCATTGGGAGATGCACTTTGGCAGGATAACCAAGTACCGCGGTTAACTCTCTCTCATCAGGGCAGGTCAACAGAAGGGTGAAAGAAATGGAACGAACGCTCTCTCGCGAGATGGTGGGGTGCGCGATGGTTCTGCTCGCAGTTTGCGGAACCGCTCGTGCGGACGTCGTTGTCGAATGGCAATCCACGTATCAGGATGTGATCCGGGCGACCGGAGGGGCACCATGCCCCGTGTCTCGCGCTGGCCCCATCTTCAGCGTCGCGATGTTCGACGCCATCAACAGCATCGACGCGGTCGAGAACTTCAACGCATCGTTCCAGCCGTACACGTCCGGCCTGCCCGTTCCCGCGGCGGGCACCTCCCGTGAGGCGGCCGCGGCGAGCGCGGCGTACCACGCGCTCAACCAACTGCACGTCGGCAACGTGCCCGCACAGAATTTGATCACGGCGAGGTACAACGCCCAGATCGCCGCGATCCCGGACGGTCCGGCCAAGGCAGCGGGCATGGCCCACGGACAGCAGGTCGCCACGCTGCTGCTCGCACAGCGTGCCAACGACGGCTTCGACGCGGACCCCTCCTACACCTACGGCGGCAATCCCGGTGACTTCCGCGTAACTCCCGACGGCCCGAACGTCCCGGCCTTCAGCCCGCACTGGGGCAACGCCACGCCGTGGGCGCTCACGCACGGCGCTCAGTTCCGTCCGACTCGGCTCACCGACTACGGCTCGATGGCCGCGCTGCTTCAGAGCCAGGAGTACGCGGACAACATCAACGGCGCCCCGGGCATTCCCGGCGTGAAAGACCTGGGCTCTCGCACCAGCGCCGTGCGATCCGCCGAGCAGACACAAATCGCATGGTTCTGGGCGAACGACCGCGACGGCACCTCGAAACCGCCCGGCCAACTCGTCGAGATCAGCAAGGTCGTCTCCGCGCAGGAGTCGCTCACGCTCTCGCAGAACGCCCGCATGTTCGCGCTGGTCAACATGGCGATGGCGGACGCCTGCATCGCTTCGTGGGACTCGAAGTACAACACCGACTTCGATCTCTGGCGGCCGATCGACGCGATCCGTGAGACGCTCGACGACGGCAATCCGATGACCTCGCCGGACGCGTCTTGGCTCCCGCTCAACGACTTCACACCCCCGTTCCCGGCGTACACCTCTGGCCACGCAACGATGGGCGCTGCGCACGCCGGCATCATGGCCGCCCTCTTCGGCGATGCGTACAACTTCAGCGTCGGCAGCGACGAGTTCAGCGTCAACCTTGGCCTCGGCTACGACCCGAGCCTCACCCGCTCGTTCACCTCATTCTCCGATGCGGCTTGGGAGAACGCACTGAGCCGAGTCTACCTCGGGGTCCACTTCTACTTCGATGCGCTCGACGGCAACATCCTGGGTTACGACGTTGCGAACCACGTCTTCTCGACGCTCTTGCAGCCCGTTCCCGCCCCCGGCGCCGCATCCATCGGACTCCTCGGCCTGTTCGTCCTCGGCTGCCGTCGCCGTCGGAACTGACCAGTCCGTCCTTTGAGGCACCCAACAAGTACAAAGCCCCGTCGGCATCGGCGGGGCTTTCTCTTTCCACTCCCGGACATCGCCCAGATCCGCTACTTCCGAGCGGCCGTCGACGCACCGACGCCCCGCTCCGTGCGAAGTCGCGTCTTGTCGCGAAGCATCGGCGCCACCAGTGCGGTCCAGCCGGTCTGGTGCGATGCGCCAAGCCCCTTGCCCGTGTCGCCGTGGAAGTACTCGTAGAACAACACGAGGTCCTTCCAATGTACATCCGACGCGAACCTCGCATCCTCGCCGTGGCATGGCCGCCGACCAGTGCCGTCCGGCAGAAACGTCGCGATCAGCCGCTTGCGCAGGTCCGCCGCCACCTCCGCCAGCGTGCATCGCCGGCCCGATCCGACCGGATGCTCGCACGTGAAGTCATCGCCGTAGAAGTGGTGGTATCGCTCGAGCGCTTCGACGATCAGGAAGTTGATCGGAAACCAGACCGGCCCCCGCCAGTTGCTGTTCCCGCCGAACATGCTCGTCGTGCTCTCGGCCGGGTCATACGCCACGCGATACTCGTTGCCGGTGGTCTTGTCCCGAATGACGAAGGGGTGATCGCGATGAAACCGCGACACGCTCCTGATCCCGTTCGGCCCCAGAAACTCCGCTTCGTCCAGAAGCCGTCGCAACACACGCTCAAGCCGATCGCGGCTGGGGATCGCGAGCAGTCGGTGCGAATGCGACTCGCTCCGATCTTGGCACATGTACGAGACGTGCTGCGCAAGATCCTTCCGGTGCTCCAGAAACCAGTCCATCCGCTTTCTAAAGCCCGGCAGCCGATCGATCTGATCCTCCTCGAGCACCTCGACCGCGATCAGCGGCATCGCCCCAACAAGGCTGCGGACCTTTAGCGGATGAACCCGATGATCCAACCGCACGTGGTCGTAGTAGAACCCGTCCTCTTCGTCCCACAGCCCCGACCCTCCAAGTGAGTTCATCGCGTCCACGATCGCCACGAAGTGCTCAAAGAACTTGCTGGCCACGTCCTCGTAGGCGGGGTTCTCCTGCGCCAGTTCCAACGCGATCGACAGCATCGTCCCGCAATAGAACGCCATCCACGCCGTGCCGTCGGCCTGCTCGAGCTTCCACCCTCCCGGCAGCGGCTTGCCACGATCAAAAACACCGATGTTGTCTAGCCCGAGGAAGCCCCCGCCAAAGAGGTTCCGCCCCTCAGGGTCCTTGCGGTTCACCCACCACGTGAAGTTCAGAAGCAGTTTGTGAAAGCACCGCTCAAGGAACTGCCGATCGCGACCGCCCCGCGCGGCGGTCATCTTGTACACGCGCCAGCACGCCCACGCGTGAACGGGCGGGTTCACGTCGCCGAACGCAAACTCGTACGCGGGAATCGCGCCGCTCGGGTGCATGTACCACTCGCGGAGCATCAGCAGCAACTGCTCCTTGGCAAAGTGCTCATCGACCTTCGCGAACGCAACGCAATGGAACGCCAGGTCCCACACCGCGTACCACGGGTACTCCCACTTGTCCGGCATCGAGATCACGTCGCGATTGAACAAGTGCGTCCACTCGACGTTCCGCGAACCCGGCGACTTGCGTGATTCGGGCGGCGTCGGCTGGCCGGGATCACCCTCCAGCCAGTCCTTGACCACGTAGTGGTAGAACTGCTTGCTCCAAAACAGCCCGGCATACGCCTGCCGAATCACACGCCGCTCTTCCTCCGACATGTCCGCCAACCGGCCGTAGTCAAAGAACTCGTCCGCTTCGCGCAGACGTTCCTCGAATGTCCGCTCAAACTCCCCGCCGAACGGCTGCTTCACGCCGGATTCCTGCGACGCAAGCCGCAATCGAAGCGTGACGGACCCGCCCGCCGGGATCTCGAGTCGGAACCACGCGGCCGCCTTCGTCCCGGTCTGCGCGGGGTTCACGGCCTCGGCCCGGCCGTGAATCACCCGTTCATGAAACGCGTCCTTCACGCACCGGCTCTCGTTCTCGACATCGAACACGCGCCGGTTGTTCGTCTGATTCTCCGTAAACAACACCTCGACCGGCGGCTTCCCCGCGTCGTCATGGTCCACGTACAGCGCGTACTTGCCCAGCGATACGTGATCACACTCGATCGCGATCGGCGCACCTTCCCGCCCGGTCAACCGCATGTGCGGCTTGATCCAGCACCCCTCGTGCGTGCACCCCCACGACCATGTGTTGCGGAACCAGGCCGTCGGAAGCACGTGGCAGACCGACCGCTCCGACCCACGGTTGCTGATCTTGATCCTGATCAGCAGGTCGTCCGGCCCGGCCTTGGCATACTCGGCCTCGACGTCGAAGTACCGGCTCTCATCGAACACCCCCGTGTCTTTGAGTTCATACTCCGGCTCATACCTTCCGCGCTTGGCGTTCTCTTCCACAAGCCGCGCGTACGGAAACTCCGTCTGCGGGTACTTGTACAGCGCCTTCATGTACGAATGCGTCGGCGTCGAATCGAGGTAGAAGTACTCTTCCTTGACATCCTCACCGTGATTGCCCTCGGGCCCGGTCAGGCCGAAGAGCCGCTCCTTCAGGATCGGATCGCGGCCGTTCCAAAGCGCAACCGCGAAGCACAGCCGGCACTGCCGATCGGTAATGCCCAGCAGCCCGTCCTCGCCCCATCGATACGCCCGGCTGCGTGCCTGGTCGTGCGGAAAACTCGTCCAGCAAGACCCGTCCGGCGAGTAATCCTCGCGCACGGTCCCCCACTGCCGCTCGCTCAGATACGGCCCCCAGCGCTTCCAGTTGGCACGGCGCTGGGTGTCTTCCAGCAGCCTTGTCTGTTCGGCACCGACGGACTTCGCACTGCGAGCCGACGGAGCACCGTTGTTGGTTCGATCCGCCACGGGCGGCCTCCTGCCATGCGCTGAGCCGTAACCAGCCGCCGTATGCGGCGTCCCAGCAACATGGTAACGATGTCGATGCGTGCCCGCGCACGCACGCCCGCTGGCCCGATCGACGCCCACGGCGGCGGTCGGATCACATCGTTCACGTCACGCTGCTCAGATCGCAACCGAGTGAATCGCTCAGTGCTTCCGGCCTTGCACGCAGAAGCAACTGCTCTCCAACTTCACGTCCGACCTCGACCACGCCCGCCTGAACCGGTCCTCAACCCGCTCCGCCTCCGCGTCCCGCCCCGTGGCGCGCAGGCACTTGGCAAGCCCGTGAAGCGACCAGCCGTTCTCAGGCAGACGACGCAGGTCTTCGCGATACACCGCCTCGGCCTCATCGAATCGCCCTGCCTCAACCAGGAACGCCCCGAGTGCGTGCCGCACCGGCTGCACCCAGTCCGGCGGCTCCATATACATCAGCGTGTCTTCGATCGCGATCGCCGCTCGAAGGTGCCGAACGGCCCCTTCGAGATCTCCCTCGCGATACAGAATCTCCCCCTCGAGCATCTCGTCCGCGATCGACAGCACCTTCCGGGCCGGATTGATCGCCATCATCGCGTCCTCAGGAATCGACCGCACCCGCTCACGGAACCGGGCCTGCTCCTGCCGAGCGTTCGAGACCTCACCCTTCGCCGCGTACGCCACGCCCCGCGCGAACGACCAGAACGCACGCGTGATCGGCAGACTCTCGCGCGGCTCGGGCTCGACGAGCAGGTCGTCCCAACGCCCGAACCGCATCAGCGACTCCACCTCGATCGCCGCGTACGCGTCCACCACCGGCGCAAAGTCCTGATAGAACTCCTCCGGAATCGACGCCATCATCTGCCGCGCAGCCGCGATCGAGTCCTTCTCCCGTCCCGCCATCATGCACGCGTACGACAGAAAGTGCACGTTGTGGAACATGTAGGCCCGGTACAGCCCCTGCCTCGGCGACCGCTTCTCGTACGCGCGGTGCACCTTCATCGACTTCTCGTTCTGGTCCGCCGCCAGGTTCCACCGACCCATGCGCACGTCGATGTGCGACGGCATGTGCACCATGTGCCCGGATCCCGGCACGAGCGTCCGCAGCCGCGTTGCGGCACCGTCCGCCAGTTCGGGATGCGGTGAGGCCTCCACCGCGTGGATGTACAGGTGATTCGCCCCGGGATGGTCGGGGTTCGAGGCCAGCACCTGCTGCAGCAGCCGCAACACCTCGGGCGTCTGCGGCCGCGGCTGCCCGTCGAGCGACCACAAGTCCCACGGGCTCAGGTCCATCAGCGACTCGGCGTACAGCGTGGCAACGTCCTGATCAGTCGGATGCCGCTTGTACACGCGGGCCATCGCCCCGGCGTACGCCTCATCGAACGGCCGACGCGCCTGCGGGTCCATCGGAATCTTCGTCCCCCCGTCACGCTCGGGGTCGTCGTACCTCGCGGCCAGCGCGCCGATCAACTCTCGCTCCACCGGCTCGCACGCGTGGGCGTGCTCCAGCGCCTTGTTGAGCGCTGCCCACGCCGCACGCGACCTCGCCTCATCCATCATCGGGTTGTTGATGTGCGGCCCGTGGCAGATCGCGACACCCCACCACGCCATCGCACACCGCGGATCAAGCCGGGCCGCGTGCTCGAAAGCGCGGATCGCCTCATCGTGGTTGAAGGCGTACATCCAGTTCAGGCCCTGATCGAAGTACCGCTGGGCCATTGCCGACGACGTCGTCACGCGCCGCGTGTGCGGGCCGAGGTTGTCATAGAGCGGCGGGGGCGTTGCAACCGGATTCGCCGTGCTCGCAGCGCCACCGTTTCGGGCGTGCTCCGCCGTTGCGGCGGCACGGCTCGAATCGCCCGCTCCACCAGTCCCCGCCTGCCCAGCGCACCCCGAAAGGACCGCAACTGCGCCAACCAGCGCCCAAGCCGACCGCTTCCATGTGTTCGTCGTCATGTTGCCCTCCTGCTTCACGGCAAGTCTTGCACCCGCCGGTGTCGGAAAGCAACTTGACTCCGGGTCCACCCCATCGCACCTCAACCAGCCGCATCAATCCACTTTCGAATCAACGCCCTGAGCGATGAGCGAGCCTGGCGAACCTCTTCCACCGAACAGAAACTGACAATCGCACGATCATCCGATGCCCATTCGAGCAGACCGTGAGGATCGTCGATCAGCCGACCACTGCCCTTCGAGTCCTTGGCCTTCGCACCGCGATGGAACACGACGCGAACGCGGTCCTTGGCGCTCATGTTCAAGGTCACTCGATGATCGCCCCTCACCGCGAAACTCGGCGCGTTCCACTTCACACTCTCTTCCAACCGGCGATCCGCATCGGCGACCACCTTGCGCAGCAACTCAGCAACATCCTTCAATGGGTGCTGATTCGTCCGCATGAACTCGCCCGCACCAGCATCAGAGTCCTTCGTCGTGCGGACCTTTGATCCGCGCCTTTCCTTTGTCGGCGTTGCCATTCCAGAGCGCTGCTTTGACCGTGCGCGCTCTCTCGACGAACCCGACGCTGACGACGACCTCGCCTTCTTCGCCATGCTCTTCTCCAAACTCGCACTCACAAGAGGCCCAAGTCCAATCGCCTGTCCGGCGAATCAGGTGATTCGTGGCAGTCGAAGCACGAACCGACAGGCACCAATCAGTTTCCCTCCATCTACCACCGAGCGCATGCCTCGACCCCGCGCCCTCTCGCCACCTTTCGCTCCCTATGACAAGACCCGCCGATCGGCGGGTCTCATCTCAAATCGGGGTGGCGGGATTTGAACCCACGACCTTTTGACCCCCAGTCAAACGCGCTACCAAGCTGCGCTACACCCCGTCTGGCCGGTTCGGGCACGTTTCCACGTCCCGAGACCTCCGACGAAGCCCAACGATACGCCAGGCCACACCATTCCGCTACCCTCCGCCGATATGCCCGACGCCCAGACCGCCCACCACGCGCCACGCTCGCTGCTCATCCGGGCCGCCCGAGCGATCGACCCCGCCACCGGGACCGACCGAATCTCCGACATCGCCGTTCGTGACGGCCTGATCGAGTCCGTCTCCCCCGCCTCCGCCTCCAAGACCGCCCCGTCCGGCTTCGACCGCGTCATCAACGCCGAGGGCCTCATCTGCTCCCCCGGCCTGATCGATCCGCACGTCCACCTTCGCGAGCCCGGCGGCGAGGACGCCGAGACCATCGAGACCGGCACCGCAGCCGCCGTCGCCGGCGGGTTCACAGCCGTCTGCTGCATGCCCAACACGTCCCCGGCCATCGACGACGACGCCATGGTCGAGTTCGTCTACACGCGCACCGAGCAGACCGCCCACTGCCGTGTCTACCCCGTCGGCGCGGCGACCAGGGGCCGCAAGGGCGACGAACTGGCCGAACTGGCCCTCATGGCCCGCGCTGGCGCTGTCGGGTTCTCCGACGACGGCGACTGCCTCGCGTCGCCCGCCCTCATGCTCCGCGCCCTCACCTACATCCAGCCCACCGGCCTGGCCTTCATGCAGCACTGCCAGGAACCCTCGCTCACGCGCGGCAGCGCCATGCACGCCGGCTCCGTCGCCGCACGCCTCGGCCTCGGCGGCTGGCCGCGCCTGGCCGAAGAACTCATCGTCGAGCGAGACATCCGGCTGCTCAAGGCCGTTGCGGGCGGAGGCAAGGGCGAAGCACCACCCGGCTACCACGTCCAGCACCTCTCCTGCGCGGGCTCCGTCGATCTCATCCGCAAGGCTCGAGCAGCGGGACTGCCCGTCAGCGCAGAGGCCTCTCCCCACCACCTCACGCTCACGCACGAGTGCGTCGAGCGCGCTGAGCCCGCCGTCGCCGAAGCGCTCGGCCAAGCCGCGCAAGCCGGCACCGCACCGGCCTCCGCTGGCCCGCGCTACTGGACGCTCGCCAAGATGAACCCACCCCTGCGCGAGCGCTCAGACGTCCGCGCCATCCTCGAAGGCGTCGCCGACGGCACCATCACCATCCTCGCCACCGATCACGCGCCCCACACCCCCGAGCGCAAGCACGTCGAGTTCGAGCACGCCGCCTTCGGCATCACCGGCCTCGAAACCGCCCTGGCGCTCTACATCAAGTCGCTCATCGAGCCCGGCGTCATCGACTGGCCTCGCCTCATCGAACTCCTGACCATCAACCCCGCCCGACTCTGCCGACTCGACCGTCCCACCCTCGCCGCCATGAGCGAGCCCAAGCCGATCCCCGGCACCAGCGCCTGGGCCGCAACGCCACAGCCACTCAAGCACGGCCTCGGCACGCTCGCCCCCAGCGCATGGGCCGATCTCACGCTCATCGACCCGAATCTCGAGTGGACCGTCGACGCCGCAACCCACGCCTCGCGCAGCCGCAACACGCCCTACCACGGTGTACGGCTCACGGGCCGCGCCATCGGCACGTTGGTCGGCGGCGTCTTCCGATACCGTCACGATTCGCTCGAAGGTCGGTGAGCGCTGTCCAGTCCGCGCCCGTCCACAACGCTCACGCCCGATCGTCCCGCACCAGCCTCATCGCGATCAGGTCCTGCACGTCGAGGATCCCCACCGGCACGTGCCGATCATCCACGATCGGGATCTCGTCCCGCCGGTTCTCTCGCACCATCCGCACCGCATCGCGAACCACCGCCGTGTGCGGCAGCGTCGCCGGGTCTCGCGTCATGATCTCGCGGATCGGCCGGCGCAGATCCTCAACACCACGCAGCACCAACCGACGAAGATCGCCGTCGGTAAAGATCCCCGCCAACCGCCCGCTCGCTCGGTCCGTGAGCAGCAGCGCGCCAGGCCGTCTGGCGTGGTCACAATCCGCCGAGGCCAGCGCCTCGGCGACCGGCAGGTCGTCCGGCACCGTCACAAGGTTTTCGCCCGCACGGAATCGCAGGATGTCCATCACCGGACGCAACAGCCCTCCCAGCGATCCGCCCGGGTGCCGACGCGCGAACTCGTCGTCCGTGAAGTTCCGCAGCCGCGCAGCGCACAGCGCCAGCGCATCACCGATCGCCAGCATCGCCGTCGTCGAGCACATCGGCGCGGGAGTGAGCGCCGGATCATCACACTCGCCGATCGCGAGCGTCTCGCTCGCCAGCCGCTCCAGCGATGACACGCCGCTCCCTCCAGTGGCCGCCGCTGTTCCGTTCGTTGCGTACCGGCTCCCCCTGGTGATCGCCACGATCGGAATCCCATCCTGTCTCAGAATTGCCGCGAGGTTCACCACCTCGTCGGTCTCTCCCGAGTACGACAGCGCCACGCACAGGTCCGACGGCCGGAACCGCCCCAGGTCGCCGTGCGCGGCCTCCGCCGGATGAACGAAGTGGCTCGTGATCGCCAGCGACGACAGCGTCGCCGCGATCTTCTGCCCGATCAGACCCGACTTGCCCAGCCCGCTGACCAGCACGTTCCCTCCACCCCCCGCGCACGCCGCCACCAGGCCCACCGATCTCGCGAACGCCTCCCCCAACCCGTCCGCCAGCGCTGCGAGCGTGGCCGACTCGGCACGCAGCAGCCTCCGCGCCGGTTCAAGGTCCACCGCGCCAGCCTCCACGCCGTGTCGATTCGTCCCGTTCATGCGGCCAAAAGCGTAGACTGCGCCCATCCCCCAAACGCGCACCGGGCGCGCTCCGGGCGATTTCCGGCATCGTCCCGCCGCTTCACTCGCCACCACCTCACCCTTGACCACCGCCGAGTACACCATCCGGCTCGACGCCTTCGAGGGTCCTCTCGACCTGCTGCTGTTCCTCATCCGCCGGGCGGAGGTCGAGATCACCGACATCCCCATCGCCAGGATCACCGAGCAGTATCTCGCCTTTCTCGACGACTTCACCCGCACGGCACGCCCGATCGACATCGAGAACGCCGGCGAGTTCCTCGTCATGGCCGCCACGCTCGTCGAGATCAAGTCCCGCATGCTCGCGCCGCCCGCGCGTTCACAGACTGCCGAAGCCGACCACGCCCCGGACGCGGAAGTTCATCAGCCCCGCAAGGACGACCCCGGCGACCCGCGAACCGCCCTTGTCCGCCAACTCCTTGAGTACAAGCGCTTCCGCGATGCCGCCGAGCACCTCGAACACTGGCGCACCGAGTACACCCACCGCTACGAGGCCGCCCGCGCCCCCGCGATGCAGCCCGACCCGGACCAGGCCGCGCCGGAAGAAGAGCCGCTCGTCGAAGTCGAGGACCTCCACCTGATCGATCTGGTGGAAGCCTTCGCCCGGATCATGCAGTCGGTGGACTTCTCCCGCGTCGGAGAGCACCGCGTCGTCTTCGACGACACCCCGGTCGAGGTCCACGCCGAGGACATCCTCGACCAACTCCGTCGGCTCGCCTTCACCGGCTCACCGGACTCGCCCGGGCCCACCCCCACCCCCTCCACCACCGCCAAGCCCCACCTCCTCTTCGCCGAACTCTTCGTCGGCCGCACACGCTCCGAAGCCATCGGCCTCTTCCTGGCCATGCTCGAACTGGTCAAGCAGCGCAAGGTCCTCGTCCGCCACGAACAGGCCGACGATCCCACGCTGATCACGCTCGAACTCGCCGAGCCCGATGCACCCGATGCACCCGATGCACCCGATGCACCCGAGTCTCCCGAGGTGCCCTCAGCGTCCGCCGCCCCCGCCGACGCCACGGCCGATCTCGCCGCAACACCGACCGCCGCGGCAACAGCCGCCGGAGACGCCGCGGGTGCGGTGTAAGCAGTGCCAATACGCACTCTGGAACCTGCCGGGCCGTCAGTGCCCCGAGTGCGGACTCGCCTTCAAACCCTCCGAATTCGTCTTCGCCCGCGGCTCGGTCGCCTTCAAGTGCCCCCACTGCGCACAGGGCTACGCGGGCACCTCCATCAGAGGCCACCTCGAACCGTTCGCCTTCGACTGCGTCCGCTGCCACGCACGCATCACCATGGACGAGATGACCCTCGTCCCCGCGGCGGGGGTCTCCGAGGTGCTCACCGCGCCTCTGACCATCCCCTGGGTCCACGGCGCTGAGCGGGGCCTCTCGGTGTTCGCGCGATGGCGCAACACCGTCGGGATGGCGATCTTCAACCCCGCGATGCTCGGAGAGGCCCTCCACCGCCTGAACGCGCCAGCGCGCTCGGCCTTCCGCTTCGCGCTCGTCACATGGGTCCTCATCGCGATCCTGCTCTTTCTCTTCTTCCTTCTCCTCTCCATCCCGAGCCTGGCCTTCACCGCAGGCGGCAACCCGCTCTACATCCCCCGCCGCGCTGCCGAGAACACGATCTACGCCCTCCTCCCTCCGTTCGTGGCCACGGTTGCGGTCATGCTCTGCGCGCACTTCGTGATCGCCTTCGTCGCAGCCCTCCAGCGCAGGCGTGAACTCCGCACCACGGGAGGCATCGAGCGCACGTTCATCGTCTTCTGTTTCGCGTCGACCGCTGCGCTCGCCCTGCTCCTGCCGTTTCTCGGCTGGCCGATCTACCTGATCCTGCTCCTGGCCATCGCCACACCCATGCTCGCACGCGCCCAGCGCATCAACGCCGGCCGCGCAGCGCTCGCCACGCTCATGCTCCCCCTCATCGGCTTCGTCGTCTTCGCTGCGCTGGTCCTCTACCCCGCGGCGAGGTTCATGTACGGTGGGGGCCTGGCGGGCGCACCCGGGTTCATCCCGCCCCCCCCTCCACCCGCCCCGGTTGTCCAACCCAACGCCTGGGTCGACGTGCTGGCCAAGACCGACCACCTCGCCGGGGCGATGCGCGATCACGCTGCGCTCTGGAGGGTCTACCCGCACCACCCCGCAGCGCTCATGCTCCGCCCCGGCGTACGACCCGCCGACTTCGTCGCCGATCCCTCCCGCACGCCCAATCTCACCATCGACGGTGAGCCGATCGAAGCGCTCACTGGAGCCGACCGCCAGCGCAAGGCCGCCTCCTCGGCGGGCGCCTTCCCCACCGACACCGTTGCCTACCGCTTCGGCGACATGGTCTTCACGCACTTCGGCCTCGACAACAACACAATCCTCGACAGGCCCGAGGCGGACGAACTCTGGCTCATCGTCTTCGCCCCCGACCCCGCGCAGATCGCCGATCCCGAACTCTCCTTCGCCTATCTGGCTGCGCCTTCACGGGGCGCAGCGCGGACCATCCCCGTTGAGCGTTGGGCCGAAGCCCTCACCGAACAGAACGAACTCCGCGCTTCGCTCGGCCTGCCCCCCCTCCCCGACGTCGCCACGCTCCCGCACGATCTGCCGTCGGGGCCGGGCAACTGATCCACCAACCACCGCTCCGATTCACACCCGGCCGATGACGCCCTCGACCCCGTCTATCGCAGCCCGGCCAGAAACTCGCCGAGCCGGTCCATCCCCTTGGCGATGTGCTCCTCCGAGCAGGCGAAACTGAACCGCACGTGCCGCACACCCCGCCCGCCGAAGTCCTCCCCCGGCACGGCCGCCACCCTGTTCTCCGCCAGGAGCGCTTCGCAGAAGTCCAGCGCACACTCGACCGGCTTCCCTCCCGCCGAGCGCTTCCCGTAGTGCGCAGCCACATCGGGGAAGACGTAGAAGGCCCCCGTCGGTTGCGGGCACTTCAAGCCCGGCATCCGCGTCATCCTTCGGTGGATGAGTTCCGCCCGCCGACCGAACGCCGCGCACATCCGCTGCGCATCCGCCTCGCACTCCTTCAGCGCGGTGCGGATCGCGGGGAAGACGAACGACGTGATGTTCGTCGTCATCTGCCCCTGCAGCGTCGTCATCGACTTCATGAACTCCAGCCCCCACGCCCCGCTCGTCGTGGTGTACCCCGCCCGCCATCCCGTCATCGCGTACGCCTTCGACAGCCCGTTGAGCGTGATCACGCGCTCGGCGATCTCCGGCACGCTCCCGATCGAGAAGTGCGGGACGCCGCCGTACGTGATCTTCTCGTAGATCTCGTCCGAGAGCACCACCAGCCCCGGCGCCGTCTTCGCCGCCGCTTCCTCCACCACCTTCGCGATCGCCCGCAACTCCGCCTCGGTGTACATCGTCCCGCAGGGATTGCTCGGCGAGTTCAGGATCAGCATCCGCGACTCGGGCGTGATCGCCGCGGCGATCTGCTCGGCGGTGGCCTTGAAGTCCGACTCGGGTGAGGTCTGCACCTCCACGATCTTCCCGCCCGCCAGTTCCGCCAGCGGGGCGTAACTCACCCACGCCGGCACGGGCAGGATCACCTCGGGCGCCCGGGCGTTGCGCTCGGGGAAGTCCAGCAGGCACTGGCAGATCGTGTAGAGCGCGTGCTTGCCCCCAGCGCTGATCCCCACGTGCTCGGGCGTCACACCGGGGATCCTGTTCTCCCGCGTCACCTTCTCCGCGATCACCCTCCGCGTCTCAACGTCCCCCATCGTCGGCATGTACTTGGTCTGCCCGGCCATCAGCGCATCGATCGCGGCCCGCTTGATCGCGACGGGGGTGTCGAAGTCCGGCTCACCGGCCGCGAACGAGAGCACGTCCACCCCCTGCTTCACGAGTTCCTTGGCCCGGTTGGTCACGGCGACGGTCGCCGAGGGCTTGAGGCCGCTGACACGCTTGGAGACGCGGAGCCCGCCCTTGTCTGAGGCGGCTGGGGCGGTCGGGGGGGTCGGGGGGGATGCGCGGGAGGCTGAGGAGGTGGGCATGAAGGGAGGGTACCGGCGAAGGGGGCCGGAAGGCAGCGCCGCGCCAACGCGCGGAGGCATCACCGGGTGCGTGCGGGTGGGGGGGCGAGGGGTGGCGAGGGGTTGCGCTGGGAACCTGAATGGGGGTACGAGGCTGATGCGGACGCACGTTTCGGGGAGCACGTGGGCGCGTCCGACGGAACCCGTTCCGGGGAGGAATCCCAACCGAAGGGGGGTCTTTCAGGCCCTCAAGGCTTCCTTGACGGCCCTCAAGGTTTCCTTGACGGCCCTCAAGACTCCCTTGACGACCCTCAAGACTTCCTTGACGACCCTCAAGACTTCCTTGACGACCCTCAAGGCTTCCTTGACGGCCCTCAAGACTTCCTTGACGGCCCTCAAGGTTTCCTTGACCGGCCTCAAGACTCCCTTGACGGCCCTCAAGACCCCCGCGCTGCCCTGAAAGACCCCTCCGCAGGGCTCGAACCGCGC
>JAHBXK010000014.1 GCA_019636535.1 Phycisphaeraceae bacterium | reverse complement strand
TGCGGCGACGCCTCGTCGTCGGGATCGTCGGATGTGGCGGAGGGGCTCATCGGTCGCACTCGCGGGAACGCCCGGCGCGGGGGTTAGGGGAGGAGTGTCGGCAAGGGGATGCCGGTCCGGCCGGGGGAACCTTGATATTAGACGGGTTGGGAGGGGGGGACAAAGGCGGTGAATTACTCCGCCGGGCGGCGGTAGATGGAGTAGACGCCGAAGAGGTCGGCGTCGAGGTCCATGCTCGACTCCCAGCCGAGGGCCTTGCCGATGGCGCGGGCGGAATCGGTTTCGTCGGCGTCGTAGGCGAGGACCTCGAAGCCGGCGGCCTGCCAGGCATCGCGCGGCCACGGGTTGGCGATGTCGGACCAGGGCTTGGCGGGGTCGGGCGCGGGGCCGATGGAATAGATGACGACCAGACCGCCGGGGTTCATGGCGTTGAAGAAGTGCGAAAGGACTTCGGCGTCGGGCATGTTCCAGCCGACGGGGTCGGGGAAGCCGGTGGGGAGTTTGTCTGGTTTGACGTAGCCGCGCTTGAGGACGTTTCGGGAGATGAGCAGGTCGTACGGGCCGCCCTTCTCGACGGAGGCCCGGCAGTCGGCGTGGTTGGGCCAGGAGCATTCGAGGAGTCGGAGCGAGCCGGGGGTGTTGCTCGCGTTGGCGGCGGGGGAGTCGGCGTAGAGGGCGGTGAGGATGGGGTCGACCTCGACGCCGGTGACGCGCGCGCCCGACTGTGCCCAGAGGCGGAGTTGGCCGAGTTGGCCGTAGCCGAGATCGAGGATGCGCTTGCCGCGGAGGGAGGCGGGGGCTTTGGCTTCGGACTTGGTCCATGCATCGGCGGCGAGGTCGAGGACGCGGGCGTAGACAAGGGGCGTTCCGTAGAACGTGGTGTAGTAGCGGTCGGGGGTGAAGGTGAACTTGCGGAGTTTGGCGCGTTCGTCCTCGGGGAGTTGGTCGAACTGATCTGGTGTGAGGGCGCGGTTGGGTCGCGTGGCGACGTAGAGCGTGCGCGGCTGGCAGACGGGGAGGTGCTCGACCTGGTCGAGCATGGCGCGGGCAAAGTCGGAGGTGCAGAGGGGGCGGAGGGCGAGTGCCTCAGCGCGGAGGGAGGCGAGGGGGTGGGGCGCTTCGGGCTCGGGAGCAGGATCGGGCTCGGGCTTGGGGGCCGGTGCCGCGTCGGTGGTCTTGGAGGGTGGTGGATCGTCGGTCGCGGTGGCCGTCGCGGCGAGCGGCAGCAGCAGGCCGGTGAGGGCGAGGAATGGAATGAGCGGAATGGGTATGGAGCGCATGGTGTTGAGCGAGATGTGCGGGGAGAGCGATCAGACGCCGGCGAAGCCGTGCTCGAGATCGGCGATGAGGTCGTCGGCGTCCTCGATGCCTACGGAAAGACGGATCAGGTTGTCTGCGATACCGAGTTCATCGCGTTGGGCTGCGGGGACGCTGGCGTGGGTCATGATGGCCGGGTGTTCGATGAGGCTCTCGACGCCGCCGAGGCTCTCGGCGAGGGTGAAGAGGTGGACGCGCTCGAGGAAGCGTCGTGAGGCGGCGAGGTCGCCTTTGAGATAAAAGGTGATCATTCCGCCGAAGCCGCCGCGACCGCCGACGGTGCCGCCCTTGCCGCCCTCTCCGCCCGGTCCGACCATCTGCTTGCGTGCGATGGCGTGCTGCGGGTGGCTGGGCAGGCCGGGGTAGATCACGCTGTCGACCTTTGGGTGGGTTTCGAGCCAGCGGGCGATCTTGAGGGCGCTCTGGTTGTGGCGCTCCATTCGGAGGGCGAGGGTCTTGATGCCGCGGAGGACGAGGTAGGCGTCGAATGCGCCCATGACGGCGCCGACGGCGTTCTGGTGGTAGCGGATTCGGCGGGCGATCTCGAGGTCGGCGGTAGCGAGCAGGCCGCCGACGACGTCGCTGTGTCCGCCGAGGTACTTGGTGGCCGAGTGCATGGCGACGTCGAAGCCGAGGGAGAGTGGTCGCTGGTTGATGGGGCTGGCGAAGGTGTTGTCGCAGACCAGAAGGCAGCCGTCGGCGATTCCGCCGTTGGGCGCGGGGCCGAACTTCGCCGGCGCGCAGCGGCCGTGGACGAGCTTGGCGATCGCGGCGAGGTCCACGATCTTGAGCATGGGGTTGGTGGGTGTTTCGATCCACACGAGGCGCGTGCGCGGCGTGAGGGCGGACTCGAGCTTGGAAAGGTCCGTCATGTCGACGAACTTCTCCTTGAGGCCCTGGCTGCGCGCCTTGACCATGCGGAGTTGACGGTTGGAGCCGCCGTAGACGTCGTCCATGCAGACGACCTCGTCGCCGGCGTTGAGGAGTTCGAGTACACAGTCCATCGCGGCGAGTCCGGAGGCGAAGGCGTAGCCGCCGCGGGACGGGTCGTCGGACTCGGCGATGGTGGAGCCTTCGAGGAGTGCGACCATGCGCTCGAGGGCGTAGCGGGTGGGGTTGTGGGAGCGGCTGTACTCGAATCCGGTGTGCTCGCCGGGCGACTTCTGCGCGTATGTCGAACTGGTGAAGATGGGGGGCATGACGGCGCCGGTGACGGGCTCGGGGCGCTGGCCTGCGTGGATGACGAGGGTGTCGGGGTGGAAGTGGCTTTCGGGCATGTGGGTCGATCAGTGAGTGAGGTGGTGCTTCGGAGTCCGCGCGGTTTGTTGTGAGCGCGGTGACAGCGTGGAGGGTAGCGGGGATGGGTCGGAGACTGAGTGAGATTGGCGCGAGCGATGTGGAAGCGCGGGCGCGCGGTTACCAGCCCATGCGCTGGGGCCAGTCGGGGCTCGGGAGGAAGGTGTAGTCGTCGGTGGTGTTGACGACGCCGAAGGGGACGCGGAGAGTGAGTCCGACGTGCATGTCGAGGAAGAGGAGGTTGGCGTCGACGGCGTTCTTTCGGAACCAGCGGTGGCCTCGGTCGCCGTTCTGTTGGTAGTTGTAGATGGAGTGGGTGCCGATGACCCAGGTCTTGGTGGGCATGGCGATGGGGGGCATCTGCCCGCCCTGCTGCGGGATGAGCGTGACGAACTGCTCACCGTCGAGGGTGTGGTCGTTGAGTGTGTAACTGGAGCCGAGGAGGTCGTACATGGAGCGGACGGCGCCGAGGCCGGGGATGTTGCCGCCCTTGTCGGCGGGGCTGTGGAAGGCCTCGATCTCCATGTTGCCGGGCTCTGAGTCGGGCTGGGGTCTGACGCCGCCGAGGACATAGGCGTTGAGGGGTCGTCGCTCAGCGCCGAACTCGTTGATGCCGTAGGCGGGGAGCGTGCCCTTCTTGCCGCCGAAGAGGGCGCCGATGTTGGAATCGAAGCCTGGGGCGACCTGAACGCGGACCTGCGGGAGCGTGTTGTCGAAGTCGTTGAAATAGAGACCGAGTGCGACGCCGAGTTGCTGGAGTCGCGTGGCGCAGGCGACGGACTTGGCCTGCTCGCGCGCTGCGCCGAGGCTGGGAAGGAGGATGCCGACCAAGACCGCGATGATCGCGATCACGACGAGGAGTTCGATGAGCGTGAAGGCGCGCGGAGTGCGTGCGGATCGTGCTGCGGGCGCGGGATCAGGGGCGGTGAGGGGTATCGACAAAGATCCGCTCCAAGAGTGCGCGGGCGGCGGCGTCCACCATCGCGAAGACCTCGTCGAAGGCCTCTGGTCCGTCATGATACGGGTCGGGAACCTCGAAGTTCCCGGGTTCGGGACCGGCGAGGGAGGCGGGATCGAAGGCTCGGAAGAGGCCGAGCGTGCCGCGAGGATCGCCTAAGCGTTTGATATGGCGGAGGTTGCGCTCGTCCATGCCGAGGACGAGGTCGAACGTCATGAGGTCGTGCGGCGTGAGGAGCGCTGAGTGGCTGGTGAGCTCGATGCCGTGCTTGCGCGCGACAGCGCGGGCGCGCGGGTCGGGGGGTTGGCCGACGTGCCAGTCGCCGGTGCCGCGTGACTCGATGCGGAGGTGGCTTGAGACGCCGCGTTCGAGAGCGCGGTGCTTGAGGACTCCCTCGGCGAGCGGTGAGCGGCAGATGTTGCCGAGGCAGACGAACAGGACGGACGTTGCGCCCGCGGCAGCGCGGTGGAGGTGATCGAACTGATCGGCGTTGGTCGGCACGGGTTGAGACGCGAGTGGTGAGGCCTGCGGGTTGCGCTGGAATCAGGAGGCGGCGGCGAGGGAGGTCTTGGTGAGCGACGGGGGGACCGGCAGGCCGGGGCGGATGATGGGGACGTTGGCGATTTCTCGCCAGAGCGCGAGGAGATCAGCGCGGAAGGCGTCGGCTTGGCGCATGGTCTGGGCGCGGGCGAGCGCGCGATCGCGGAGATGGGCGAAGTGCGCGGGATCGTGGAGGGCCGGGGCAAGGCGGGCGGCGATGCGGTTGAGCAGGCCGTCGTGGCCGAAGTCGGTGGCGAGGCAGTGGGCGCTGAGCGATGGTTGCGCGGCGTCGGGGCCGTCGAGGAGGGCGCGATCGACCGCGGCATCAGTGGAGAAGACGGGCACACCCGCGGCGAGCGCGGCGGCGATGGAGACCGGACCTGTTGAAGGGGCTGTGCAGGCCGAACCGGAGTGCTCGGCGGGGAGCACGATGGCCGCGTCGGAGACGGCGAGGCGCGTTTCGAGCGGGAGGTCGGAAGCGATGAGGCCCCAGCGTCGGTCGTGATCGCGGAGGTAGCGGGACGCGCGGCCGAGGCGCTGGCAACCGCTGGGGATGAGGCCGGAGACGCGCTGATGGCCCGCGTAGAGCAGGCCGAGGAAGAAGGTGAATCGTTTGGCGTCGCCAGCGCGGGGCGGATCGGCGAGGAGGGCGATGAGGTGGTGGTTGTCGGGGACGCCGAGCCGACGGCGGAGGTCGAGGCGATCTGCCGGTGAGAGCGCGGGGCGCGTTGGCGGGATGGGCGGATCGAACAGACGGATGTTGTCTTTGAGGAACGTGCCGCCGCGGCCGACAGAGGCCGCTTGGGCGTGGGCCGCGCGGATGCGCTCGGAGAGCGCAACGGTGGTGACGTCGGCGAGGGCGTAGGCCTCGCGCCGGAAGGCGAGCGTGCCGCGGCGGGGAGCGAGCCGGTCACGCAAGAGCAGGCCGCAGCGCATGACGCCGCGTTTGCCGACGATGAGTCGCGAGAGGCCCATGCACCCGATCGACCAGCACATGATGAGGTCGGGTGTTTCAAGGGGTGCGTGGCCGCCCCAGTAGCGATGGTTGAAGAGATTGGCGGCCCTGCGAACGGCGGTTTCGGGCGTGCGGAGCATCGGGGTGATGCGGTCGGGAGACTCGACGCCGCGTTCGCGTGCGAATCGGGCGTCGGCGTCGTTGCCGATGATCCAAAGGGCGTGGTCGACGCCGGGGATATCGAGCGCTGCGCGGCAGGCGATGACGGCGTCTTCGCCGTCGGCCGGTTCGAGCAGGTGGAGGACGCTGAGGGGTTTCAACGGTCGCTTTCGGCGATTCAGGGAGTGTTGTGGGGGGCAGCGGGGGGCGGCTGCGCGGGCGGTTCGTCAGCGGCCGATCTCGTTCTCGCGCGGTCTGGCTTCGTGCTTGACGAAGAGGTTTGCCAGGTCGTTGCCCATTCGCTGCGCGAGGCGGGACTCTTCCGCGGAGATTGCGGAGAGGGATGTTGGCAGCGTTCCGTCGCGGCGCGGGACGGCGGTGGCGACCTGGCCCCACTCCTGCTCTTCGGCGGGCCAGAGACGGTTGCGCGAGGCGACATCGATGACCTTGACGCGCATGCTGCCGGTGGGCGAGAGGGTGGTTCGATCGGCGGAGAGTGCGAACGAATCGATGGAGGCGTAGATGACGACGTCGGCGCCGAGCGCTTCACCGACCTGGGCGATGCCGAGCGGCTTGCCCCAGCGGTCGGCGGCGGTGATGGCGGCGATGCCGTCGGAGGAGATGACGTCGCCCTTGGGGACCGCGCCGCCGTCGAGCAGTCGCTGCTCGGTGGAGCGGGCGATGACCTGTCGCATCGAGCGGTCACGGAGCATGTTCTCGCGGTCGTCGATGAAGACGACGACGGATTTTTCCTTGGGGATTTCGTACTGTGCGGCGATCTTCTCGGGTCCGTGGATGAAGTAGAAGGCCGGGCCGGCGATGTTGCAGCCGAGCGTGAAGGCCGCGAAGGACGCGATCGCCGCGAAGAGCAGGCCGTTTCGCGTCGTGGCGGCCGATCGGCGTGCGGATGGGTGTGTGCGTCCGTGCGTGCTCATCGGGGTGGGTTCGAGGATCAGTACTTGATCGCCTTGGGTTCCTCGTGATCGTAGAACATCCATGCGACGCGTTCGCTGAGTCGGCGGACGAGAGCCTGTGCGACGGCCTGGCCCGGCACCTGCTCGGCGCTGATGCCGTCCTGATCTGGGAAGCGAACGCTGACGGATTCGCGGAAGACCTGCTCGCCGCCGAAGTGCTGGGACGGGTCGATGACGGTGACGACGCCGGCGGCGACGCCGTTCCAGATGTACTGGTTGCCGGGCTCGTTGAGCGCAAACTCGGTGAGTTCGAGCATGACGAGTCGGTCGACGGCGAGTTTCTCGGCCAGTTCGCCGTGGGGCATCATGATCCACGCGGGGTTCTGGAACTGGAAGCGGAGGATCTCGTCGGCGGGGAGGATGCCGCTGGCGCCGGCGTTCTGCTCGAGTCGCCGGCTGATCTCACGCGTGGCGAGCACGACCATGTCGGGGTGCTCGGACTGGACGATTCGATCGGCGGCGATGATGAAAGCGAAGGTGTTGTTCTGGAGTCCTGTGTACTTGGCCTTGACGTCGCGCGTGCCGGTGCGCTCGGAGGAAGCGGCCATGCCGCCGATGAGTTGACCCAAGACGCAGCCCCCGAGCGAGATCGCGGCGACGAGCGCGGCGATCGAGAGGGCGATCGTCCTGGCGCGTCTGTGTGGGTGAGCGCGATGGAGTGTGTTCATGGCGCGGTCTCGCATCGAGGCGGGGTGTCGAGTTGGAGGTTGGGGAACGCCCCCCCCCCCCCCCCCCGCCGAGCCCCGCGTGTCGCCCGGTCCCCGTCCTATAGGGTCCAGAGTCGGCGGCATGATACACGGGTTTTCGGTGCGGGGTCAGCGGTGGAAGATGTTCAGCGCGAGGCGATCACCTTGTAGACCCAGGAAGCCGCCCAGACCGCACCGACGATCCAGAGCAAGCGTGGCGTGAGCAGACGGAATGCGACCGAGCCGAGCCGCGAGCCGGTGAGTGCAATGTGGAGGCAGGCCCAGAAGACCGCCGCGGCGACGATCGCGCCGATGGCGCCCATCGGTTGGGCTGCGAAGGCGGCGGAGAGGTCGCCGTGGGCGACGGCGGCGAAGGCGGTGGTCATGCCGCAGGTGGGGCAGGGGGTGTCTGCGGAGATGATCCAGCCGCAGGAGGGGAGGCCGAGTTGCTTGTGCGTGCCCATGCCGGTGGGGCTTGGGGTCAGGCTGGCGCCGATGGTCAGGACCGCGAGGATCGCGGCGGCGAGGGTCGCGGCGATGGCGCGGTCGGCGGGTGTGGAACGCGCGCGCAGCGCGGACTGAGCCATGCCTGAGGGTACGAGCGGAGGCGCGGGCGGTTGCGGGATGTGGGGGAGGCCGGTCGCCGGTCAGTCGAATCTGAAGACGCCCTTGCGGACACCGTAGACATAGGCGACGACGGTCGTGAAGACGAAGAAGAGGATCCGGCCGAGCCAGAGCAGGGCGTCGGGCGTGGACTGATCGATGTTGGGGAAGGTGACGGCCCACGGGTAGAGGAAGATGATCTCGATGTCGAAGACGAGGAAGACCATCGCGATGATGTAGAAGCGCACGTTGAAGCGCTTGTGGGCGGAGCCGATGGTGTCCATGCCCGACTCGTAGGTCTTTTCTTTGACCTTGCCGGTGCGGCTCGGGCCGAGGAGGTTCGAGGCGACGACGTTGAAGACGCCGAAGGTGACGGCCATGCCCACCAGGATGAGGATGGGCAGGTAGGAGGAGAGATCGGTGGCGGCGAGGGTGATCGGCGCGGTCGGCATGGAGGCGGATGGTAGCAGGGCGTTGGGGGATGTTCGTCGGTGGGCGAGCGTGACGCGGTAGACGGGGATGGTCTGCCAAAGCGGCAGGCGGAGTGACGGTAGGTGCGGTTGGGTGACAGCAAGAGGGGCATGATCACGGCCCGAAGACGGCGTGCGGGCGTGGAAGTGGGTTGGCACCGGAGTTGCCGGGATGAGAGGGTCGGAATGTGCGCCATCGGTGCCGTCCGTCTGTCGGTTGTGAAGTCGAAGCACGAACGATCCTGGAGGCGCCGGCGGATGCCGGGCCCGCAATACCGGAGAAGCAGTCCATGGCGGTGAAAGAACTGACGTTCGATGTCGAAGCGCGGCAGGCCCTGTTGGCGGGGGTCGAGAAGTTGGCGCGTGCGGTGAAGTCGACGCTGGGCCCGCGCGGCCGGAACGCGATTCTGGACAAGTCGTGGGGCGGTCCGACGGTGACGAAGGACGGGGTGAGCGTGGCCGAGGAGATCGAACTGAGGAACAAGGCCGAGAACATGGGCGTCCGGCTCGTGAAGGAGGCGGCGAGCAAGACCTCTGACGACGCGGGCGACGGGACGACGACGGCGACTGTTCTGGCCGAGGCTCTGTTCCGAGAGGGCCTGAAGCACATTTCGGCGGGTGTCGACGCGAACCAACTGGTTCGCGGTATGCGCAAGGGCGTGGAGGTGGCGATCGAGGAGATCGGCTCGCTGGCGAAGCCCGTTTCGGGCAAGTCGGACATTCAGAGCGTGGCCTCGATCAGCGCGAACAACGACGCGTCGATCGGGAAGATCATGGCGGACGCCTTCGAGAAGGTGGGCAAGGACGGCGTGATCACGGTGGAGGAGGGCAAGACGCAGGAGACCACGGTGGACGTGGTGGAGGGGATGCAGTTCGACCGCGGCTATCTGTCGGCGAACTTTGTCACGGACACGGACGAGATGTCGTGCGTGTTCGAGAAGGCGCTGGTGTTGATTCACGAGGACAAGATCGAGAGCGTCGGGAAACTGGTGCCGCTGCTCGAGAAGGTGATGCAGGCGAAGAAGCCGCTGCTGATCATCGCCGAGGAGGTGACGGGGGAGGCGCTGTCGACGCTGGTGATCAACAAGTTGCGAGGGACGCTGCAGGTGTGCGCGGTGAAGGCACCCGGGTACGGCGATCGCCGGAAGGCGATGCTCGAGGACATCGCGGTCTTGACCGGCGCCACGCCGATCATGAAGGACTTGGGAATCGAACTGGACAAGGTCGAGATGTCGCACCTGGGCATGGCCAAGAAGGTCGAGGTCGACTCGGACAACACGACGATCATCGAGGGCGCGGGCGAGACGAAGAAGATCCAGTCGCGGATCGAGCAGATTCGGCGCGAGATCGAGGGCACGACGAGCGACTACGACCGCGAGAAGTTGCAGGAGCGGCTGGCGAAACTGGCCGGGGGCGTGGCGCAGATCAACGTCGGCGCGGCGTCGGAGGCGGAACTGAAGGAGAAGAAGGCCCGTGTTGAGGATGCGCTGCACGCGACGCGCGCGGCGGTTGCCGAGGGCGTGGTTCCCGGCGGCGGGGTGAGTTTCGTCCGCGCCCGCGAGGCTGTGCAGGGCATCCGCGAGTACGTGGCGGTGTACGGCAAGCCGGGCAAGGGCGACGACAAGACGTCGGAGGACGTCGGCGCCTTTAAGTACGACTTCGCCGCGGGGATCGACGTGGTCGTGAAAGCGCTGAGCAAGCCGCTGGAGACGATCGCCGACAATGCGGGTGAGAAGGGGACCGTCGTTGTCGCGAAGGTGACCGAGGGCGGCAAGGGCAAGGCGAACGCCGGCTTCGGGTTCAACGCGCTGACGCTGGAGTACGGCGACTTGTTGAAGCAGGGCGTGATCACGCCGGCGAAGGTGGATCGCTCAGCGCTCCAGAACGCGGCGAGCGTGGCGACGATCCTGCTGGCGGCGGACTGCATCATCACCGAGAAGCCCAAGGACGCCGACGATCACGACCACGGTCATGGTCACGGCGGCGGCGGCGGCATGGGTGGGATGGGCGGCATGGGTGGAATGGGCGGCATGGGCGGGATGGGTTTCTAAACAACGGAAACAAGTCGCGGCGGCGTTGCCGCGTCAACGACATCGAGGAAGACCAACATGTCCATCAAACCTCTGGAAGATCGAATTCTCGTCAAGCCCATTGAGGCCGAAACCAAGACCGCGTCGGGCATTTTCCTGCCCGAGAGCGCCAAGGAAAAGCCCGTGAAGGGGCAGGTTGTCTCGGTCGGGCCGGGCAAGCGCCTGGACAACGGCAAGCGCGCGGAGATGAGCGTCCGCAAGGGCGACACCGTTTTCTACGGCAAGTACGCGGGGACGGAAGTGGAACTCAAAGGCGACAAGATGCTCATCCTGCGCGAGAGCGAACTGCTCGGCGTTGTGGAGGGCTGAAGCGATCGAGGCCGGAACGCCGGGCGTGAGTCCCGCGTTGCGGTGTCCGCATGCACAACCAGGCCCCCGGCCGGACATGGTCGGGGGCCTGTTGCTTGGTCGCGGCTCGTACGATGCCGAAGCGGGTGCGGGGCGGGCGGGATGGTCTGCTCTTGCTTGGTGGTGCGCGGCATGGCGGAGTCGAACGAGGAGCACGGGCCGAACCGTCGCGACCTGCTGGGTCGGTTGCGGCGGGCTGCGCCGGGAACGATTCGATCGGCGCTGCGGCCGGTGCTGGGGGGCGAGGGGGCGGGCGCATCGCCGGAGCCCGCGGCCCGGGGACAGGGTGAGGCCAGACCCGCCCGGCGGTATCGCGCAGCCGACCAGTGGATGGGCGATCGGTACACGGTGCGCGTGGGCGATCGGACGCACCGGTTCTTCTTCATCACGGGTTGCTACAAGAGCGGGACGAACTGGGCGCAGAACATCCTGAACCTGCACCCGGCGGTGAACTGCAAGGGGGAGTTTCACTTCGAGTCGCTCAAGCGCGGGTTCGACGAGTTCACGACGGTGCCGTGGTATCTGTCGTCGCGTCCTCGCATGGCTCGGATCGCGCGCGATTCGTTCGAGGACGTGGTTCGTCGGATGATCTACGCGCGGACGCGGGACAAGGCGGGGGCCGTGTGGCTCGGAGACCGCACGCCGCGGATGATGGTGGAACTGCTGCCCGGCGCCCCGATGGTGAACATGATCCGGGACGGGCGTGACGTATTGGTGAGTTGGAACTTCCATCATCTGCGCGTGAAATCGGCGGAGAGGGTGTGGTCTGGTGCGCGGGCGCTGGCCGAGCGGATCATTCCGGAGTTTCGTGCCGATCCGGGCGCTTTCGAGGCGCGGGGGAAGGGGTTCCTGTTTGACGAGGGGTGGTTTCGTGCGCATGCGCAGTTGTGGGCGAAGATCGTGCTGCACGATCTGAAGGCCGCGCCGGTGCTGCGCGAACGCGGTACGCACGTGCTGACGCTGCGGTATGAGGAGATGCACCGCGACGTCGAGTGCGCCCGGCGCGGTCTGTACGACCTACTGGGCGTTGATGCGTCGGAAGCCGAGCCGCTGAGCAGGGAGACCAAGACGCTTCCGGGTGTGGCGGAGCCTTCGCCGACGAAGTTCATGCGCAAGGGCGCTGTGGGCGATTGGCGGAACTACTTCGACGAACGGCTGACGAAGTGGTTCAAGGACGAGGCCGGGGAGGCGCTCGTTCGGGCGGGGTATGAAGCGGGGGATGGCTGGGGCTAGGCTTTGCAAGCGGAAGCGGCGGGCATGGGTCGCGAGGGCGGGTTGCTTCGCTGAATCGCGGGGTGGTTGGACCTGAACGAACGCACAGACGGGTGAAGATGAGTTCGATCAAACGCATCCTGAAACGGGCGATGGGGGAGGCATCGGAGGAGGGTGCGCGCGCGGCAACGGGGCAAGCCAAGACGTACTTTTTCATCAGCGGGCACCCGCGGAGCGGGACGAACTGGCTGAGCGCGCTGATGAATCTGCACCCGCGCGTCTATTGCCACGGTGAGTTTCACTTTCAGGTTCTGCGGGGCGCTTTCGATCACTTCACGGCGCTGCCGTGGTATCTGGCGCACCACGAGCCGGTGCGGAGCGAGGCGGAGCGTGCGTTCGCGGATCTTGTGCGTCGGTGCCTGGACGTGCAGGGCCAGCGCAAGCCGGGGGTGACGGCGGTGGGGGACCACACGCCGCGGCCCGTACGGCCGCTGATTCCCGAGGCGAAGCACCTGGTGATCGTGCGCGACGGGCGTGACGTGCTGGTGAGTTGGACGTATCACCTGCTGCGGACGGGGAAGCCGGAGGTGGTTCAGGAGCCGGTTCGGCCGGTGCTCGCGTCAGCGCTGGGCGAGGTTCGGTCGGACGTCGCGGAGACGCTGCGGAGCGCTGCGGATCGACTGTTGAACGAGGAGACGTGGGTTCGACACTTCGCGCACCAGTGGTCGGCGCACGTTGCTCGGGACGAGTCGACGATGGCGGCGTGGGCAGCGCGGGGCGGACCGTCAGCGCTGCGGCTGTCGTATGAGCGGCTGCACGCGGACACGGACGCCGAACGGGCGCGGGTGTATCGGTTCCTGGGGGTTGATCCGGCGGAGTCGGCGCCGATCTCGGTTGAGAGTCGGACAGCGCCGGGGTTCGGGCGCGAAGATCCCTCGAGTTTCTATCGCAAGGGTGAAGTGGGTGATTGGAACAACCACCTGTGCGACCTTCGCGAGAAGTGGTTCATGGAAGAGGCGGGGGAGATGATGCGGGCGTTGGGGTACTTGGGCGGGCCGGGAGGAGCGGATCGTGCTGAGTCGCGGGGCGAGGCGGTGGTGGGTGTAACGGGTGAGGTGCGATGAACGGATTGATCGGGA
Organism: Phycisphaeraceae bacterium; assembly: GCA_019636535.1. Lineage (GTDB taxonomy): Bacteria > Planctomycetota > Phycisphaerae > Phycisphaerales > UBA1924 > JAHBK01. The sequence continues at coordinate 66,310 of JAHBXK010000014.1, read as the reverse complement.
AGTTTCTGGGTCGAGCGGCCGGGGGAGACGGGAGCGCGGGCGTTGCTGCTGTGCCGGTGGAAGCGGCCAGCGCGCCGGATGGTGTGGGTGCGCCGTCGCGTGAGAAGCGGAGGATTTGGGGGCGTGTGCCCTTCGAGGACGTGCTGCGCGATTTCGGCTCGTTCCCGGCGGACACGGACACGCGTCCGCGGGCGTTCTTCGTTGTGGGGCATCCGCGCAGCGGCACGAATTGGATGAGCAACCTGGTGAACCTGCATCCGGACGCGTATTGCACGGGTGAGGCGCACTTTCAGGTGGCGCTGAACGCGATGCCGGAGATGGTGTCGGAACCGCACCAGACGGCCTTCAAAGAGCCGGCCAAGTCGGCGCTGGCGAGGTCGTTTCAGGAGATGATGCGGTCGACGCTGGCGGCGACGGCGGTGCGCAAGCCGGGGGTGAAGCGCGTGGGCGATCACACGCCGCGGCTGCTGCGGCCGATGCTGCCCGAGAGCGAGCACCTGGTGATCTTCCGCGACGGACGCGACGTGGTGATGTCGATGACGGTGCACACGCTGAACAACCAGAGCAAGCGGGCGGGGCACGCGGTGCCGGAGACGCGGGAGATCTTCGATCGCGCGCTGGCGATGCTGACGACGGACGACTCGTCGCTGTACGTCGCCGCGAGGTGGCTGCTGACGCACGAGGCGTGGGTGCGGCGGTTCGCGGGGAACTGGCAGCGGCACGTGCTGACGGATCTTGAGACGATCGAGCGGATGAAGGCGGGGGAGTATCCGGGCAAGGTGATGAGCGTGCGGTATGAGGATCTGCACGCGCGGACGGAAGAGTTGCGGCGCGAGATGTATGTGTATCTCGGGCTCGATCCCGAGCGTGCCGCGCCGATCGGAACCGACCCGCGAACGGTGCCTGGGTACACGGAGAACAAGACCAGTTCGCACTATCGCAAGGGCAAGGTGGGCGATTGGCGGTCGCACTTCACGCCGCAGGCGATGCGGTGGTTTGAGGAAGCGGCAGGCGAGGGGCTACGGGCGCTTGGGTACGAGCGGGACGGCTCGTGGGCGGATCGGCCGTGAGCACGAAGCCGACCGATGCGACGGAAGGACGGATGCGGCCGCATCCGCGTCCTGTGTTTGAGTCGCTGCTCGCGTCGTGCGAGGAATCGGCGGAGGAGCGCAGCGGGCGGAGGCACTTTTTCATCTCCGCGCACCCGCGGAGCGGGACGAACTGGCTGGGGAGCTTGCTGAACCTGCATCCGCGCGTGCTGTGCGTGGGTGAGTTCACCTTTCACGACGTGATGAACGCGATGAACGCGTTCGTGGGTGCGCCGGGGCGAGCGGCGTCGCGCGAGCCGGCGCGGTCGGCGGCGTGCGCTTCTTTCAGGCGGTTCGTTCGCGAGTGCCTGAGGTCGTGCGGGTCGATCAAGCCGGGTGCAACGGTGATCGGTGATCACACGCCGAGGCGGCTGCGGGTGTTTCTGCCCGACGCGACGTACATCGCGCTGTTTCGCGACGGGCGGGACGTGGTGGTGAGTTGGACGTACAACGCGCTTGCCAGACGCGAGGAGTGGGTGGCGCCGACGGCGGTGAAGTCGGCGTTCAGCGCGCTGGTGGAGCGGTTTCACGCGGGCGGGTCGGCGGGCGCGAAGCACGAGGCCGCGGCGGAGTTGCTGAACAACGAAGCGTGGGTGCGGCACTCGGCGCGGGTTTGGGCGGAACAAGTGATCGACGATCTGGACGCGGTGGAGCGGATCCGCGACGGCCGACTGCCGGGGCGGGTGGAGGTGGTTCGGTACGAAGACTTGCACGCCGAGACGACGCGGGAGCGGGATCGCCTGCTGAAGGCGCTCGGGGTGGACCCGGCGGAGGCCGAACCTGTCGGTTCTCAGCCGAGGACGGCGGCGGGGTTTGGCCCTGAGGCCAAGGCGAGCCAATGGGAGGACCCCACCAGCCACTACCGGCGGGGCGCGGTTGGGGATTGGCGGGAGAAACTGAGCCAGCGGGCGGTGGGGTGGATCGAGGGGGAGGCTGGCATAGCGCTTGCAGCCTTGGGGTATGGAATGGCGTCCGGGCCCGCTCCGCGCGGTCTGCCGGTTGCCATTTCGGCAGGCTGACGCCCGGGGTGTCCCGGCGTTTGCAGGCAGGCGGAATCTCCGCCGAGCGTCCGTCGGTTCCGGTTCGGAGCCGGGGGTGGTCGGCGGGGTGCAGTGGTTTGGGCGGACGGCCCCCCTCGCCCACTCCGCCGCGGGTTCGCACGATTACGACACGAACGACACAGGCAGTCATACGGAGCAAAGACCCATGGCGACCAAGCAGATCATGTTCGACGATGCCGCACTTCTGGAGATGAAGAAGGGCGTGGAGTCCTTGGCGAAAGCGGTGAAGGTGACGATGGGTCCGACGGGCCGGAACGTCATCATCCAGAAGAGTTACGGCGGCCCGAGCGTGACCAAGGACGGTGTGAGCGTGTCGAAGGAGATCACGCTGCCCAGCGCTTTCCAGAGCATGGGCGCGAAGATGGTGAACGAGGTGGCGAAGCGCACGGCGGACAAGGCCGGCGATGGCACCACCGCGGCGACGGTGTTGGCCGAGGCGATCTTCACCGAGGGCCTGCGGTTTGTGACGAGCGGCGCGAACCCGGTGCAGATCCAGCGCGGGATCAACGCCGCTGCGGAGGCCGCGGCCGACGCGATCGACGCGATGGCCGTGAAGTGCAAGGGCAAGGACGACTACAAGAAGATCGCCACGGTCTCGGCGAACCATGACGAGCAGATCGGCAACCTGATCGCCGAGGCGATCGCGAAGGTCGGGCCGGAGGGCGTGGTGGAGGTGGAGGAGGGCAAGGGGAACGAGACAACGCTGGAGTACGTCGAGGGGATGCAGTTCGACAAGGGGTACATCTCTCCGTACTTCATGACGGACCCGAAGACGGCCGAGTGCGTGCTGGAGAACGCGCTGGTGCTGATCTACGAGAAGAAGATCGCGAACCTGACGGACCTGCTGCCGCTGTTGAACAAGGTGGCGGCGGGCGGTCAGCCGCTGCTGATCATCGCGGAGGAAGTCGAGAACGAGGCGCTGGCGGCGCTGGTGGTGAACCGGCTGCGCGGCGTGCTGAAGATCTGCGCGGTGAAGGCGCCGGGCTTCGGCGATCGCCGCAAGGCGATGCTGGGCGACATCGCGGTGCTGACGAACGGCACGTTCTTCGCAGAGGATCTGGGTCGGTCGCTCGAGTCGATCGAACTGTCGGAACTGGGCAAGGCCAAGAAGATCGTGGTGGACAAGGACAACTGCACGATCATCGAGGGTGCCGGCAAGAAGAAGGACATCGAGGCACGCGCTGCGCAGATCAAGCAGCAGCACGACAAGAGCACGAGCGACTACGACCGCGAGAAGCTGATGGAGCGGCACGCGAAGTTGACCGGCGGCGTGGCGATCGTGAACGTCGGGGCAGCGACCGAGACGGCGATGAAGGAGAAGAAGGACCGCGTGGATGACGCGTTGCACGCGACGCGCGCGGCCGCCAAGGAGGGGTACGTTCCGGGCGGCGGCGTGGCGCTGGTTCGCACGCAGAAGGCGGTCCTCGACGCGCAGAAGAAGGCCAAGGGCGACGAGAAGTTCGGCTACGAGATCGTGGCTCGGGCGGTCGAGTCGTGCCTGAAGCAGATCGCCGAGAACGCCGGTGTTGACGGCGACCTGGTGGTCGAGAAGGTGAAGGACGGCTCGGGTGCATTCGGCTACAACGCCGCGACGGACGAGTACGGCGACATGGTGAAGATGGGCATCATCGACCCGGCGCTGGTGGCCAAGACCGCGCTGGTGAACGCGGCGAGCGTCGCGGGCCTCATGCTGACGACGGACTGCCTGATCTCTGAACTCAAGGAGAACGCCGAGCCCGTGGCGGGGAGCGTGAACTGAGCGGGTGATGCTCCGAGCCGCGCGTAGGGCTTCACCGCAAAGGCGCGAAGTCGCAAAGGGTCTTGGATGGAGTGCCGACCTGTGGAACCATCCGGACCCCGAAGCGATCTCGATCGTTTGAGCAATCTGGTGATCGGTGCCGCGATCGAGGTGCATCGCGCTCTGGGACCCGGGATGTTGGAATCGGTCTACAAGCGTTGTCTGCGGAAGGAGTTGGAGATTCGAGGTCTTGCCTACGAGTGCCAAGTTGCGGTGCCGGTGGTGTACAAGGGCGAAGTAACCCAGGATGCTCTGCGGCTCGACCTTCTGGTTGAACGGGCATTGATCGTTGAAGTGAAGGCCATGGAGCGGCTGCTGCCGGTGCATGGTGCCCAACTGCTTTCTTACCTTCGTCTGACCAACGCCCGGATGGGCTTGCTCCTGAACTTTCACGTTCCAGTACTCAAGGATGGATTGCGCCGAATTATGCTCAATTTCTAGGTGGACTCTTAGCGACTTTGCGTCTTTGCGGTGATGCCGAAGCCGCACGTTGACAATGGCCGTCACACGCGACTATTACGAGGTTCTCAGCGTCGAGCGGACCGCCGACGGCGAGGAGATCAAGCGCGCGTATCGGCGGCTGGCGATGAAGTTTCACCCGGACCGCAATCCGGGAGATGCCGAGGCGGAGGTGCGGTTCAAGGAGTGCGCTGAGGCGTACGAAGTGCTTTCGGACCCGCAGAAGCGGCAGGTCTACGACCAGCTCGGCCATGAGGGTCTGAAGCGCGGTCGCGGCGGGCCTGCGACTCACGACTTCAGCCGGATGGATGTCCAGGACATCTTCTCGATGTTCAACGACATCTTCGGCGGGGGTGGCGGAGGCATGGGCGGTGGGGGGCGAGGCAGGTCCGGCCCGACGCGTGGCTATGACCTGGAGACCGAAGTCGAGCTGACGCTCGAAGAAGTGCTTTCTGGCGCCGACAAGGATGTCGAGTTCACCCGCCTGGATCTGTGCGAGACGTGCACGGGCAGCGGCGCCAAGCCGGGGACCAAGCCGCAGACGTGCCGCACGTGCGGCGGCCAGGGCAAGGTTCAGCAGACGGGATTGGGTGGCATGTTCCGGATGGTCACGGTGTGCCCGGCGTGCGCCGGTCGGGGGCAGGTGGTGACGGAGTTCTGCGAGACATGCCGGGGCAAGGGCCGCACGCCCAAGAAGCGGCGGATTGCGGTGCGCATCCCGCCGGGGATTCAGGACGGTCAGGCGGTGCGTGTCCGCGGTGAGGGTGAGCCGCCGCCGGTCGAGGCGGGGGTCGGTTCGGGCGCAGACGGGCTGCGCGGCGACCTGCACGTGGTGGCGCGCATCGCTGAGCACGCGATGTTCCGACGCGAGGGGGATCATCTGGTCCTGGAAATGCCGATCACGTTCACGCAGGCGGCGCTCGGCGCGGACGTCGAGCTGAAAACATTGGACGGTCGGCACACGCTGCACATTCCGCGGGGCACGCAGCACGGCGCGATGTTCAAGGTGTCGGGGGCGGGGTTGCCGAACCTGCGTTCATCGCGCCGAGGAGATCTGGCGGTGTTCGCGAAGGTCGAGATTCCAAGGAAGCTGACGCCGCAGCAGGAGAAACTGCTGCGTGAGTTCGCGGCGTCGGAGAACGTGGACGTGTCGCCGGAGAATCAGGGGTTCTGGAAGTCGATCCGCGACGCGTTCGCGGGACCTTCCGGGAGCGAGACGGCGCAGGAGAGCGCAAAGAGCACGAAGGCCGGCAAGGCGAAGAAGTAGCCGGGACGGGGCGTGATGCCCGCGTCGGCGGAGGGCGTTGGCGGGTTTGGCCGTGAATGACCGATGGGGCACTCGGAGGGGTCAGCATGTTCGGGAAGAAAGCAGAGAATCGACCGATGTCTGAAGACGAGCACGACCACGCGGAGGGAGCGTCTTGCGGCGATTGCGCCGGGGCGGCCGCCGCGGGCGCGGACCCGGACCAGACGCAAGCGATGATCGACGCGTTGGCCGCGGAGCGTGACGAGTTCAAGGACAAGTGGCTGCGCGCGATGGCCGAGTATCAGAACTACCAGCGTCGGGCGCTGCAGAACGAGATCGAGGCGAAGCGTCAGGGTGCCACGAGCGTGCTGATGAGCATCGTGCCGGTGCTCGACGCGTTCGACATGGCGCTGGGCACGGGGACGGGCCAGCAGCCCGACCAGGCATCGGCCGCCACGCTCGACGGCGTTCGCGCGATCCAGCAGAGCCTGCTCACGGCTCTGGCATCACACGGGATCGGTGTGATCCATCCGAAGCCGAACGACGAGTTTGATCCGAACCTGCACTCGGGGATCATGCAGACGCCCGCGGAAGGTGTGGAGCCGGGGCGAGTGAGCATGTGCGTGCAGGTGGGGTACCAGTTGGGGGATCGCGTCATTCGCTCGGCGAAGGTGGCGATCGCGCCGGCGGTGGGGTCGTGAGCGCGCGCGTTGAGTGAGAAGGGACCATGCCGACGTACGAGTACAAGTGCAAGTCGTGCGGGAAGATGTCGGAGTTCTTCCAGTCGATGACCGCCAAGCCGATGCGGAAGTGCCCGGCGTGCGGCAGGAACGCGCTGGAGCGCCAGATCGGCATCGGCGCGGCGATCGTGTTCAAGGGTTCGGGGTTCTATCAGACCGACTATCGCAGCGAGTCGTACAAGAAGGCGGCGGAGGCGGAGAAGAAGCCGACAACGACGCCCACATCGGAGTCGGGATCGAGCGCTCCGAGCGCCGGTTCAACGTCAGCGGCACAGGTCGCTGAGCCCAAAAATGAAAGTGCTCCCGCGCCGAACGCGTCGTCCGCGGGAGCCAAGTCGGGTGAATCCGCCAGGAAGAGCGTCAAGCGGAGCAAGCGGGAGTAGAACCGAGTGTGAACTCAGTTCTTGCGCATCAGCGCTGCCGCGATGGACTCTTCCAGACGGGCGATCTGGTCGCGAAGACTGCCGGCGTCGGTGATCGCCCTTGCGACGTTGTCGCCCATGGCCAGCACGTTCTTCTCGCTCATGTCCTTGGCGATCGAAGTCTCGACATCGTTCAGCGTGTTGATGAGCCTGTTGTAGTCCCGTCGGGCCGAGTTGAAGTGGCCGAGCGCGATCTCACGATTGGAAGCGTTCCTGGCGATATCGGCGTCGATGGCGGCGCGCTCTGACGCCGGCGCACGGTTGGACTCGCGCATCCACTGTCGGAAGTACTCTGAAGAATCGCGGCTGGCTCGGTCGTACTCCGAAGCGACGAGTCTGGCTTGCCCGCGCATCGACTCAAGGCCCTTCTGAAACTCGCGGAAATCGTCGGCGCGACGCGGATTCTGGCCGGAAGTTGTCGCAATCAGTTGGTTCATGGTCGCATCGATGTGCGCGGGCATCTCCTGAAGTTGCCTCTGGAAGTCGCCCACGGATCGCACGGTCGCTCGCGCGGCTCGATCCTTCTGTGACTGGCAACCGACCAGCGGCGATCCGCCGGCAACGACGAGGGTGAGACCCGCGATCAGGCAGGATGTCCGAACAGTTCGCATCGGGCGGTTCATCGACGATCTCCGGTAGGTTTTCGGCAGCCACGCCGCACATCGGCTCAAGCGACCGATTGAAGGTAGATGCGCCGTTCGTGCATTGTCAAACTCGCATTGCAACTTCCGCCGATTCGAGTGAGCATTCCCACTGTCGCAATCACAGCGGGCCAAACCCGACCCGAACGCGAGATCGAGATTGTGCGCAGAACTCAGGTTCTGGCTGGATTGCGTTTGACATCACGCGTGGGCACCGATGCACAGACCGCAAACGCCACAACGGTGCCGAGCACAAGACGCCACTGTGGCGCAAGAGAGATCGTCTCAAAGTCGGCGTGCTTGAGGAGCGTGCCGACAAGCGCCCGCTGCAACGCGGGTTCGAGCGATGCCACGACGATGAAGCCTGCCACGAGCGCTGCGATTGCGGACGCCGCGGTACCTCGCTTGGTCAGGATCGCGGTGAAAAACACGCCGAGCAGGCCCGCGTAGGCGAAGTTCATCACGCTCAATGCGAAGACCAAGAGGGTGCTCCCCGTGCTGGGGAACCAGAAGACGCACGCCGAGGCAAAGCCGCCGAGCAACAGGCCCGCGACGATGACGCCGAGCCGACCGACGTTCAAGTAGTGCCGATCGTCGCGCCCGGGCCGGGCTTGGCGATACGTGTCGTTCATAAAGGCGGAGGACATCGAGTTGAGCGTCGAGTTAACGGACGAAAGCCCCGCGGCGAAGAGTCCGGCCATGACCAGCCCCGTGAGGCCCGCGGGCAGGCCGTCGATGATGAACTGGAGCATGACGCGGTGATCGCCGCCGGGAGTGTGGGTCGTGCCGGTGAGATCGGGACGCTGGTAGTAGACAAACAGCAGCAGGCCGATGACGAGGTAGATGAGCACGGCGGGGATGCCGATCAGCACGCCGGTGACGAGGCTGCGGGCGCTCTGGCGAGCGTTCCGGCAGGTGAGCATGCGCTGAACTTGGTCTTGATCAAGCCCATGCGAGGCGATGGCGAGCAGACAGACGCCTGTGACGGCGGTGAGCAGCGTGAACTCGCGCGTGAAGTCGATTCGCCAGCCGCGGTCGGTGCGTTCCAGACCAGAACGGAAGATCGTGAGTTTGTTCCCGTCGCCGACGGGTGATTCACGCAAGCCCGACAGGATTCTGCCGATGGGCGCGTCGATGCTCCAGAGCAGGAACGCGATGATGACGATCGCCGAGCCGAGATAGACCCCGGCTTGAATGACGTCGGTCCATATGACGCTCCGGATTCCGCCCGCGAGCGTGTAAAGGACGCCGACGGCGGTCATGATGGCCACGGCCACAAGCACGCTCGGCGGATCGACATCGCCGAAGACCACGATGGCGGCGGGCAGTGAGCCGATGTACAGCCTGCTTCCCGAAGCGAAGATTCGTCCGACGAGATAGGTCCAACTGGTCGCCTTGCGTGCGCCCGGGCCGAAGCGTGATTCGAGCAGTTCGTAGGGCGTGGTGGCGTTGGCTGCGTAGAAGCGCGGGATGAGCACCCAGGCGAGGATGATCGCCGCGACGATGCCACCGATGTTGGAGACGAGGTATGTGAGGTCACCGGCGTAGCTCTGGCCCGGCACGCCGATGACGGTGGCGGCGGACTGCGTTGTGGCGAGGATGGAAACGGCGACGGCCCAGGTGGGCATGGACCGACCGGCGAGGAAGTAGTCGCCGCTGGAGCGGACGGTTCGGCGGGCACGCCGGGCCAGATGCCAGCCCGTGAACGCAAGCGCAACGAAGTAGAGCGCCAGGACCGTCCAGTCGGCGGGAGTGAATCGGGCGAGGGTGAGGATGGCGGTCGGATGGCCCATGCGACGGGAGAGTCATCGGGCGACGGGGCCGGATCGGTCGAGAAGCCGGGCGGGTGAGGGCGGAGAGGGAGTCTCGGCGGCGTGGCGGGCGCGGATCGCTTATCCTTGCGCATGCAGTGGCTGCTCCAGACGAACGACCAGACCAGCGCCGTCCTCCTGTTGGTCTTTGTGACCGCGGTGGCGATCGTCATGGTGCTGGTCGCCGCGCGCGAGCGGAATCGCGCCAATGCGCTCGACGCCAGGCTGTCGCAGATGCACGCGGCTTTGCAGGAGCAGTCGGCCCGGAGCGCGTCGGGCGAAGACCTCGACCGGCAACGCCAGAGCGTGATGTTCGAGCAGCACAAGCGGCTGAACGAACTCACGATCGACAAACTCGAGGCCGAGATCACGCTGATCAAGAACCAATCAGGCGAGCGCGACCGTGAGCAGGAGCGCTTCGAGGCGGGCAAGGAGTACCACGAACTGATGGTCGAGAAGACTCGACTGGAGATCGACTCGCTCCGGCTGCACATCACGGAGTTGCGTCAGCGGCTGGACGACTGGAAGTTCGGGAGTTGAAGTCGAGCCGGGGCGCTGCGTGCCCGCCGCGAGATCGCGCGGCGGGCGGGATCGGCGGAGCGTTCGGGCGGAGTGCGTGTGAGCGAGCGTGAGTCTGGAAGAACCATCCGGGCGATCGATCGAGCCGGTCAACGGGCCGGTGTCGGCCGCGCGCGAACCAGATGGTGACTCAAAGCGGTTGCGCGTGCGCTTGGACTATCCGCAGGATCTGCCCGTCAGTCAGCGACGGGAAGAGATCGTCCGTGCATTAACCGAGCAACAGATCGTGATCGTGGCCGGACAGACGGGGAGCGGCAAGACGACGCAGCTGCCGAAGATGTGCCTCGAGGCGCTGGGATTGATCGATCCCAGGTCCGGGCTCGCAGCGCAGCGCCAAGAGCGAGTGGGGCGCGGAGGGCGCGAAGTCCGTGGCGTGGTTGGGCACACGCAGCCGCGTCGGATCGCAGCGAGGAGCGTGGCGGCTCGGCTTGCCGAGGAGATGGCCACCGGGCTGGGCAACCGTCCGGGCGATCGAGTCGGGTTCAAAGTCCGATTCACGGATCAGACCGGGCGGGACGCGCTGGTGAAGGTGATGACCGACGGCGTGCTGCTCGCCGAGACGCGGAGCGACCCGCTGCTGCGTTCGTACAGCGCGATCATCGTGGATGAAGCGCACGAGCGCAGCCTGAACATCGATTTCCTCATCGGCTACCTCAAGCAATTGCTGATCAGCGGGCGACGGCCTGATCTGAAGGTTGTGATCACGTCCGCGACGATCGACACCGAGCGGTTCGCCGAGCACTTCGGACGTCGCGTGCGGGGCGATTGGATTCCCGCGCCGGTGATCGAGGTGAGCGGGCGGATGTACCCGGTCGAGGTGCGGTACCTGCCGCCGGACGGTGCGGGCGAGGACGTAGCGGAGGAGGTGCCAGAACTGCCGCGATGGGCGACGCCACGACCGAGGGTCGGCCCGGACCCCGCGCGAGATGTGGAGGTGGAAGACGTGGACTTGCCGCGCGCGGTGCTCCGCGGTGTGGACGAACTGGTCCGCGGCGGGATGTTGGGCGCTGCGGTGAAGCGAACTGAAGTGGGGCCAGAAACCAAGTCCGAGGCGGAGGCCCGACGGGACGTGCTGGTCTTTCTGCCGGGCGAGCGGGAGATTCGCGAGTCGGCCGAGGCGCTGCGCAAGCATTACCCCGAGCATGGCCGCGGGGCGCTCGAGATCATCCCGCTGTATGCGAGGTTGAGCGCGGAGGAGCAGCAGCGTGTGTTCCGCGTGCAGCCGGGGGGCAGGCGGCGGGTGATTCTCGCGACGAACGTTGCGGAGACCTCGCTCACGGTGCCGGGGATCGGGGCGGTGATCGACACGGGCCTGGTGCGGCTGAGCCGGTATAGCCCGCGGCAGAAGGTGCAGCGCCTGCCGATCGAGTGGGTCAGCCGGGCGAGCGCTGAGCAGCGGCGGGGTCGAGCGGGGCGGTTGGGGCCGGGCGTGTGCCTGCGCTTGTACCACGAACGAGCGTTCGAGAACCGTCCAGAGTTCACCGAGCCGGAGATCCTGCGGACGAATCTGGCGAGCGTGATCCTGCAGATGATGGCGCTGTTCGGTGAGCGTCGACGCGGGCAATCGGCGGCGGAGTTGCTGCGATTCAGAGGGATCGAGACGTTCCCGTTTCTCGATCCGCCGGATCAGCGGATGATCCGTGACGGGTACGAGACGTTGCTTGAACTCGGTGCGATCGAGCCTCGCGAGCGAAGAGAGGTAGCGCTGGCGGTCGGCGGCAATGCAAGCGGCGGCGCGGCCTCATCGCCGAGCGAGCGTTGGGAGGCTGGGCTTGATGCGGCGGATGTGGCGGCGGGGGAGAGTGGCGGGGTGGAGGGCGATGGTGCGCAACGCGGCTATCGACTGACGCGCATCGGGCGCGACTTGGCGAAGTTCCCGATCGATCCGCGGCTGGGGCGGATGATTCTCTCGGCGAAGGATGAGCGTTGTCTCGAAGACGTCCTGGTGATCGTCTCGGCGATGTCGATCCAAGACCCGCGGCAGCGGCCCGGGAAGGACCGGCCCGAGGTTCAGCGAATGGCCGACGAGGCGCACGGAAAGTTCAAGGACGGCAGTTCGGACTTCCTGGGCTGGCTGAGGCTGTGGCGGGCGTACCGAGAGCAAGCGCGGACGGTCGGCTCGAGCAAACTCAGGAAGTGGTGCAAGGACCACTTTCTGAACTTCCTGCGGATGCGGGAGTGGGAGGACATTCATGGTCAACTGCGGCGGGTGTTGAAGGAACTGGGGTACTCTGAGCGCGACGGTCGGGACAAGCAGGGAGGAGTCGACACGCCTGTGGTGCGTGGTGCAAGTGCGGCCAGCGCGATTTCGGTTGAGTCGCGATCTCGCACCGACGAAGCGGATGAGGGCGAAGTCGTTGAGGATGAGGCCCGGCACTTTGAAGTGTCGGAGGATGATGAGGGCGAGTCCGATGCGGACTCGCCGCCAGCACGGCGGACTGCAGAGAAGGATTCGGGTGCGAAGGGCGGAGCGGAAGCGGCGAACGGCGCGCCCGCACGATCCGACGCTATTCACCGTTCGATCCTGAGCGGGCTGGTGACGAGCGTGGGCCGCAAGAGCGATTCGCCACCGATGTTCGAGTACGACGGTCCGCGCGGGCTGCGGTTCGCCATCTTCCCCGGCTCGGGCCTGTTCAAGGTCAACCCCAAGTGGGTGATGGCCGGCGAGATTGTGCGAACGACGCGCATGTACGCCCGTTCGGTTGCGGCGGTGCGGCCCGACTGGGTCGAGCGGGCGGCCGCGCACCTGGTGAAGCGCACCCACAGCGATCCGAGGTGGGATCCCACGCACACGGGCGGAGGTGGTGGCGGCACGGTGGTGGCGAGCGAGCGTGTGACGCTGTACGGGCTGGAGTTGGCGCGGGGGCGGGTGGTGGAGTTCGGACCGATCGACCCGGGACAGAGCCGGTCGATTTTCATTCATCACGCGTTGGTGATGGGGGAGTACCTCACCGACGCGGAGTGGTTCGAGCACAACCGCCGCCTGGTCAAGCGCGTGGCGGAGTTGGAGAACCGCGTGCGTCGGCGCGGGTTGCTCGTGGACGCCGTGCGGCGATACGCGTTCTACGACCAGCGAGTGCCGTCGGACGTCTGGAGCGCGCGCACATTCGAGTCGTGGCGTAGGCGCGCTGAGCGACAGAACCCGCGCGTGCTGTTCATGAGCGTGGGCGATCTGCTCGAAGCGGGTGCGGAGTTGCCCGAGGGGAAGGACTATCCGGACTCTCTGACTGCTTCTGCGCTCTTCGGTGAGGGGTTGAAACTTGGGTTGGAGTACCAATTCGATCCGGCGGATGAGCGCGACGGGATCACGGTGACCATTCCGGCGTCTGAGGCGGAGCGGTTCGATCCGCGCCCGTTGGAATGGCTGGTGCCGGGGCTGATCCGCGAGAAGGTTGCGGAGTTGATCCGAACGCTGCCGCGGAACCTGCGTACGGCATTCGTGCCCGCGCCCGAGTACGCCGACCGAGCGCTGGGGGCGCTCATGCCCCGATTCGGCAAGGGAGACCTCTTGGATGAGTTGGCCGAGCGGCTCTCGTCGATGACGGGTACGCGCGTGCCGGTTGACGCGTGGCGGCCCGAGGAGTTGCCACGGCACCTGCGCGTGAACTTCCGCGTGGTCGCGGACAATGACCCGGCGCGGGTGTTGGCCGAGGGTCGAGATTGGGGCGCGATCCGTCGGATGCTCTCGCACAAGGTTCGCGATGCGCTCGCGTCGCTGCCGGATGGTCCCTTCAACCGCGATGGAATGACGGGTTGGGACTTCGTGGCGGGTTCGGTGGAAGGTGTCGGTGCAGACGTCGAGTTTCCGCATGAGATCACGCTCGATGCGCCGCTGAGCGCGCTGGCGCGCCGGGCGGGGGTGGGCAAGCGCAACAGAGCGGATGCGGATGGCGAGGCGGCGGGCGGTGCGTCCGCTCCCGTCCCGACGATCGCGGCGTATCCGGCACTCGCGGATCCATCGAAGAGTGGGCTTGTGCGCGGCGTGACGCCCGCGCCGCCAGCACGGACGGTGGCGGTCCGGCTGTTCGATGATCCCAAGCGGGCAGCGCGGGCGATGCACGGCGGACTGCGCCGGTTGATGACGCTGCAAGTGGGGGGGCAGATCAAGTCACTGATCGGGCTCTATCCCGGCATCGATCGTCTCGCGGTCGCGTACGCGCCGATCGGCTCGGGTCAGGAGTTGAAGTCGCATCTGGCGGATTTGGTCGGGATGCGGGCTTTCGATGAGATCGCGATGGCCGGTGCGGGCATGCCTGGTGCGCGGGGGACGGTGTGGGACGGTGGCGAGATCCGAACTCGGGTTGCGTTCGATCGCGCGGTGGAACTCGGCTGGAACCGGCTCGGCGCAGCGGCGGAAGAGGTGGTGACCTTGGCGCGCGAAGTGCTTGAGGCGTATGGCGCGGTTTCGCCCGTGGTTGGACGGCCGGGCACGGCGTGGCAGGGGCCGCGAACGTGGGCCAGCGCCATCGCGGACATTCGCGAGCAGTTGTCGATGCTCGTCTACCCTGGCGCTTTGATCGGTGTGCCGTGGCGGTGGCTGCGGCAGTATCCGCGCTATCTGCGGGCGGTCTCGGTGCGGTTGGAGCGGCTGGCCAACGATGGGCCGGAGCGCGACCAGCGGCTGATGGCCGAAGTCTTGCCGTTCTGGAGCGCCTTCCGCGAGGCCGAGCGGGCGCGGCAGAGCGACCCGGCGTTGGTGGCGATCGGCGAGGAGCCGGAACTGGAAGAGTTCGGCTGGATGGTCGAGGAGTTCCGGGTGAGCCTGTTCGCCCAGAGCCTCCAGACCTCGGTGCCGGTCTCGCCCAAGAGGCTGCTTGCGCAGTGGGAGAAGGCCCGCAACGCGCGAGAGCGGCTGATGCAGGTGTCGTGAGCGGGGGATGCGAGCGGTGTAGTCGCACGGCGAACAGACCGCATCGCGGCTCCTACGCTTGCTGCCCATGCACTGGACCGACGAAGTTCTGCAAGCACTTGGCGATCCCCCACCGAACGCGAACGGCGTTCACGTGATCAACGACTCGAAGACACCCTCTGGCCGAGCGCACGTTGGTGCGCTCCGCGGAGTGCTGATCCATGACGCGGCGTTCCGTGTGCTCCGAGACCGTGGCGTGTCGGTGGTCTATCGCTTCGGGTGCGACGACTACGACCCCGTCGACGAACTGCCCCACGGCATGAAGGAGCAGTATCAGCAGTACCTGGGCCAGCCGCTGTGCAACACGCCCGCCCCACCGGGGAGCACGGCGACGGACATGGCCGATCACTTCATCAAGGATTTCTGGAGCGTCTTTTCCGATCTGGGTGTGCGGTGCGAGTTCTACCGCATGCGCGATGTGTACCGATCGGGATCGTTCAACGAGCCGATCGAGCGCATCCTGAGATCGGCGTCGGTCGTTCGCGCGATCTACAAGGACGTCTCGAACGCCGAGCGGTCCGAGAGTTGGCTGCCCTTCCAGGTGATCTGCGAGCGGTGCGGGCGGATCGGCACGACGGAGTGCTCGGACTTCGACGGCAAGACCGTCGCGTACGTCTGCAGGCCCGACCTTGTGACGTGGGCACGCGGGTGCGGGCACTCTGGCCGCCTGTCGCCCTTCGACGGCGGGGGCAAGTTGCCGTGGAAGTTGGAGTGGGTGGCCAAGTGGTCAACGTTCCCGGTCACGATCGAGGGAGCGGGGGAAGATCACAACACCAAGGGCGGCTCGAGAGACGTTGCCGCGCAGTGTCTCAAGGCGATCTACGGGCGCGAAGCGCCGCTGAACATCCCGTACAGTTTCGTGCTCGTGGGCGGGGCGAAGATGTCGAGTTCCAAAGGGCTCGGCGTGTCAGCACGCGAGGTGGCGGACTTTTTGCCCCCCGAAGCGCTGCGGTTCCTGATGTTGCGCACCAAGCCCAGGAGTCAGACGAACTTCGAGCCGACGCAGGAGGCGCTCGTCAAGTTGTTCAACGATCTCGATCGTGCGCACAAGAAGACGTTCGACGATCCGAAGTTTCCCGAGCACGAGAAGCGGACGTACTTCCTGAGCGAGGTCGCCCCCGAGGGTGCCTTCTTCGACTGCGAGTTCTCGTTGGTCGTGGCGCTGGTGCAGATGCCGCACCTGGACATCGTGGCGCAGTTCGAGGCGATCAAGGGCTCTGCGCTGACGCCGGGTGAGCGATCGCACCTCGATCGTCGCGTTCACGCGGCCAGGACGTGGCTTGAGCGGTACGCGACCGAGGAAGAGCGGCTGGTGATCCAGCCGTCGCTGCCGGCAAGAGCGGCGGAACTGACGCCCGTGCAAGCCGGTTTTCTGCACGAATTGGCGAGCGTGCTCGACCGGGCCGAATGGAAGGGCGAGGCGCTGCAGGCCGCGGTGTTCGATGCGGCTCGCCTCACGCCCATCGATCAGCCGTCGGCCTTCGCCGCGTTCTACCGCGTGCTTTTGGATAAGACGGCCGGGCCGAAGGCTGGGAATCTGCTCGCGTTTCTTGAGCGGGAGTGGGTCGTAAAGCGTCTGCGTGAGGTGGCCCTCGACGAGACCGCTTTCCTGCGAGCGGCGGTTTCGAGCGAGCAGCAGATCGTCGAATGGCTCGGATCGTCCAAGACCGGCGCAGCGAGCGCCGACTGGCAAGAGCGTTCGATCGGCGGAGTGACGGTCGTCGAGTTGACCGTCCGCACGAGTGACGACAAGACGCACCGTCGGCGCATTGTGGTTGACGGCTCCGCCGAGGCCGAACGGTTTGCGGGGAAGATCGGTGCGGCGGTGTCGATCCCGATCAGGCGCGCGTCCCGCCCGTGACGGTGGTCGATCGGCTGATCGCCGTGGTGATCGGGATCTGCGAGATGGACTCCCGCGCGTAACTGACCGCGCGGATGTCCTCGATCACGTAGAAGCACTGCGGGTCCATCTGCCGGGCCAGCGATGCGATCTCGGCGATCTTCTTCCGCGGGGCCTGGATGTACAGCAGCCAAACCGGGCCGTCGCGGCCCCGGCCGTCGATGACGGTCACGCGGTGCCCGTGGCCGCGAAGTCGGTGTGCAAGCGAGTCGCCCTGCTGGGTGAACACGCGGATGACGCGCTCGCCGTGCGCCAGCCAGTTTTCGATCGTGATGCCGAGGAAATTGCCGCAGGCGAAGCCCAGTGCGTATGTCACGGCGTACGCCGGCTTGTGCAGATTTTGCACGACCTGCGAGAGCGCGAACACCCAGATGAGCACCTGCACAAACCCGAGCGCGAACGCGAGTGCCCTTCGGCCGCGGAAGACCGAGACGACGCGCAGTGTGTCGAGCGTGACGTCGCAGAGTCGTGCGATGAAGATGATCAGGCAGCCGACGAGCAGGTCCCAGTCCATGGGTGAAGTCGCTCCGGTGTGGCGTGCTGCAACAGCACGCGTGACGTGGCCTTTGCCCGCGGTGTGGGCGTCGGCGGTAAGCGGCTGAGCGTAGCGGGGTTGACGGATTCGAAGCGATCTGGTCGGTCAGGCCGCGGCACGCCGCCCTTCGTCGTAGCGGATCCTCCTGGCCGGGTCCTTCAGCACGCCGTAGGCCTTTGCGACGAAGGCGAACCGCTGCGCAGCGTCTTCCGACGGGTTGACGTCGGGGTGCAGTTGTCGGGCCAGCGTTCGGAACGCGGCGTGGATCTCCTCGGTTGTAGCGCTCGGCAGCACGCCGAGCGCACCGTAGAGATCCTCGAGTTCCACGTCGGCCCTGACTCGCGCCGAACCCACTTCCGTCCCATGATCGGCAACGTGCTCCGAGGCAGCGCTGTTCACCTTGCACGTCGCATCAACGAAGCCGTGGCGGGCGAGTTCGACCAGCGCTTTGCACAGCGCCGGCGGCGCATCCACGAAGCGAATGCCGATCATGCCCTTGAAGAGGCCGCGACGAATCCACACCACTTGTCCGGTCACGGCGAGACGTTGCATCGACGATGCCACCGTGAACTTGAACCGCGAGCCGCGGTCGAGGCGCGGGCGGCCGATCGTGCGGATGCGCATGCCGGACTCAGAGAGATCGAGGATGTCGCCGAGTTGACAGGAGAGCCCTTCGGTCGAGATGCGCACAGCGGTGCGCGGGTTGGTCAGGCGCGCGGCCGGGCTGCGGTCGCTCTGGGCGAATCCGAGGAGCATGAGTGCAAGATCGAACCGGTGGCGAACGATCTGGAGACTTTGCGAACGTTCAGCGAACACGATCGCAGGTTGTGCGAGCATGGTGCGGGTTTGCGAGGTCATGGCGATTGCGCGGCGAACTCCCCTGATAGGGTGTATTTGGGACCTCGATGCCCGCTGCGATCGTCTCGCGATACTTTAGTGCGTGCGCTGTGTCAACTCAGTGCATAGAGTGTTAAAGGTATCGATCCGACGTGAACCGCGCGAGCGCATCGCGACGTAGTACGTTGACACATGAGCCGCGGCCCGCATGCGAAAGGGCAACGTGCGTGCGATTGGTGTACAGAACGTGAGAGCGAGGCGAGCGGGCGGCGAGAGCACGTGAAAGGAGCAGAGCATGGCGAGGAACAAGATCAAGTCGCTGGGCACTCCCAACGGTGCGAAGTTGTCGGGAGGTGCGCTGCGAAGAAACTCCATCTCCGAGATCAAGCCCGATCAGGACGCGATCCGCAAGCTCGCCTACGAGGTGTATCTCCGGCGCGTGGCCGCGGGCGAGTCTGGGAGCGCGGCTTCGGACTGGATCAAGGCCGAGCGTGATCTGATGGTGAAGCAGCACGCGTGAGGTCGTTCTCGGGGCGAGCTGTTCGCGGGCATTTGCGCAGCACGAGCGATCGGTACGCAAAGTAGCCGATGAGCACCAGCGGCCCGATGCTGATCGTGACAATCAGCCCGTGACCGATCGTCTTGTCTCCGGCAACACTCAGCCAGGAAGGAATGGCGTAGGGTGCGTGCGAGGCAAGCCACGCCACAGCGCTGATGTATGCGAGCAACATGCCCACGGCCAGCCAGCCCGGCGTGCGCGCCGAGAACGTGTCTGACCGTCGCGCAACATTGGCCGTCGTCGACTTGACACGCGTCAGCAGGCGTTGAGCCCAGATGAACTCGGTGGCCAGCAGCGCCAGCCCCGCGGCGGCTACGAACAGCCCGCCCGGGCCGGGCCAAAGGCCCACGATCGGCGCAACGACCAGCACGATGAGCGTCCCCGCGATCAGCACGAGCAGCTTGCGGAGGTTTCGCCGCGCGAGGTCGGCGGCTTCGGTGAGGTCCTCGATCGGTGTCGGTCGAACCAGTGCGCGGCCCAGTCTCTTCGCCACGATGCGTTCGTGCAGAGCCGATGCGATGATCCCGGCAACAACGATCAGGACCGCGGCGATCAGCGTCAACACCGTGAAGCGGTCGGAGTAGTCGGCCAGGAACATCTTGCCCGCGAGCGTGAGCAGCAGAAAGACCAGCGACAGCCGCAGGTATCGAAACCGGCCGACGAGTGAGGAGACCGCGATCGCGAGCGAACGAAGGCTCAGCAGCCCCATGGCCCCAGCGCTAAAGGCGAGGAACGGATCGCGCGTGACGGAGAACAGCGCCGGGATCGAGTCGGACGCGAAGACCACGTCGACGAACCCCGCCGCCGCGATCACGAGCACGAGCGGCGTGAACGCGAGGCGGCCGTTGTGCCGCGTGACCAGTCGTTGACCGTCGAACGAGTCCGAGATCGGCAGCAGCCGGCGAAGGGTGCGAACGTACCAGCGCCCGTTGAAATCGGTCGAATCGTCAGGAAGCAAGAGCGTCCGCAGCATCGCCACTCCGAGCACGCCGCCCAGCACCCACTTGAACCACGGCAGATCGCGGAGCAGCGTCGAACAAGCCCACACGAGCATCAGCCGGAGCGTGAGCGAGATCAGCGTGGTCCAGAAGAGCGTGCGCCCCACAACCTTCCGCGGAACCGTGAAGTAGGCCAAGAGCAGCGTCAGCACGGCGATGTTGTCGAGGCTCAACGCCAGTTCGAGCGCGTAGCACGTGACGAACTGCAGCCACGCCGAAAGGCCCCCGAGTTTGTGCGACGCACCGACGACGTGCTCCGCGACCGCCGGCTCAAGTTCCAGCACGTTTTGGTCGTAGACGTGCCAGACGAGGATGCTGAAGCCCAGCGTGGCGACGACCCAGAGCGCGAACGACGCGAACGCCTCGATCGGACGCACCTCGCGCGGCCGGCGCGTGACCAGGCCCAGGTCGATTACGACCAGAAGCCCGATGAGTCCCGCGAAGGCCAGCCAGAGCCAGTGCATCGGCCATCATTCTCCCGACTCGGAATGCCCGATCGGACGCGGGATATCGAGAGCCCGCCCGCCGCTCGGCAGGTTTCCTTCTGTCTGCCCGGTCCCGGCGGGGTTGAGCACCGAGGCGACGGTCGCCAGCCCCAGTAGCCCGAGTACCACTGCCATCGAAACCGACGTATCGATCTTGATCGACTTGGCCGGCTCCAGTCCGACCAGATGCAGATACGGCGGGATGCTCAGGAGCAGCAGTTTCACGCCCACGAACGCCAAGATCAGCACCAGCGCCGGCTTCAAATACCGGAATCGCTGGATCAGGGCCGCCAAGCAGAAGTACAGCGCCCGCAAGCCCAGGATCGCGAAGATGTTGCTGGTGAAAACAATGAACGGGTCGGGCGTGATCGCGAAAATCGCCGGGATCGAGTCGACGGCAAACACCAGGTCCGTGATCTCGACCGTGATCAGCGCCAGAAACAGCGGCGTGATCGCCCTCCGGCCGTCGATCCTCATAAAAAAGCGCTGGCTGTCGATCCGGTCGTGCACGGGCCAGATCCTCCCCACCAGCCTGATGACCGGGTTCTTGACGGGGTCCGAGTGCCCCTTGGCGAACGCCAACTTCAGGCTGGTCAGCAGCAGGAACGCCCCGAAGAAGATCAGCACCCACAAGTATTTGGCGACCAGTTGCCCAGCGATGCCGATCATCGCCCCTCGCATCACTAGAGCCCCGACGATCCCCCAGAACAGCACGCGGTGCTGAAACTTGGCCGGAATCGCGAAGTAACTGAAGATGATCGCGATGACGAAGATGTTGTCCATCGCCAGCGACTTCTCGACCAAGTATCCCGTCAGATACTGCTGGGCCGCGACCGCCCCGCCGACATCCGTCCGTTCGATCCCCGAGGTCGTGTACACCGGAACGTTCACGCCAAGTCCGACCCAATGCCGTTCGTAGGCGAGGTACACGAATCCGGCGAAACTCACGCCGCACGTGAGCCACACGACCGACCACGCCACCGCCTCCTTGAATCGAACCTCGTGCGCGTGTCGGTGGAACACCCCGAGATCCAGCGCCAGAAAGGCAAGCACCAGCAGAATGAACCCTACGTACGCGACGAATCTGAGTGATGATGCGTCTGCGGACACCTCCGCCAGCGTCGTGAGCGCTCCCATCCGCAAGCTCCCCGCGGCGACCGTACAAGGCCCGCCGCGCGAACGTGTTGGTCTTGCGCTGAGCACCGCTGCTCGACCGGACCGGGGAACCGTGTTCGGCGGTCCCGTCCTGACGGTGTCGGTCATCCGGGTACGGCCCGGCAGGCTACTCCCCAGTTCGGATATCCACCTGACGGTATCACCCGAGGGGGCGTCTTTACACCCAACGGCGCAGGCTCGGTTGATAGAAGCGCCGTAAGTGACTGCAAAAAAAGTACTTAAATCAATCTTCTGCCCGCTCGCCTTCCGGGGCCATTTTGACCAGCCGGGGATCGAACCGGGCGATGACGTCCACAAGGTCGCTCTGCAACGCCATCACCCGGTGGATGTCCTTGTAAGCGCCCGGAGCCTCGTCAAGCCCGGCGCTCAACAATTCTACGTTGCGATCCTCCAACTCGCGCCGGACATTCCCCCACGCGAACGACCCGCGTGCCTGCGTTCGAGACATTGCCCTGCCCGCGCCGTGACTGGCCGAGCGCAGCGACGCCGCGACGCCCCGGCCCCGGACGACGAAGCCGGGGGCCGCCATCGAGCCCGGGATGACGCCCAGCACGCCCGCCCCGGCGGGCGTTGCGCCCTTGCGATGCACGATCAATTCGCGTTCGCCCTTGCCGTCGCCCGCGTCGTGCCGCTCCTTCCACGCGAAGTTGTGGTGGTTCTCGATGTATGCGGCGGGTATTGCGCCGAGTTCACGCAGCACATGGCGGTGAATGCACTCGTGGTTCGCCGCGGCGTATCGGCCCATCAACTCCATCGCCGCGAAGTACTCGGCCCCCTCGGAGGAGTCCATATCGAGCCAGGCCAGGAATCGCAGATCCTTCGGCAGTTCGGGCCGCTTCGACATCGCGATCTTGGAGTAATGGTCGCACACGGCCGCGCCCGTGCCTCGCGAGCCGGAGTGGCTCAACAGCGCCAGATACCGGCCCGGTGGCAGGTTGAACGACCACCCCGAGCCGTGATCGCTCGAATCGGCCGATCGGCCCTCGGGCGTCGATCGTCGAACCCGGTCGTGCTCCTCAGAGATCGTCAACTGTCCGAACTCGACGAAGTGATTCCCCGAGCCCGATGTGCCCAGTTGTGAGCGGGCCTTGTCCTTGTTGCGCCAGGTGATCGGTGAGACGCTCCAGTCGTCGTCCAGCACATCGTGCTCGCGCGGCTTGGAGAACGCGGCGCCGATGCCGAAGCGTGTCTGCGACTCCAGCGCCCGCGCCAGACGCTCGCGGCCGTGCGCATCATCGATCGCCTCGACAGGCAGGTCCAGCACGGTCAATCGCATGCGGCAGGCGATGTCCACGCCCACCGCGTACGGAATCACCGCGTTCTCGGTCGCCAGCACGCCGCCGATCGGCAGTCCATACCCCACGTGCGCATCGGGCATCAGCGCGCCCATCGCCGCCACGGGCAGCCGGCACGCCCGCTCCATCTGAGCCACCGACTCGGGTTCCAGCCCGGCGCCCCACGTACGCCACGGCGCGGGCGAAGGCCGCTCGGTCCAGCAATTCTGCGATGCGCCGATCATTGCCTGCGCGAAGCGATGGAACACCGGGTCGTTCACATACCCCGCCGGGTTCTCCAGCAGACCCGTGATCGCGGACCTCAGCGCATCGCGCCCCAGCCCCGCCTCGACAGCGCGGGCGCAGGCACGCACCGCGAGTTTCATCCGCTCGCCGTGCGGCACACCAAGGTTGGCCAGTTCCCGCGCCTTCATGCTCGAAGGCTACGCGCACCAGCGCATCATTCCACGACCCGGGTCGAGTTCGAGCGGATCAGATCGTCCGGCTCCGCGTCTATAAACCCGGCCAGTTTGCGGGCCCGCACGGGGTGCTGCAACTTCCGCAGCGCCTTGGCCTCC
This sequence comes from Phycisphaeraceae bacterium, assembly GCA_019636535.1. Taxonomy (GTDB): domain Bacteria; phylum Planctomycetota; class Phycisphaerae; order Phycisphaerales; family UBA1924; genus JAHBK01. The sequence continues at coordinate 43,214 of JAHBXK010000014.1, read as the reverse complement.
ACCTGCCGAACCCGCTCGCGCGTCACCTTGAAGATCCGCCCGACCTCTTCGAGCGTGTAGGTGTATCCATCGCCGATGCCGTATCGCAGTTTGATGATCTCCCGCTCGCGGTAGGTCAGGCTCTTGAGCACCTGGTCGATCCGGTTCCGCAGCATGTCCTGCCCGGCGTTCTCGGTCGGGGCGGCGGTCCGCTCGTCCTGGATGAAGTGGCCGATCGTCGAGTCCTCGGTCTCCCCGACGGGCTTGTCCAGCGAGACCGGATGCTTGGAGATCTTCAGCACGCGGCGCGTCTCGCTGACCGTCATGCCCGCGCGCTCGGCGAGTTCCTCGATGGTTGGCTCGTTGCCAGTCTCCTGCACCATCTGCTTCTGGATGCCCCGGAGCTTGCCCATCGTCTCGATCATGTGCACCGGAATGCGGATGGTCCGGGCGTGGTCGGCGATCGCGCGCGTGATCGCCTGGCGGATCCACCACGTCGCGTACGTGCTGAACTTGTAGCCGCGCTTGTATTCGTACTTGTCGACCGCGCGCATCAGCCCGGTGTTCCCCTCCTGGATCACGTCGAGGAACGGGAGCCCCCGGTTGCGGTACTTCTTGGCGATCGAGACGACGAGCCGCAGGTTGCCGCCCGAAAGGTCGCGCTTGGCCTGCTCGTACTCCCAGAAGACCGTCGCGATGCTCTTCACCCGCCGGAGCAGGTCCTCGGGCTCCTCCAGCACCAGCGCCCGAAGACCGACGAGTTCCTCGCGCATCACCGCCTCGTCCTCGGGGTCGAGCGGACGCTGACCCCTGAGCGACCGGCGCAGGTCGGTTTCGAGTTCGTGCATCTTCTTCGCGATCGAGCGCAGTTTCTTGAAAAGCGGGATGATCTTTCCCGTGCGGAGGCTGAGTTCCTCCGTCAGCGCCGCCATGCGCCGTCGGCGGGTGGCGATGCGTTCGGTGATCTCGGCAGAGCGATCCTGGTTGTTCTCGGCGCGGGCCCGCACGAGCAGATCCCAGTCGGCGCGGTTGAGTTCGAGCAGTTTGTCCAGCGTTCGCAGGTTCGCCGGGATGCGCTTGGTGATCTTCTCCTTGGCGTTCGATTCGGCCGTGGATATCCGCATCGTTCGGTCGAAAGGCAGTTCGCCCCGCTCGACCTGCCGCAGCATCTGGATCGCCATCGAGACGATGTAGTCGCTTTCGAGGCACCGCCGGCGGAAGATCATCCGCGTTGTCTCGATCTTCTTCGCGAGCCGGATCTCCTCCTCACGCGTCAACAGCGGGATCGACCCCATCTGCGAGAGGTAGATGCGGATCGGGTCTTCCGTGCCGCGGTTGTGCGACTCGGCCACCGCCTCGCGCAGATCCTTGTGAAACTCCGCGTCGTCGATGTCCGGCTGCGCGTCCGGCTCGGCGTCACGCTCGTTCTGAACCGCGATCGCCGCCGCGACGGTCAGCCTGCCGTTCGTGCCCGCGGCGTGCGGCTCCGGCCGGCCGTCCCCGCCGGCGACGGTCATCGCACGCGTAGGAGTTACCACGCCGTTGCCTTCGCCTGTGATGGTCTGCGTCGGCACGCCGCGCTTCCTTGCCTCGCGGAAGCACCGCGCCCGATACTCGGGCTCGTCGATGAGTTCGATCCCCCGCTCGTCGATCAACACGAGCAGTTCGTGCAATCGCTCGGGGTCCACCCACTCATCGGGCAGCGTGTTGTTCATCTCCTCGTAGGAGAGCCATCCGCGTTGTCGGCCGACTTCGAGAAGTTCCGCCAACGCAGGGTGCAGGTCGAGAATCACGGTTGCCTCCTGTGATCCTTTGCGCTCGCCGCCGGAGAGCCGGTCAGCGATCGAACGATCATTCCGCGCAATGCTCAACGTCCTGAAGCGTGCGACCAAGAGCCCAGTGTAGCCCCGACTCCCCCAGACTTGACCTTCCACATCAACTTCTTGCCGTCGATCGTGCATCCGATCACGGTGGCAAGTTGCAAATCGAAACTTCCCTCGCTACCCCGAAGGCCTTGGCAACGCAGTCGGGTCCGGCCCGAGCGTCGCGGCGTGCCGCCGAAGCCGATGGATCGTCTTCTGCCAGTCCTCATCCGCGCCCGCCGAGTCGTCCGCATCGGGTTCCGCATCAGGACCGCCGTCCGACAGCACGCCGGTGCGCAGATCCTCGCGCAGAACCGCGCGAAGCCGCTCGTTCCAGTGCTCGTGAAGGCGTTCCGATCGCCCGTCGGTGATCGATTCAACCGCCCGCGCTGCCGCAACCGCCGCTGCGCACACCGACGAGTCGTCGATCGCCGTCAGCACGTTGCCCAACGCGGCCGACTCCTCGTTGACGAACAGTTCGTGAACAACCTTCGCAACCTCGCGGAAAGCCTCTTCCGCGAACCGTTCGGGGTCAAGAGCCTCGGCGTGCTCGACGTCCAGCGCCATCAGCAGCGTTGGTTCGCACAGCACGCACCCGAGCAGGTGTTCCCTCGCTCCGAGACGGCGCGGCCCAACGGGCGGTGCATCGGGTTCGCGCTCGGCCCCGCGACCACTCCCCGCCTCGTCGCTCTGGGCCGGTTGCTCCCCGACGCGCCGACGCGCTGCGCGGGCGCTCACCATCGAGGCGATCGTGGCCTGGTCCACGCCCGCGATTGCCGCCAGCCGCTTGTTCACCAGTTGCCGGCGCATCGGGTCGAGCCGCGAGATTCCCAGGTCCGCCAGCGTCGCGATGAACTCTTCTACCACGCGTGCCCGAGCGGCCATCCCGCCCGAGCCGATGCGAGAACGCACGCCTTGGAACATCAGTTCCAACGGGTCGAGGGCCTTGGCCAGCACGGAATCCAGAATCGCCCGTCCGTTCTCGCGTTTGAGAAGTTCGTCCGGGTCCTTCGCGTCCGTGACCGACGACAGCACCGCGATCCGAACGTCCACGGGCTCGGCAAAGAAGACCGCCACCGCGCGCTCGGCCGCCTTGATTCCCGCGGCATCGCCGTCGAACAGCAGGTACACCGTGTCGCACAGCCGGCGCAGGATACGCGCGTTCCCCTCCGTCAGCGCGGTGCCCAGCGTCGCCACGGCGTTCGTTACGCCCGCCTGGTGGCACGCGATCGTGTCCATGTACCCCTCGGTCACGATCGCGGTGCGCGTCGAGTGGATCGCGCGGGCCGCCTGGTGCAGCCCGTAGAGCGTCGACGACTTGTTGAACACCGGCGACTCGGGGGAGTTGAGATACTTCGGCTCCTCTTCGTCGTTGATCCGACGAGCCCCGAACGCGATCACCCGACCGGCCTGGTCGTGGATCGGGAACATCAGCCGGTTGCGGAACATGTCAAAGTAACCGCCCGTGGCCCGCGGCTTGAGCAGCCCGGCCTGCACGAACGCCTCCGCGCTCCACGACTTGGCCGCGATCGTCGACGACAGGCCGTCCCAACGATCCGGCGAAGCGCCGAGCCCGAACGACTCAACCATCTCGGCGCTGATGCCACGTCGGGCGATCAGTTCGCGTGCGGCCCTGCCGTGTTCGGCGTGACCGAGGATGGTCCGGAAGAACACCGACGCCCGCGCGTTCGACTCCAGCAGTTCCGCCCGCCCGATCACCCCGCCTCGCTCATCGCGAGCAACCGGGCGTTCAGGCCTGCGTGGCGTGAGCGTGACGCCCGCCCGCTGCGCCAGATACTCGAGCGCCTCGAGGAAGGGCATCTTGTGATAGTTCATCGTGAAGTCGATAGCGTTGCCACCCGCGCCGCACGAGAAGCAGTGGTAGATCTGCTTGGACGGCACGACGTACATCGACGGCGCGTGATCGTTGTGGAAAGGACACAGCCCGATGAACTCGCGACCCTTGGGTTTCAGCGCAACGTGGTCGCCGACCAGCCGCACGATGTCCGTCGCGTCAAGCACGCGGCGCTTGTCGTCGCCATGCGACAACGCACCCAACGCGCTGCGACGCGTGTCGCGACCGACACCGCTCTGACCACCCTTGCCTGCCGCCAAGAGACAACCTCACCCTTGCCCGTGAACCGGGCCGGACACCCTTTTACTTCGCCGACTGGGAACCATTCCCGGACGACAAACCGCCCGACGCGCATCCTGATCGCTGCCTGCGGTCAAACGACCGGCGAGAGCGGCGGGGGGCACGCGTCGGGCCCCTTGGTCGGAGAACTTTGCGCCCGGCGAATGGGGTTGATCGTGGCCTGAAGCCGGACAATGCCGGTGCGAATTGGCCAGTCGATCCGAGGTACGGGCGGGTTCCAGACTTGGCAAACGTAGCACAGGCCTTACGACCGTCAAACATTGTCGGGGCTTGGAGCTAACTTCTTCGTATCTGACGGCTTCCGACCAGCCTGATGGCTCCTTAGTACCGTCCGCGTATGCTGACACCGTGCGAACGCAAGTCCGATATGACGGCCGAGTCCAAGGGGTCGGGTTCAGAATGACCGCCGCGGCCATCGCCCGGCGGTTTGAGATCACCGGTTGGGTCAGAAACGAACTCGACGGCTCGGTGCTGCTCGAAGCCCAAGGACAGCCCCGCGAGGTGCAGTCGTATCTCGATTCGCTCGCCACCCAAATGGGTGGGTTCATTACCAATCGAACGGAGTCGCCCGTCGCCGAAGTGCCGGGCGAGGCGGGGTTCCGGATCGAACGCTGAGGTGCGTGCGTGGCCAAACTGGTGCTGTTCGACATCGATGCGACCCTGATCACCACGGCCGGATTGGGCGTGCGGGCGATGGTTCAGGCCGGGCATGCCCTGTTCGGACCGGGGTTTCACGCCGACGGCCTGCAATTCGGCGGCGGGCTCGATCCCGTGCTCATCCGCGAGATGTTCCGGGTCTCCGGTGTCCAACCGACAGCCGACCGCGTCTCGCAATTCCGCGAGCGATACGAGCGTGAACTCGCCGAGTTGCTCGTCGCGGCGCCGGTCAAGCGGGCGCTCCCCGGCGTTGCGAACCTGCTCTCCACGCTCCGCGCTGTGGATGGAACGGTCGTGGGCCTGCTCACGGGCAATTTCGAGCCGACCGGCTTGATGAAACTCGAAGCCTGCGGAATCCCAACCACGCAGTTCGCCGTGCGCGTCTGGGGAGACGACTCGCCGCACGACCCTCCCGACCGCGCCCACCTTCCACCCGTGGCGATGGAGCGCTACGCACGCCTCACCGCCTCGCGCATCGACAGCCGCGAGGTCGTCATCATCGGCGACACCCCGCACGACGTGCGCGCAGCGCGCGAGTCCGGGTGCCGGTCGCTCGGCGTTGCCACCGGCCGCCACGGGGTTGAGGAGCTCAGCCATTGCGGGGCGGACAGGGTTGTGCCCGATCTCTCTCAAACCGACGAGCTTGTTCGCTGGATCACCCAACCATGAGTCAGATCGATCAGCACACCGCTCTCGAAACCGAAGTCGAATCGCCCGCGATCGCGCCGGTCTCCAAGCCAACCCCCGCGCCGATCTCCGGCGCAGAACGCATCCAGAGCATCGATACGCTCCGAGGCGTGGCCGTTCTGGGCATCCTGCCCATGAACGTGCTCACGGGCTTCGCCCTTGTCTCCGCGGCCTTCATGAATCCGAAGGTGGCGGGGGGGTTCGAGGGGGCGAACTTCTGGGTCTGGGTCGTCACGCACCTCACGCTCGACATGAAGATGATGACCATCTTCTCCATGCTCTTCGGTGCGGGCATGATTGTGATCACCGGCCGGGCCGAGTCTCGCGGCGCATCGCCCGCGGGCCTTTTCTACAAGCGCACGGGTTGGCTGGTCCTCATCGGCTTCCTCCACGCCTATCTGCTCTGGTTCGGTGACATCCTCTTCGCCTACGCCCTCTGCGGCATGATCCTCTACCTCATGCGCAAGTGGTCGCCGGGCGTGCTCATCATCGTGGGCATGGCGCTCATTTCGGTCGGCGCGATCCTCTTCTTCGGCCTCGGCTTGATGTTCCACCTCATGCGCGAAAGTGGATCCGAGCAGTGGGACTCGATGTGGGCCTCAATCTCAGCGGATTTCGATCCGACCCCGGAGCAGATCGCCGCAGAGACCGCCGCGCGCGGCGGCTCCGTCACGGGCCTCTTGCTCTGGAACGCAAAGCACGTCTTCATCATGCACTTCTTCATGATGCCGTTCTTCGGCACCTGGAGGATCCTCGGCGCCATGATGCTCGGCGTGGCCCTGATGAAGATGGGCGTATTTACCGCCCAACGCTCGTTCCGCTTCTACGCGGGCATGATGGCGCTCGGCTATCCCATCGGGTTCGCGTTCATCATCCCAGGCATGCTCGGCGGGCTTTCCTCCGGCTTCGACGTGGTCTACGTCCACATGTGGGGATTCAACGCCAACTACTTCGGCAGCCTCTTCGTCGCCCTCGGTCACGTTGGCCTCATCATGATCATCTGCAAAGCGGGACTCTTCGCCGGGGCGCAGCACGTCCTCGCGCAGGTCGGGCGAATGGCCCTCACCAACTACCTCACGCAGACTCTGATTTGCATGTTCATCTTCTCGGCGTGGGGGCTGGGCATGTTTCAGCGCTTCGACCGCGTTGAACTCATCCTCATCGTGCTCGGGATCTGGACCGTGCAACTGATCTGGAGTCCCCTGTGGCTCGCCAAGTACCGCTTCGGCCCGGCCGAATGGGTATGGCGAGGCCTGACCTACGGGCAGAAGCAGCCGATGCGGCGCGTGCAGGCGTAACGCCGACTCCCAAACCGCTCATCACTCGGGCTCGCGCGCCATCGTGCGGGCCACCATCCTTCGGCGCTCCTCGTCGGTCGAATCGTCCCACACCTTCAGGCACCCGTCGCAGCACAGCCCATACACGACCCCGCCGAACTCCCGCGTCAGGTCGGGAATCGTGAGCCGGTTCGGGCTGACCATGTCCTCCGGCGACACAACGCAGTAGGTGTTCGCAACACGCACCAGTTCGATGCGGGTTGATGGCATTCCATCGGACGGTGCGCCTTCCGCGCCCACAGCCACCGTTCCGCACTCCCGGCACTCGCCGCACGACGCGAACAGCAGCCCTGCGGCTGTCACAAGCAGAATCACGCTGATCGACTTCACATTCATGGCGACACAGACTATCGGCGTCGGTCGGCCCGGCCTAGCTGCTTCCGGCTGAACGGCACAACCGACCACGACAGGATCAACGCCGCACGATCCTGTCGATTGCCCAAGTATCCACCCCGTTCCGGTTAGACTGCTCGGCGTCGATACCTCGCAAGGAAGCGATCCATGGCGTTCAGTCACGCGGCGTTCTGCACCGACCATTACGTCAACCAGCGCCTCAGCCTCAAACTCGACCTCTCGATGCGGCGCGAGACCGTTCTCGCCCTGTTCGATCGCCTGCGCCGCGAGCACCCGCGGCTCGACCGCATGCGCCGGCTGAACAACGAACTGGCGCTCGAAACGCCCGCCGACGATGTCAACTCGCTGCAGCAGTGGATCGCGATCCGCCGAACCAGCATCCGCTCCGGCGTCGCCAACCCTTCCACACAGGCCGAAGCGCTCGGGCTGCACCGTGTGGTCCTCGAAACCGCCCCCTTCTTCGTCGACATCTCCGCCCTCGACGCCGACCATCTCGAACTGCTCTACGGCTTCGATCTCGAAGCGGCCGGAAACCACGACGCGATCGTTCACCGCGCGCTCATGGCCGGCTCGGCGATCTCCTCACTCCTCGACCGTCCGAACGTCGTCCCCCTCGAGTGCCAGCCCATGATGGGCGTCTGCCTCGGTGATTCGCCCGACCGTCAGGCGTTCCTCGAGGTCAAGACGCGCACAACGCCACGCACAGGCCGAAGCCGAGCCGCAGGCGACGGCGCGTGGACCGATCAGGCCGAAGCGCCCGAATCTCCGATCAGCGTCTACCTCACCGTCCGCCGCCTCGGGCCGTTCCGAGACGTCGCCGACCTCCCCGCCGCGCTCGAAGCGCTCCACGCTCAGGCGATGGAACTGATCGACTCGGTCGTCCTGCCCAACGTTCTCACCCCGCTGCGCAGCACGATCTCGGCGGGGCATTGATGCCCACCCACACCACCGCCCAACCGCACGAAGCGCCCCGTTCCGTCGTAAGGATGTGCGGATCGGCGCATCGCCGGTCCGACATAGACACTCAGCGGAAGCCGCTCTGGCCGTCTGGAGCCGAATCCTCATCCGCGGCGGCGCAATCTGCGAGGGAAGCCCAACCCGACGCTCATGGCTCGATCGCCTGACATGCCCTCCAAGTTCGACCACGCCGCCGTGATGCTCGGCTTCGGTGCTCCGCTGCTGCTCTGGGGCCGCGTTGCCGGTCACAGCGATTCCAAGAGCATCATCATGTGGGCGATCGTCATCGCCGTGGTGAGCACCATCCTTGGCGCGGTCCTGTTCAGCATCCGCCGGCGCACCATCGGCGGCAAGCCCGCCGCGGGCGAGGCCGCCGGGCTAATGGACGAACTGCGCAGGCTCAAACAGTCCGGCCAACTCTCGCAAGACGAGTTCGACAAGGCCCGCTCCGCCTGGCGACACCGCGCGGTCGAGGAAATGGACCAGCGCACCAAAGTGCCCAACCGCGAGGCACCCCCACGTCGTGCACCGGCTCCTCAACCCAACTCTCCGGAGGCGAAGCCAGCCGTCCGGAAGGTTGCGTCCGACGGCGCGGTGACCGCCGCTCCCGGCTTCGACCTCACCGGTGCGCCTCTGCCCATGCGGCCGACCCCACAACCGACATACCGCGAACCCCCGGATGGCAGAGAGGCTTCGGACAGGCCCACACCGGGGGGTGGGGAAGCCCCGGACAACCCTTCGGGCCCGAGATAGCGGACGTTGGACCCGCCCGTCTCCCGCCCACTACAGTCCGATCAAACCACAGAGAGGGTGCGAGCGGACCGCCGCAACGGGAGCATCCAGCCCTCCCCGCGTCCGGTTCGCCGGGCATCTCCGCCTCCCTTGTGGAGGGGACGGGGCTCCCGGCCGATACTCTCCCGACTCTCTCACTCGCACACTTCAAAAAGCCGCCGCGGCTACAAAGAGGCGTTCATGGCGAAGGGCAGCAAGGACGGATCGGATATGAACCTCCCCGGATCGGGCAGCGCCGGGGGTTCGGGCGGCGGCGGCTTCAAAGGCCGTCGCGTCACGACCTGCTCCTTCTGCGGCAAGACCAGCCGCGACGTCGGCCCCATGGTCGAAGGTCCCGGCGACGTCTATATCTGCGCCAACTGCACGGAACTCTGCCAGAACATCTTCAGGCAGGAGCGCCGCCGGGTTTCCTCCGCGGGTGCGCTCTTCACCGAGATTCCCGCGCCCCGCCAGATCAAGGAATACCTCGACCAGTACGTCATCGGTCAGGACCAGGCCAAGCGAGCCCTGTCCGTCGCCGTCCATTCGCACTACAAGCGGCTCATCCACTCCGAAAAGGAAGAGAACGCGATCGAGTTGGACAAGAGCAACATCCTCATGCTCGGCCCCACCGGGTCGGGCAAGACGCTCTTGGCCAAGACACTCGCGAGGATCCTCAACGTCCCCTTCGCCATCGGCGACGCCACCACGCTCACCGAGGCGGGCTACGTCGGCGAGGACGTCGAGAACCTCCTGCTCAAGCTCCTCCAGAGCGCCGACTTTGACATCGAGGCCTGCCAGCGGGGCATCATCTACATCGACGAGATCGACAAGATCGGCAAGACCAGCCACAACGTCTCGATCACGCGCGACGTCTCGGGCGAGGGCGTGCAGCAGAGCCTCCTGAAGATGCTCGAAGGCACCGTCGCCAACGTCCCCCCGCAGGGCGGTCGCAAGCACCCCGAACAGCAGTACATCCAGATCGACACCACCCACATCCTCTTCATCTGCGGCGGCACCTTCGTCGGCATCGAGGACATCATCCGCCGACGCATCGGCAAGAAGCGCATCGGCTTCTCCGTGTCGTCGCAGGACATGCTCACGATGGAGCAGGAGCGGGCACAGGTCCTCTCGCAGGTCACGCCCGACGACATGATCGAGTACGGCATGATCCCCGAACTCGTCGGTCGTCTCCCCGTCCTCGCGCCGCTCATGCCCCTCACCGAGGAGGCGATGGTCAGCGTTCTCACCGAGCCCAAGAACGCCCTGGTCCGTCAGTACCAGCACATGTTCTCGCTCGAGAACGCCAAACTGACCTTCACCCCGGGCGCGCTGCGGGCCATCTCTCGCAAGGCCCTCGCCCGAGAGACCGGCGCCCGCGGCCTCCGTGCGGTCCTCGAAGAGATCATGATGGGCATCATGTACGAACTCCCCGAGGTTAACAACGAGGGATGCGAGTACGTCATCGACGCCCACCACGTCGAGCGTCCGCCGCGACTGGCCGAACTCCGCATCAAGCGCAAGGAAACGGCCTGACCCCCGGCCCGTTCCCGTCACCCAATCAGTCCTTCACCCACGCCCCTGGCTTCGCGCCCGGGGCGTGTTGGTTTGATTGGCGCACCGATCGCCCACACCCATTGATAGGGCCGCTCGCCGATCCTCCTTCCGTCTGATCGTGTCAATTCAGCGGCGTGCAGAACCAGCCACTCTTCCCTCCGACGCACACCGGCGAGAGCAAGTGAACGCGCACGTCGGTCTCCAGCAGCCGCCGAACCTTCTTCGGCTCGCTCGAGAACAGGTGCATCACCGGACCGTTGCTCAGGTCCAGGTCCCCGCCCGTCTCCGTGCCCCGGCGCAGCGACGGACCCGCGAGTTTCAGCAGCGGGGCATGGGCCTGCACCCACTCGCTCGCCACCATCAAGTCACGCAACGCTGCTTCGTCGGCCCTCGACGTATCCAGCCGGCCCAGCACGTGCAGCCTGCCGCTCTCATCGAGCGCGAACTCGACGCCCTCGGCGTACGGGCACGCGATCGGCACCGACGACAGTCCCGCAACATGCCCGCTCAGCGACAAACGAACCGTCGGCTCGATCATCCCCTCGGTCGTGCGAACGGTCGTCGTGATCTGTTCCCGAGTGTCCGCCCGTGCAACGGGTGCGGGCACGGGGACCATCGCGGGTGTGGGTACCGCCGCAATCGGCGAGGCTCCAGCCTGCGCGATCGCCGCGGGCTTCGGTTCCGGCGTGACTCGGAATGGCTCCAGGAGCCCGATTGCCTGCACCCGACCGACTCGTCCCACCGAATCGACGTCGCTCTCCGTCGGCGTTGAGGTCTGGACCGTCGAGGCGGCGGACCGGATCATCGCGACCATCGACTCCGGCGTTAGTTCGCTCCGACCGTTGAAGGCCAGCACCGACGGCCGACCAGCCCCAAGCCGCGCGGGCGTGGTCTCCCATTCAACTTCGCGACCCAGGCACGACTTCGCCGTGCCCGCCAGCCTCGCCCCTACCTCCCGCGACTGCTCGGTGTCCGCGCCGACCACCACCACGCGAACGCGCAGCGTCCGCGACCGATCCTCCGGCAGCCTTGCCGCCAGCGACTTGATCGTGCGGTACGCGCCGATCGTCGCCGCCTCGTCCGCCCCGGTCAGGATCGTCACCGTGTCGATCGCCGCGCACTCGGCAAGCCGAAGTTCCGCCGACTCTTCTGCGCGAAGCACCACGTGCGCAGCCGTGCGGCCGACTCGTTCGAGCGTCGATTCCACGCCCGTGTTACCGGGACCGGAAACGGCCTGCGACGACGCGGGAGCCACGCCGAAGTACTCAATGCTCACAAACCCGCCCTGCCACCGAACGCTCGCCACGGGGCCGGGTGTTTCGCGCGAGATCTCCCGCAGGTGCTGCGTCCCCCACACCGACGCGAGCGCTGGCAGATGCCCCAGCACCAGCAGTTCAATCCCCGGCGACTTTGCAGCGACTCGAACGGGAACACCCGTCGAGAGCGCTCGTTCCGCCTCCTCGTCGATCGGCAGGTTGTTCCCGTCGATCCGCGATGGCTCCGGCAGCAAGTCACCCAGGAACAGGTCCGTTAGCGTGTCAAACGTCGAATCGTCCTCAGCCTCCCCGCCCGAGCGCAGCGCGGCAACATCGCCAACCGCCGTCAGTCGCGTCCTCGCCGCGTTCGGAGGGATCTGCGGAACGCCGTTGTTGCGACCGATGCCGCGGCCGTTGAAGTACGTGCTCATGCGTGGCTCCGGGCCGGGCTCGTCGTGGTTACAGCGGTTGACGCGCCAACAGCGCTCGCGGTTGCGGACAGCGCACCGACCGACGGCGCCACCATCACCACGCTGTTCGTCCCGCCGAACGGGTTGGGCGCCACGTTCGGGTTGTACGGGTCCGCGATCCACGCGCCGTCAACCACCAGACGATACTGGTTCGCGCCGGGCGGCAGCGGCACATCCGCCTGCCACGTCTCCCCCGTCTCGTTCAGGTGCATCGGCGTCCGATCGGGAGACCACCCGTTGAACTCTCCCGCCACGCTCACCCGCCGCCCGATCGTCGCGGGCAGCACGAACCTCGCGACTTCCACGCCCGGCGTCACGCCGTACCGCGCGAGCCCGCTCGTGGCCGTTCCCGATGCCCCGCCCGCCCCCCGCTCAGCCTGTGCCGAGCCGCTCGCCGTCGAACGACCCGGCTTGATCTCGATCGCTGGTCGCAGCGTTGATGGAGCGCTGCCCGACACCATCCTGCCACCGAACGGGTCCACAGGCTCATAGCCGCTTTCCAAACCCGACCCGGCAACGGTTGTCCGTTCCGCCTGTCCCTTGCCCGATGTCGCTTCCTGCAGTCGCTTCGCCCGCGCAGCGATATCGGCCGTGCGGCTCGGCGGCGCTTCCGCTGCGATTGCGGGCTGCTCACCCGTCTCGTCGTTCACCGCCGGTTCATCCGCCACAGCCGGACCGTGCTCGATCAGCCACGTAGCCAGATCGCCATAGTCCGCAGCACCGCTCGACTGCGGCGCGTACTCGACCACCGGCTGGCCGAACGACGCCGCTTCGCGCAGTCGAACGTCGAACCTGATCACCGCCGGCATCACCCGACCGGGAAACCGCCGACGCATCTCGTCGAGCAGGTCCTTCGAGAGCATGCTCTCGGGGTCGTGCATCGTCGCCAGAATCCGGTACGTCTGTGTCACGCCCAGCCGCTTCGACAGCGACCGGATCGCGTTCACCTGCTTCGTTGCGCCTTGCAGCGCGAAGAAGCCCGTCTCGACCGGGATGATCACTTCCTGCGCTGCGGCGAGCGCGTTGAACGTCAACAGCCCGATCGCCGGCGAGCAATCGATCAGGCACAGGTCGTACTGTGACTCGAACCTCGCGATCGTCTTCTTCAGCCGAAGTTCCGGCTCGGGCCTGCCCGCAAGTTCGCCCCGCGCTGCCTCGAGCGCAGCCAGACGCGTGTTGCTCGGCGCAAGGTCCAGGTTCCGGCTTACCCGCCACAGCAATCGATCGGCGTCGATCGGGCTCGAGTCCGAGGCGAGCATCGCCTCCCCGATCGTCTTGTCCAGCCGCTGCTCCGGTATCGCCAAACCCGCTGCGCAATGCCCCTGCGGGTCCATGTCGATCAGCAGCGTGCGCAGCCCTCTCGACGCAAACACCCCCGCGAGATTGATCGCGGTTGTCGTCTTGCCGCAGCCGCCCTTCTGATTCACGATCGCGATCGTGCGCATGCACGGCTCCGGAGAATGAGACACGGCCCTGCGCGAGCGATGCCAACCGACGATCACGAGCGGATTTGCGCTCGATCACGCAGAACTTGCGGAGTTATCGGTTCCCGATCCGATCGCCCTTGAAACCCCAAAAGTTCAAGTTCGGTCAGCCCCCTCATCGCGCTGGATGCCACCCCGCGCCATCACTGCCACCAGTTCCGGTGGTGCCCACACTCCATCATCTCGTGCCGATTTCAGACCGCAGCGCCCAGCCGCTCCAGAGCACCCCGGAGCGCCCCCGCCGAAGGATCGTCCACGATCACGACGCGCCGATCGGGCGTCGGTGACATCAATCTGATTCGCCCCCCCGCAACCTTCTTGTCGTCTCTCATCGCTTCGATCAGCCGCTCCGCGGACACCGGCCCCGGCAGTCGCGTTGGCAGCCCGAGCCTCGCAACCCACTCCGTAACCCGATCCGCGTACGTAGTCCCCGTCTCGCCCAGCAGCCCCATGCTTCCCGCCACCGCGACCTCGCCGATCAGCCCCAGGCCCACCGCCTCGCCGTGCAGAACGCCGTGATCATCGCGATCACCGCCATCCACCGCAAACGCGGACTCGATCGCGTGCGCGAACGTGTGCCCCGCGTTCAACGCGCCACGGCCCGTCGCCGAAGCGTTCCGCGTCTCGCGCTCATCGCCCGCCACCACCCGGCACTTGACCGCGACGTTCCTCGCGATCAACTCCGCCATCACCTCGTGCCGCCGCGCGGCCACGTCCGCAGCGCGATCCATCATCCAGTCGAGCAACCCCGGCTCACCAAAGGCGATCCCGATGAGCGCGTGCTTCAGACACTCCGCCAACCCAGCCCGATACTCCCGCTCCGGCAGGCTCGTGAGCGCTTCAAGGTCGCACAGCACCGCGCTCGGCTGCCAGAACACCCCCACCATGTTCTTGCGAAGCCCCCCGCCCTCCTCCATCGCCAGGTTCACCCCCGTCTTCCCGCCCACCGAAGCATCGACCATCGCCAGCAGCGTCGTCGGACACTGAATCACCGCCACACCGCGCCGATACACCGCCGCGGCAAAGCCCGCGACATCGCCCACGATGCCCCCACCGAGAGCGACAAAGGGCTCTTCCCGCTCCAGCCGCTCGCGCATCGCTGCGTGCAGTACCCCCTCCAGCGTCCCGAGCGACTTGGCCCGTTCGCTCGCCCGAACCGTGTGCACCACCGCACGCACACCCGCCGACGCGATCGACCCCACCGCCTTCCCGACCACCCCGTCCGGCAAGCCGCCATCGACCACAAGCAGCGCCCGCTGCGCCCCCGGCGAGACCGCGCGCAGCCGCGAACCCAGTTCCAGCAGCGCATCGCGAGCCACCACCACGTCATAACTCCGATCCGCTCCACCTTCGCCGGCCGAGTTTCCCGACGCCGAAAGATCCATCCGCACGATGCGCGAGGATTGATCGCTGCCGACGCTCACTCGCTCCGCCCCCGACGCCCGGGCAGCCCGGGCCGTTCCGCCGATCCGTCCGAGTTCCCGTCACGCTCCCACGCGATCCGATCCGCATCGCCCCACAGCATCTCAAGGTCGTAGTGCGACCGCGTGTTCGGCTCGAAGATGTGCACCACCACGTCGATGCAGTCCATCACGATCCACGTTGCTCGCTCATCCTCCGAGCGTCGAAACCGCCCCATGTCCATCCGCCCCGCCAGTTTGTCCACGTCGTCCCCCGCGCTCCGCATCTGCCGGTCCGACGTCCCCGAGCCGATCACGATGTAGTCCGAAACCTGGCTCAACCCCCGTACGTCCAGGCACACCACGTCGGTGCACTTGTCGTCGGACAACATGCGTGCGGCCTCGATCGCGAACGTCCGCAACTTCGCGGGGTCGCTCAGGCTCGTAGTCGGATACCGCTCGTGCGATGGCCCATCCTCCCCCGCGCGGCGAAAAGCTGGGGGGGAAGGAATGCCGGAATCGGGCTTCGGGATCGTGCTTTCGTGCGACGCGCCCGGCGATGATCGCCGAGGAGATTGGGGTTCGCGGTTGCTCTTGGTCATGCAACCCAACGGTAGGTTCTCGCCCGACCCGTCGCGTGCCCACGGACCCGTCCGAAACGCCCTTCCCCGCCGGTACACTTGCCCGTGCCGACCTTCGATGCGGTGATCCCGGCCTACAACCCGAAGCCCGGCTGGCTCGATTGGGCGGTCGCTTCACTCCTCCCCTGCGCGTCCTTCGGCCTGCAGCGCATCGTCATCGTCGACGACGGCTCAACCCCGCCCGTCCAACCCCCCGCCCTGCCCGCCGATCGTTCCAGCGGCCCCGTGCCGTCCGTCGAGCTACTGCGACAAAGCAACGCCGGCCCGTCCGCAGCACGAAACCGCGCGTTCGACCACCTCGCCGCGTCCGACGCCGATTGGGCCTTCCTTCTCGACGCCGACGACCGCGCGATCCCCGAAGGCGTTCGCGCCTTGCTTTCGCTCGCGGTGAGCCTCAACGCCGCCGGGGCGGTCCCCGCTCGAATCCACCGCCTGTCCGCTCCCCACGAGGAGACCGAGACTCCAAACCCCGATCACGGCGAGCGCCAATGGCCCGGCCCCGTCCCACCCGAGTGGGCCGACCGCGCCCTCCCGCACCCCGCCCACATCTTCCGTCCAATCTCCCTCTTCAGCGCCACCGGCGCACTCGTCTCCAAGGCCGCGATTCGCGCCGGTCTCAGGTTCGACGAATCCCTACGTCTCGGAGAAGACCGCGAGTTTTTCTACCGCCTCGCACAGCACGGCCCGCTCGCCGTCTCCAGCGCCCCGGCGATCCTCTACACCGAGCACTGCTCGACCGGCTCCAACCTCACCTCGACATCGCACTTCGCCCGCCGAGTCCGCGACCACGTCACGCTCTTGGACCGTCACGCCAACGACAGCGGCATCGCCCGCCAGCACTTCGAGCAGGCCACGCGCTGGCTGATCAACGCCTGCTCCAAAGCCGACGCCGACGAGGCCGCGTGGCGATCGTTGCTCGAAGCCGCCCGACGTCACGGCTTCACGCCGCCGCTCAAGTCGCGCATCCGCCGATTGCTCCGAGGTCCGCTCCGCGCCCGTCGATCGACCCCCTCCACCGCACCCGTCGCGGAGCCTTCGGCGTGACCGACTCTCCACGATCCGAGCCGATGGTCTTCGCAGTCTGCACCTACAACCGCGGCCGGTGCATCATCGACACCCTCGAATCCCTCGCCCGAGTCGATCACCTCGGCGGCCGGGTCACGCGCGTCCTGGTCATCGACAACAACTGCACCGACAACACGCCCGAAGTCGTCGACGCCTTCGCGTCGCGTTGCACCGCGATCAACGTCCATCGCATCCGCGAGCCGCGTCAAGGCCTCACCGCCGCAAGGCAGCGCGCCCTCGCCGAGTCCACCGAGCCCGTCATCGCGTTCGTCGATGACGACTGCCTCCTCGACCCTGCGTGGGCCGCAGCCGTGCTCGCCCGATTCGATGCTGATCCGCGTGCGGGCATCGTCGGCGGCCTCGTCACGCTCCGCTTCGAGCCACCAATCCACCCAGCGGGCGAGCGATACGCGCCTTATCTCGCTGGCCAGGACCTCGGCCCATCCGCGCACATCCTCACCGAACCCGAGTCGATCGTCGTCGGCGCCACCATGGCCATCAGGCGCGAAGCGCTCCACCAATCCGGCTGGATCGACGCCCCACGCATGACCGGCCGCAAGGGCGACACCCTCAGTTCGGGTGAAGACGCCGAGATCTGCATCCGCATCCGCCACGCCGGCTGGAACGTCTGGTACGACCCCGCCGCTCGCACCACGCACTGCATCCCCCCTGAACGCCAGCGTCCCGACTACCTCCGCCGACTCCTCGCCGGCATCGCCGCCAGCGAACCGAGCATCAAGTGGCTCGCCCACGGCCGGCCCGGCCCGGACTGGATCGCGCCCCATCTCAGAAAGGCGCGCAGCCACCTCCTCAAAACCGTCCTCACCGACTGGCGACGCCACAGCCGGCCGTTCCGCCTCGCCGAGCGCCGCGCCAGGCTCGCCGCGTGGCAGGACCTGCTCCGTGCCGTCACCACCACCAACGACGTTCCCACGACCGGGCCGTCATCGACTTAACCCTTGCTCTGGCCCGTCTTCGTCGTCATCGTGCTTTGGACCATCGCCCCTCGTCCCGCCCGGCGGTCGCTCGCGGCCCAGCCCCGTTCCCTCGGGCTTGAGTACCGCCAGCATCTCCACGCCCCGCCCGTCACCAACTTCCTCGTCCAGCCGGGCGATCGTCCGAGGCATTTCGATCGTGCCGGATTCGCCCAGCACGCGGTGCGCAGCGATCAGCCGCTCAAGCAGTCGCTCGCCCGCGCTCGGCGCCTCGCCCGCCCCCACCGAGCCCGTACCCATGCAACCCTCCGCCTCCGCCTCGCGCGCCACCAGCAATCCCCCCGGCGACAGAACCCGCCACACCTCGCGCAGCGCCCCCTCTCCCTCCGCCGTCCCGTCGATCCGCGTCGACACGACCACGCAGTCGAATGCCCCGTCGATCTCCCCCGAAAGCGACTGCGGCGACGCAACCTCGAACGCCACGTTCGGCAGTCGATACCGCCGAATCGCGTACTCCACCGGCTCGCGCGTCTGCCCCAGTGCCACCACGCTCCCAGACGGCCCCACCACCGACGCCAGCCACGCCGCGCGATACCCGCTCCCCGAGCCGACCTCCAGCACACGCCACCCCGGCCTGATCATCCCCGCGATCGTGTGCAAGTGTCCAAGTCCCACAGACCCCATCAGGTCCGCGTACACTTCGCCCGCCGAGCACCGGATTACCTGTTTGCTCCCGTCCGCGAACGTGACGCGATAGTCCTTATACCCCGGCCCGCGCGGCGGCGGTCGGAGCGCCCGATGCATCGGCGTCGCCGTGAGTTCCTTGTACCACACACCCGCGACGCGCACGCCCCGCCGCCACCGAACGAACGTGCGCGCACGTTGCCCAATCCGACGTACGCCCTTCAACAGCCGAACGTACCACGACGGAAGCCGCGCTCCGGCCGCGCGATCCTCGCGCACAACTCCCGCCCGCACCGCGTCTTCGCCAGACCCTCCTCGCCCGCCGCGAAACGTCAGCGCCCGGATCATGTCAAACTCGCCCCGGCCCTCGCCCGCCCCGCCGCCGAAGCCACAAACAGCGACGGCTGCTCGACGCGCAGACTCCGCCGGATCGCCACGGGGCACAGCGCGGGCGCCACGCGCACCCACCGCGTCGATTCGAACTGCGAACTGATCGTCAGTGCATAGTCCGAGCCCTCGTGCATCGCGCGCACCTGCTCCGGGCAGTTGCACTCGCGAGAAAGGTGCAGCAGCACCACGTGCTCGGGCGTGCCGATCGCAGAGATCGCCTCCAGCGCTTGTTCGTTGCTCAGGTGCCCATTCCCGCCCATGATCCGCTGCTTCAGAGCCTCCGGCCTACCCGACCATTGCTGTCGTTGAGGGCAGTAGTTGCTCTCGATCGCCAGTACGTTCACTCCGCGAAGGTGCCTTGTCAGGTCCGGCGTCACGCGCCCCAGGTCCGTCGCAAATCCCAGCGACCCTGTCAGCGTCTGTCCTTCGACGGTTGACCCCTCGGCCGCCTCCGCCGCAAAGTCGAATCGAAACGCCACCACGCCCTGGTCGTCGTGGTCCATCACGATCGGGTCCACGCGCACGCACTCGTGCAGCGCGAAACCCCCGTCATACTCGCGACCACCCCCAGACCGCTCAATCCCGTTCGCCCGGCGCGGTCGTTTCCCGCCGCCGACCTCCACTTCAAACAGCCCGCACCGCTCGGCCCGGCGCGCGTGCGTGCGATGCACATGAACCCGCGTGTGCCGCGGAAACGCCCGACCGCCCGGCGAGAGCCAGCCGCGGTGCAGGTGGTCGCTGTCGAAATGCGTCAGCAGCACGTCGTCCACCTGGTCCGGCCGTACGCCCATCTCCGCCAGCAGCGAGAACGTGCGCCGGGGCGACAGGCCCAAGTCGATCAGGCAAACCCGCGCGCTCGACGACCCTCCCGCCGATTCCTCATCCGCAGCGCTTAGACCCCAAACCCCCGGCCGCTCCACCACAAGCACCGAACAGTTTCCCCCCGAGCCGCTGGCAAGCACGCACAGCCGCGCGCGCAAGGTTGATCCGATCGAATCATCCATGACGCGGCCAGTGTATCGTGCCCCTCCCCCGCCCGCCTGCAAGCGACGAGTCTTTGCCCAACGTCCAGTTCCTGCTTATTCCTTGCACACGCCCGCACGCCCCGAACCGATGAGCCTCCCTATGACGCGCATCATCTCTTGGACGCTCCTGCTCGCCGTCTGCCTCAGCGCTTGCGCCATGACCTCCGCCCAGCCGCAGCGCCCCGCCAAACCCGGCGCGCCCGGCACCCCGCCCTCGACCGGCGGGCAGGTCACCCGCCCCATGCTCGGCCTCTGGATCAACCGCTGGGACTATCGAACGCAGCAGGATGTCGACGACGCCATCGCCCGCGCGGCCTCGCTCGGTGTCACCGACATCTTCTGGCAGGTCCGCGGCCAGGCCGACGCCTTCTACCCAAGCGCGCTCGAACCCTGGGGCGAGGAAATCTGCGAGAAGACGCCCTCCGGCACGCGCCCGCCCAACTTCGACCCGCTCCGACGAGCGATCGATCAGTCACACGTACGCGGCATCCGCCTGCACGCGTGGGTCAACGCCATGCCCCTCTGGCGCGGCAAGAACCCGCCCACCGACCGTCGGCACATCTTCCACGCCAAGCCCGGCTGGCGGCTCCGTCAGGCCGACGGCTCCCCCCAGCAACTCCACGACCACTACGTCATCGTCAACTTCGCGCGCCGAGACGTTCAGGACCACATCATCGCCGTCTGCAGGGACATCCTTACTCGCTACAACGTCGACGGCCTCCACCTCGACTACATCCGCTACGTTTCCGAGACCTTCGATGCCAAAGTCCGCTACATGCAGGACCCCGAAACGCTCGCCCAGTTTGCGCGGGACGCGCGCGTCGATCCCGCCAAACTCGACGCCCGCCAACTCCACGCCCAGATGCACGCCTGGCGAACCAACCTCGTCACCCTTCTCGTTCGCCGCATCCGCGAAGAGGCCATGCCCGCTCGCCCCGGCGCGCTCCTCTCCGCCGCGGTCTGGCGATCACCGTCTGTTGCGCGCGACACCTACGCGCAGGACGCCGCACGCTGGCTCAACCTCGGCCTCATCGATTTCGCCTGCCCCATGATCTACACCGCCAAGAACGACGACTTCGACCGCGACCTCAGCGAGTGGTCCGCCGCCGCCCCCGGCAAGCGCATCATCCCCGGCCTTGGCATTTACATGCACAAGCCCGCCGAGAGCCGCGCACAAATCGTCTCCTCGCGCCAGCAGTCACCCCACGGTCTGGCTCTGTACGCGTATGCCTCGCTCTGGGAGTCGGCCGACACGAAGCAGGACAAACGCCCGCAGTCCGTCAAGGAACGAATCGACCGCCTCGCCGCGATCCGCGCTGATCTTCAGTTCCGCCGATAGCCGTGCCGAGTCTCCGTCGTGCGATCACGTGTCGCGACGCTCTTCCACCACCGCCGTCCGGTCGCGGTCGTAGACGTACAGCGTCCCCGCCTGCTCGCTCGCCCGGCAAGCCTTGTGCGCGCCATCGCAAAACGGTGAGTTCTTGCTCAGCCCGCACGCGCAAATGAACATCGGCTTCAGGTTGCCCTGCTCGTCGCGAGGAAACTGCGCGGGTTCGATCTTGATCGGACCGCTCGCCTCCACTCGAATCAATCTGGCCATCGCGTCTCCTTCAGTGCTTCACGTTTCCGTTTCGTCATCCTCGCCACAAGACCGGGGCGAGGTGTGGGGGGGCGTGTGGTTGGGCGGTGGAGGGTTAGTGGTGGGGGGCGGAACTCAAACCGGGCTTGCGACCGACTCCAGCACGCTCATCAGAATCGCCTGCGGCGAGCCGGGTGGGAACCGGTCATCCGCATCCTCCGAGTGATCGATCGCCGCCGCGTGCACCGGCGTATACCCGCGTGTCTGCACACGGTGCGCGCACACCGCCAGCACGTTCTCCGTGATGTCCTCCGGGATCACGTAGTCCCGCCCGCTCATCACCGCCGTCGCCCGCGCGGCCTGCGCCAGCGCCAGCGAACCTCGCGGCGACAGGCCGACCTGAAGTTCCGATCGCTTCCGCGTCGACGCCGCGAACGCCACAATGTACTCCGTCAGCGTCCGGTCCATCTTCACATGGTCCACTCGGTCCTGCAGCGCTCGCACGTCCTGAACACTCAGCGCGGGGGCGAGTTGCTGCAGCGCGTGCTCCGCCGGGCGTTGCGACAGCACGTTGATCTCCTCCTCCGCCGACGGGTACCCCAGCCCGATCCGCATGAAGAACCGATCCAACTGATTCTCCGGCAGTGGGTACGTCCCCTCGAAGTCGTACGGGTTCTGCGTCGCGATGATCATGAAGGGACGTTCAAGCGGGTACGTCCGCCCGTCCACCGTCACCGTCCCCTCCGCCATCGCCTCCAGCAATGCTGTCTGTGTCCGCGGCGGGGTTCGGTTGATTTCGTCCGCCAGCACGACATTCGCGAAGATCGGCCCCCTGCGAAACTCGAACCGCCCTCCACCCCCACCCGAGCCGGCCGCTCCAGCCCCCGCACTCGCCGACGCTGCGGCCGATCCGTTGCTCGTGCCCCCCGCATGGTCGCGCACGAACACCGTCACACCCAGGATGTCCGTCGGCAACAGGTCCGGCGTCAACTGAATCCGCGAGAATGAGCAGTCAATCGACCGCGCCAACGCCGTCGCCAAGACCGTCTTCCCAACCCCCGGCACGTCCTCGATCAGCAAGTGTCCACGCGCGAGCAGCGTGCAGATCGCCCGGTCCACCGCTCGGCGATTCCCGAGGTACACCTTGCACACGCTCTCGCGGAGCATCTGAATCGCGTCTGGCATACGGCGGGCTTCTTCCTGCAAAGGTTGCGGACCGGACCTGCCGAGTATACGAACGGAACCCGGCACCGGTTGGATTCTCCTCCGCTCCACCCACCAACGGACCGAAGGGGTCGCAACCGCCCAGTGTTACGATCGTGCATCCTCCCGCGCACAACGTCCGCTCTGACCGATCCATCATCACCATGCACGACGAACCGGAGCACGCACACGCCACCGACCCGCCCCCCGCGCTCGATGCGAGATCGGGAGAAGCCGATGCAGGCGCTGCGGCCGCCACACCCGCCAGCCGCCTCGGCCGCGCACTCGGCGGTGACCTCAAGTGCATCGTCTGCGGATACAACCTCAAGGGAATCTCCATCCGCGGCCGCTGCCCCGAGTGCGGCGTTCGCATCCGCGCCACCATCCTCGCGATCGTCGATCCGCTCGCCAACGAACTCCGTCCCATCCGCCACCGACGGCTCGTCGCCATCGGTCTCGCCTCGTGGTCGGTCTTCGCGCTGCTCGCCACGCTCATCTCGTGGGTGCCCCACGTCTCCGATGCGCTCGCCTGGACCGGCTGGGTGCCGACGACCCAATGGCCGATTTCCGGCCCGATCTTGGTCCTGGTCCTGCTCGTCGGCCTCAGCGCCCTCGCCTTCTCGCGCCCGCACGCCGGCGTGCCCGTCCGTACGACCGCGATGTGCGTCCTCGGCTCGCTCCTGTGCGTGCCGCTTGCTTGGTGTCTCGGCGAGATCCACACCATCGCACAGGCCCCGCGCGCGTGGAGTTACGTCCACGGCTGGCGACCCATCCCGCGCGAGTCCGCACTCGGTGTCGGCTCCGCCCTCCTCGTCGCCGCGATCATCCTCCTCCACCGCCCCGCCATCCGCCTTCTGGTTGCGAGATGCCTCGTCATGCGCACCGGTCGCGTCGACCGCCAGACCCTGTATGCCATGGCCGCCGCCGCCGCCGTCATCGCGCTCGGCCACTTCCTCGGCGGATGGGCCGCGAACATGACCGCCCGCCCGCTCACAGCGCCGGGCACTGCCCACCCCGACCTGATCCCCCAGGTCGTCCGCACGCTCGGAATGACCCTCATCGTCTTCGGCTCGCTTCTCCTCACACTCGGCTTCATCGGTGGCATCGCCGACTCCTTCCGCATCGCCTCCGCCGTCCTCATCCCCAGCCCCACCCTCTCCGCCGTTATCCGCCGCGGCCACGACCCAGGCTCCGCGATCATGGCCCTCGCCCCCCGGCGATCACCCTCCCAGCCCACCGATCCCAACCCGCCCCCCGCGCCCTGACGCCGCCCAAGCCATCCCCACCCATGAAGCCCAGCGAACAGCGCCGTTTCGATGCGCTCGTCGAAGAGGTCATCCACGACCTCCCCGACACCGTCCGCACCCTGCTCGACGAAGTCCGCGTCGTCGTCCTCGACCGACCCACGCCCGAGATGCTCCACCAACTCCAGCGCGAGGGCGTCCTCGAGCCCGATGCCGACGGCTCCGACCTCTGCGGCCTCCACACCGGCCACGCCATCACCGAACGCGGCATCGGCATGGAGGGCGGCTGGTCGCACGACGACCTCCCCGGCTCCATCGCCCCCGAAGAGATCCACCTCTTTCGCGAGGGCATTGTCTCGCTCGCCTTTGCCTCCGAGGCCGACGGCGGTTTCGAGGGCGCCGTCACCGGCGATTGGTCCGACCCCGACGCCGACGACCGAATCTACGAAGAGATCGCCATCACCCTCCGCCACGAAGTCGGCCACCACTTCGGCCTCACCGAGGACGACCTCGACGAACTCGGCTACGCCTGAGCGTTCGTGCCATCCCATGCACGCGCCGCACCGCAGCCCTTCCCGCGTTCGCGTGTATCCTCCAACACCGTTCCGCACTCGCTCGCTCGAACCGGAGCATCACCTATGGTCCGCACACTCACCGCACTCCTCGCACTCGCTGTCTTCGCATCGTCCGTCCCCGCGCTCCCCTCCGCCCCACCCAACGGCCCCACCGGCATCGGTCTCATCGAGATCGAGCGTGCCCCGCGCGAGCGTGCCTCCGCCGCCGCTGCGCTCTTCGAGCACCCCGAGCAAACCCTCCGCTCGCTCATCGACGCCGTCGACCGCGCGGGCAACGACCCCGACCTCCACGGCCTGGTCGTCCGTCTCCGCGGCGCATCACTCTCTCCCACGCAGATCGAAGAACTCGGCACGGCCATCGAGCGCCTCCGCGCTTCGGGCCGCAAGGTCCACGTCTTCTCCGAAGCCTACGACCGCGCTGAACTCATGCTCGGCTGCTACGCCGACCAGATCCTCATCCAATCCGGCGGACCCGTCTCCCTCATCGGCCTCTACTCCGAGGAGATCTACCTCGCCGACACGCTCGAGTGGATCGGCGTCAAGGCCGACTTCATCCAGGTCGGCGACTACAAGGGCGCAAGCGAAGCGCTCACGCGCAATGCCCCCAGCCCGCAGTGGGATGCCAACATCAACGCCCTCCTCGACAGCCTCTTCGCCAATCTCCGCACCCGCATCAAGACGGGCCGAAACCTCGACGACGCACAACTCGACAACGCCATGCGAAGGGCATGGATCGCCAACCACACAACCGCCCGCGAAGTCGGCCTCATCGACGCAGCGATGGACCTCCCCG
Source organism: Phycisphaeraceae bacterium (assembly GCA_019636535.1). Classification (GTDB taxonomy): domain Bacteria; phylum Planctomycetota; class Phycisphaerae; order Phycisphaerales; family UBA1924; genus JAHBK01. The sequence goes on along the minus strand of JAHBXK010000014.1, from coordinate 18,154 downwards.
AGATCTCCGCCCACCTCGAACGGTTCTTCAACGCCGGCAACCACGGCCTCGAATGGACCAACATGCTCGACGAGAGCCAGCGCCCGCAGCGCCGGCGCATCGGCAACCCGCTCACACTCCTCGGCCGCGTTGCGGCGCCGCCCCCCATGCCCACGCGCGACACCATCGCCGTCCTCCACATCGACGGACCCATCGTCGACGGCGAGAGCCGCTCCGGCGGTTTCTCCGGCAACGAGAGCGTCGGGTCGTGGACCGTCCGCCGATCCCTCGGCGACATCGAAGACGACGACCGTATCAAGGGCATGATCGTCCGCATCAATTCCCCCGGTGGGTCCGCCATCGCCAGCGAGATCATCTGGCAGGGGGTCCGCCGCGTCGCCGCCAAGAAGCCCGTCTGGGTCAGCGTCGGCAGCATGGCCGCCTCCGGCGGCTACTACATCGCCGTCGCCGGCGACCGCATCTACGTCAACCCCTCCAGCATCGTCGGCTCCATCGGCGTCGTCGGCGGCAAACTCTCCCTCGCCGGCCTCCACACCAAACTCAAACTCCGAACCCACGGCCGGGCCCGCGGCCCCATGGCCGACCTCATGTCCTCCGAGCCGTGGACCGACGAGCAGAGAGCCCTCGTGCGAACCAGGATGACCGAGGTCTACGACCTCTTCGCCGCCCGCGTCACCACCGGCCGACCGGGCATCGATCTCGCACGAACCGCCGAGGGGCGACTCTTCACCGGCTCGCAGGCCGTCGACCTCAAGATGGCCGACCGCCTCGGCGGCCTGCAAGAGGCCGTGAACGACATGGCCAAGGAACTCAAACTCGAGCCAGGCCGCTTCGACCTGCTCGACTACCCAGAGCCGCTCGGCGTCGGCGAACTCTTCGCCGAACTCCTGGGTGGCGCATCCGCCTCTTCCCCCGATGCGCCCGCGGGCGCTGCACTCACCGACCCGCTCTCACCGCTCTCCGCGGCGATCCGCGAAGCCGTTGGGCCCGACCACTGGCCCGCCGTCCGCGACCACCTCACCGCCCTCACGCAACTCCGCCACGAGCCGGTCATCCTCGCCTCCCCGCGCATCATCATCCTGAAGTAGTTGCCTCACAAGTCACCGTCCCCTCCCCCCTCCCCCCCTCCAACGGGAGACCAAGGGAGCAGACACCATCCACCCATACCGCACGCACCACGTCCGGGCGTGCGATCCGGGCCGGGCGTGGGTCAATCACCGCCCGGCCAACGTCCGCTCTCTCCGTGAACAGGCCCGATCAGGGGGCTGTTCGGTCGTTTTGGGCGTGATGAGGGGCGGCTTTGCCGTTGTGAGGCCTGTGAAAGGAACCGGAAGGGCCGTGAATGGCGCTGTGGGGCGTGTGAATGAAAGAAGGACATGGATGCTAATCATTTTCAGGGCCCTCAATATCGTAAGCACATGCCTAACAGCGAGTGAAAACCGGATCATAACGATTTTATTCCATGTTCACGCGACTGTTTTCCGTGACTCAGTAGTTCAACGGAGTGTCTTCGAGGATGTTCGGTGCCTCACAGGCGAAAAACCTCGATGTAAATCGCAAAACTGACATAAAAATGATGAGTATTCACGCTTTCATCCACGAAACAGGTGTTGCAGTTGTCAGCATTGGCATGCCAGCACCCGTCGGTGCCGTTTATCCGGCCCGCAAGGGCCTTCTAACCCGCGCAACCCCACCTCTCGAAATCCGGACCCTGCCCGCGATCGCACCCGAACAGGCGGGTGTGTAGCTTCTCCGCCCGAGGGGCGCGAGCACTCATCCGCCAGCGAAGCATGCGACACCGCCGTGACCACGACCAGGGCTTCAACGGACGCTGTCCGGCCGTCTCCGAACTCCGGTCCGATCTCCAAGCGGCGGGCATCGCCGAGTACGACGACCTCGGCCGCCGGGCGGACTTCCACGCCCTGCGGCACACCTTCATCACGACCGCCGCCGCGACCGGGGCTCCTCAGGCCGTGGTCCAGCGGCTCGCCCGGCACAGCGATGCCCAGTTGACCCAACGGGTCTACACCGATGCCGCCCGGCTCCCGACCCGCGTCGCGATCGACTCGATGCCGCGTTTCGATCTCCCTGTCGCTTTGGGGCGACTCGCCGCCGATCACCACCGTCGGCATGGCCCACGGGATGGCACACTTGGACGGGACGCGGCGGGTCGGTTCGTGTCGGACCGTGTCGCCGCCACTGATTCCGGTGATCGATCACAACCCATTGTTTGCCAACGAATAAGCAGCGATCTGACGCTGTCTGTCGCGTCGAGTCGCGGCTTCTCGAAGAACTCCCCGATCGTAACGGGTTCAAACCATCGAATCTGGGCCGCCAAGGGGGTTCCGGGGTGGCGTTCTCTGGTTAACAGGCCGTTCTCAGCCCGCTCAAACCCCAGACGCCAGGCATTGGAGCAGCTCAGACTCTCGAGCTTCCAGTGCTCGACGGACGCGGGCATGGTTCTCGTCAGAGGAACCATGCATGCTCTCCACGCGGTCCATTGCGGAGCGGAGCTGAGACTTGACGCTTTCGACTGGCGTGATAGCGACACCGACTGAGCGAGCCCCAATCGCGGCCACATCCACTTCCAGTGCCAAAAGGCGATGAGAGTGCCGTCCCTCGGTAACCGTGACGTGTCCGTCCAACGGGACCTGTCGTCCTGGCTCCTCGCCATCGATGTACCGGAACTCGATTCGGAAGCGACCACCGGGCACCTTGAACCCGCGCACTGCCTCCGGAACGTCGTAGGGGGAAACCACAACGTTGAAAAGCACGCCAGGCGGTTCAGCCTTGCCTGTGGCCTCCAGGATGTTCTTGAGTCTGAGCCAGCCGTCCATTGCTAGATCCTCTCAAGGAGCGGGGTGAGCAGTTTGCCGTACGCTACGAACCGTTTGAGTTTCTCCGGGTCAATCGTTCCGGGTTTCCGGCTGTCGATCACCAAGACGCCCCACGGGCGACCCTTCAAGAGTACCACCAATGCGGCATACGAGGCGGCGAGGGGCCGTCCCCGGTCCAGCTGACACCGAACCCAGGTGGTGTCCACGCAGGTCTCCTTGGCGTACTGATCCAGTTCCGCCTGCGGAGAGTCCTTTGACAGGGCCGGAAGTGGCGTTCCCTGGCTAGGGACGATCACCCAGCCCTTGCATCGCCAGGCATGGCCAACCACGCCTTCGCATTTCTCGCCGTCATCGGGGGCGCGGAACCTCCGAATCTTGAGCTTCGTCAAGTGGTCCGATCTTGCCACTGCAACGAGCCAGTGTTTCCAGCTTCTCGGATCGGACCAGGCGACAGCGGTGCGGTAGTACTTGAAGAGCGTGACGCGATGATGATCCAGTGGGTCTTTCTCTAGGTCGCTGAACAACTCTCCGCGAAATTCATCCAGCAGTTTTTGTACGGCTTCCCACGCCCAAGGGTTCCCGAACTTCCGACGAGCTCCTTGCAGCACCGCGACCGCAATCGGACCGACAATCACCACTATCCATGCCGTCGATTGCAACCACTTGAGCAGCTCAGACAGTGCTGGTCCGAAGCGTGATGGGTCGGCCTTGAGTAGTGCGCCAAAACTGACAACTGCGCCAGCCGCGACGAGCTGGCACTTGCCAAGAATCCAATCGGTGGTTCTTCGCTTCTCAAGGCCCAGCATGGCGGATTCCTCAGTTCGAACTCACCGAGCCTACCAGAGCACACGGTTGATCTCGTACTACCTCACAGATTACTGAACCGTGAAGCCATCCTTGAGCGACGACAGTTCCTTGTTGAACTCCGCGATCATCTTCTTGTCCAGCGGCTTTGCTCCGTCACCGAGCTCGACCCGGACGTGGAATCGGATGGGCACGTTCGCCTTGGCGCGAATCTCGAGCAGCCGTGACATGTGGTCGCCGAGGTCCTGAATCTCGGACGGCTCAAAATCGGCCGCAGCGACGGCGACGTTCTGTTTCCGGCCATCGCCGCCCCCACCGCCGCCGCCACCGCCGCCAGAGGCTGCGACGATCTTGAGTTTGACAGCGCCTGCGCCCGCCAGATCACACGGCCATGTCCCGGAACCGACAGACACGAATCTCGCAGAGATCGCACCGCCGATCACATCGCGGATGGTCTTCCACGGAAGGGTGCGCCCGGCCTTCTGGGACAGCGCAGTTGCGATGGCCAGCGGTGCCGCCTCGCCGCCTTGCCACGCCGTCGGCAGGTTTTCCGGCAGGATTTCTGGTGCCGTGATTGCCGCTGGGGGCGGAAGCAGACAGGCTGCATCGGTGAGGATGCCTGCAGGAATCGGCTCGCTCAGAAGGCTAGCCGGTCCCGCCGTGAGCCACACGATGCCTGACTCGACCGCCTCAGATACAGCCTTCTCGATCGCCTCGCGGGCCGCCTTCGGGATCTGCACGGGCTCTTCGTAGCCGTCGCGCTGCACCTGGACGACCTTGGTGCCGCTGAAATGCACCGCTACGTCAGCGACGGTGATTTGATCGCCCGTCCAGAGACCTGGAAGGGCGGTATGACGGAGGAGGTCAGGCTCGATGTCCGTGAGCTCCGCCGCCTTGGGCAAGACAAGTTCAAGCGCGGGATCGCCGAGCGCCGCCTCGTCCGGCCGACACCGCCACCAGGTACGGAAGGTCCGGTCGGGGCGCATCAGGCGGAGCACGAATGCACCTTGGGCGCAGCCATCCACCAAGGTGTCCACGATCGCCTGCGACTTGAGCATCTTCGGAAGGTGCGGCATCTGGGCAAACGCCCCCGCGAGGTCCTTCACGCGACGACTGGTCTCGCCCTCTTTCCAGAGGCTGTACGGCCCATCCGGGAGGAGCGCCTCTGCGGTGATCGCCGTGTCCTGGATGCGCGACCGCTGATCCTCTTTGATTGTCTGGAAGATCGGGTCATCGGTGACTGTGATCTTGAAGGCGTGGACATCGTCCTTGTCGTTCACGGTCACGACGATGCAGTACGCCTGCTTCACAGCTTCGGGAATGCGGCCTTTAGCCTTGTCGATGTTCATGGCGAGCGTCGCCAGCCGCGACGCATCGACGTTTCCTTCCTTCTCCTGCTCCTTGAGGTCCTTCTGGACCACGTCCCACGCCATGAGCTCGCGCACGCGTGCCATCGCCACCTCGAGCCCGTCCTTCGATGGGGTCAGCAGCAGCACCGAGTTGCGGAACACGCGGGGTTTCTCCGCGCCGGTGGTTTCGTCAAGGAATCGTTTGGCCTCGGCGCTGGGCTTGCCGGATTCCGACGCCGCGCTCGGCCCCAGCACCGCGTAGCGGAACACGCCGTCATCGTCGATTTCCTTGGGCTTGGCAGGGAGTGTGTGAACACGCACCCCGGCGGCCGAGGCGCCCGATGTCAGCGCTTTGGTCTTTCCGATCTCATCGATCAACCGGGCACGAGCGACATCGTCAGAGATCTCGCCCGCTGCCTTGGAGTGCATTTGGTTGAGGTTCGGACGGTTGCCGAGCCGCCACTGGGCAGGCAGGTCGTTTCCGCCGGGCGCGAGGCGATCGTCAAGCCAATGGCTCGTTTGCGCCCATCGCGTAAGGCCCTTCTCCAGATCGATTCGGAACGGGCGGGTCGGCCCCAGCAGGAGCATGAGTTCCCGCGTCTTGGCTGTCTGACCGATGGGCTGAGAGTGAAGGAACGTGGCGATCACGGCCTCCTCGATCTCACGGAACTTCAGGCCGACAGACTCCAACTGGATGTTCTGGGCCTGCGTCAACTCGCCCACGAGAATGCCAGTCCACGCCTGGCGGCGGCCGCCGTCGCCTCCGCCGGTATCGGCCACGGTTACGAGTTCGCCCACCGCATCTGAAAGACCACTCTTGCCAGGCGCCGTCAGGAACGCCGCAGGACCAACGAGGGGGCTGGTGTCCCACTTCTCCGCTTCGCGGAGCGCGAGCGCGAACGTCCTCAGCACGCCACGGGTGCGCTGGAAGCCATCCAGTTGGGTCCACTTGCTATAGAAGACTTCCGTCAGTTCGGGGTGGAAGGGGTAGCTCTTGAGGTAGCGGTCCTCCGTCGCGAGCCCCTGCTTTGCGGTCTGCTCGTCAAGGTCGGCGATGCCTTTGATCGCGGCGATCACATGCTGCTTGAAGTCGCCGGGGGTCTTGATCGACTCAGTTGTGAAGAATCGCCGCCTGAGGACCTCGGCCACATCCTCCTTCACCACGGGCTCGACGGCCTCTTCCCGCTGGCGCTGGAAGATGTCGTAGAGCTCGGCCTTGAGTTCATTGCCGAAGGCGTCATTCTTCTTGGGGTCGCTGGCCAGAAGCGAGGCCACGATACAGCAACGGTCCACCTTTGTGGCCGCCTGCGTCAGGTACTGGAAGAAGTTCACCATCCGCGCCCGGTAGTCCGGCGCGAGGGCGACCTTCTCACGCACGTACATCAGCACCTCGTCAATGAGGATGAGCACGCCCAGCCCCTGCTTGACTGGAATCTCCAACAGTTCGGTGAGGACGTTCTCGGCGGGGGCCGACTCGCGTTCCTCGGCCTTCTTGTCGGCGTGCAGGAGCTTGAGCCCGTCATCGCCCGCGATCTGATACGCCAGAACGCTCCAGGGCTGCTTCAGCCGCCGGACCTTGCCCTCTGGCGACCGCACATCCATGCCCGTCTCAACGTCGAGCTTGTCAAAGCAGAGGCCAGCGACGCGGGCTTTCGGGGGCTTCATTCCAATCGCTTGTTCAAACTCGCCAACGGCGGGCACGTCCGGCAGTGCCGCCGGTTCATGCACGAGATGGCGGAGCGTGATGAGCGTGTGCGTCTTGCCACCGCCGTACGTCAACTCCAACTGACGGACGGCCTTGTCGTTCTTGCCCGCGACGCGAAGTACCACGTCACGCACCAGGGCGCGCAGGTTGTGCGTCGGGAACGTCAGCGCGAAGAAGTTCTCCGGCTTCTCGTAGATCGGCCGTTTGCCGTTCTGCATCAGGACCTCGTAAAGGTCCGCAGCGAACATGTGCAGGGGCAACTCGCCGGACTTCAGATCGTCCCGCAGCTTGACCACTTCGTGCCAGGGTTTCCAGGGTAGCTTTGCCATGTTCGATTACTCCGCCGACGCCGAGGTCGGCGTCCAATTGTCGGTGGTCTCGCTCAGTTCGCGCTGGCCTGTCTGCCGCTTTGCACCCTTGGCCCCGATGTGGTTGCTGAGAGCTTCGAGTAGCGTCGTCTCGTCGCCGTGGTCATCACGACCACCCGCGGCCGTTCCCCGCTCCCGGCGCGACACTTCGATCAGGGACTGGATCACGCGCTTGAACAGTTCGTGGCGGCGCAGACCGTGCTCGTCCAGGAACTCATCGACTTTGCCGATGTCGCCTGCCTTGTAAAGCTGTATCAGGCGATGAACACGGTCGATCAGAGGCACCGGGCGTCCCCCGGGTGCTTCATACCCGATGGATGCACCATTCCGTCCAGTCCGCTCGCTCCACGTCTTGAGGCGAATGGTGCTGCCTTTGCCACTTGCATCCGGTTCCGCTGCCTCGGTGCCGTCGTCGTCCATGTCTTCATCGGAATCGCCGTTGGTTCCCGCGTCATCGCCCACTTTGGCAGCTAGCTCCCACGTATCCAACAGGTCGCGGTCTGCAAGCCCACAGGAAACGGCATAGAGAATGACCGTCCCAACTGGTGCTTCTCCGAGCCCGAAATCGTTGCGGTGAAGCAAGTAATAGGCGGTTGGTTCATCCAGTCGGTCGGCAGCGGCTCCGCTTCCTGTTGTCCCGCTCTCTCCATCCTTGCCAGAGAGCACCTGTCCCACGACATAGTCCACAACGAGTCGGCGCACATGCGACAGGAACTCCGTTACGGTCATGACGCCTGGACTGTTCGCCTTGCGAACAACCGGGTGCTGGCTGTACGCCTCCAATGCTGGACCAGTAGCTGCCCAGATAAAGTCAGGACCGCGGATACCGGCATCCCAGTACTGCTGCAAGCGCTTGGAAATGTTCGTCTGCATGTCAGTGATCACGCGGTTGTCCCAGCCAACGCCAGCCGCCTTGGACCGCTTTCGACATACGAGCCAGACCGACGACGCCAGCGCAGCGGCACCAATCGACCTCGTGCGAGCCAGCCGTTCCGTCTGTATCGGCCAACTCCCGTCAACCACAAAGCCTGCCTTGATCAGCGCGCCAACCAAGGTCTCCCACGCATTCGGGTCCTTGTTCGCAAACACAACAACCATTCGGCCGTCATCAGTGAGAACGCGCCCGCAGCCTTCGAAGACGCGAGCCATGCCGTCCTCGTATGCCGCCTTTGAGACGGCTGCATCGCCAGCGTGGCGGCTGGCATCGTCAACCAGTTCGCCATCGCGGCGCGCGTGATCCCACTTCGGACCGAGGGCATCTGCAAATGCGCGATCAAAGTGGGACCCTAGCCCCGCGAGCGAGCGACGAATCCACACGTAGAAGAAGTCCATCACGTCCGAGTAGGGAATCGCGGCGTAGTAGGGCGGATCAGTCAACACGAGGTCAACCACACCCTCAAATCCCGTGGTTGAGGACTGCCGAAGCACCTTTGGCGCAGGCACTCCCTTGAGAGCCTTAAGACAGTGCGCCACGACTAAGCTGATCCAGTTGATGGCCCCTTCGTAGCTGCCTGTCATCCCCGCCAGCGAGTTGACCTCCGAGTAGTCCCACGACATGGACAGTGCGAAGCGCTGGAATGTGTTCACGTTGAACTCGCCGCCGGAACTCCAGTGCGCGATCGTCGAGCCTGCGTCGGCGATCCGACCAATGCCTGCCGTCAACAATGCGCCAATGGCCTCCTGCCACTCTGGAGGATAGTGCATGGCATCCAGCTGCTGCACTGCGGTCCGAGTCGATTTGCAGTAGGTCGCCAACGCCAACTGCTGACGAGGAGTGAACACATCAGTCCATTTCCTCATGCCATACCGCGAGATGCTATTGCCCAGCGCATCGGGCGGAGGCGTGGGGTCGTCTGGCGCGCCGAAGGGAATCGAGCGATACAACTCCTGAAGTGGGATCGCAACATCGTGTGGAAGGGTTTGCTCCAACGGAGTTGGGAGACGGTAGCCCTTTCCCTTCGGACCATCGAACACCACTGCGGTCATGACGCTCCCAAGTCGCCCCGCTTGGGCCTCGAGTCGAATGTCCTCCATCGTCATGATTGATGGGCAGCAGGGGCACTTAGCGCCAGCTCGACTCATGGTGCCAGCGCCGAGGCGTTTGTCGTGCTCGCGCTTCTGCGCCGCGTTGCCGCCTTTGGGCGCAGCATCCAGGTCGATCCCGAAGTCCACGCCGGTGCCGTCAGCCTTCGGGACCATCGTGAGGACTACTCGCTTCGAGTCGCTTTTGCACAGCCAGCGTGTCTTTAGCAGCGGCACCTTGGCACGACAGTTCTTGCAAGCGACCGTTCGAGCCCAGAGATACGACACCGTGGGTTTCGGTATCCAACGAGGATTTCCCTTGGCCTCCATGTAGTCAGTGGTGAACTCCCCGTTGAGCGCAGACAGGTTTGGGATTCCGTCAGCGCCCGTGGGCACTTGCCGCATTGGTTGGCGCTCGTATGCCTTCCCGGTGTCCCTTAGCGGTTCAAAGTCTGCGTATGTTGGATAGAAGGTCGCCAAATCTCGGCGGGCCTGAGCGAGCACCCAGTCCCCCCAGGCGCGAAGATGCCACGACAAGTCGGCATCAAGCTCTCCGGAAACTCCCCCAAAGTCCAAATTCGTCTGCTCGCCTTCCTTGAGTTTCCGGCCGAGCCGCTCCAGCGTCTTTGCGGCCTGAGCACTGCTCATCCCCTTCGCCTTCTTGAAGAAGTCGGCCATGAAGTCGTGGTTGCGGAGCACGAACGCGGGAAGGGGCCGCAGTTGCCCGGAAAGTTTCTGCGGATATTCCAGAGTGCACTTAAGAATGAACCACGCAACCGGGTTGATGTCCACCGCCGTGGCTTCACAACCAAGCCGCATTGCCTCCAGTGGGATCGCACCACCACCGGAGAATGGATCGAGCACTCTGGGAGCGCGACCACCGTAAGCCCGGCGGATCTCGTCCCGGAACCATGCAATGTCCGCTGCCTGTTGCTCGACCACGCGCTTGTCGCCGTCGGACTTGGGTTCGCTGTGCCAGTGAAGTATGCCGCCCTCCGTGACGGATTTCTCCCGCTCGACGGTGGAGCCGTTGGGCATCTTCTTGCGCTCGATCTTCTTTACCACTCGCCCACCGATCTTCTCGCACAGAGCCTGCCGGGCCTCGGGTGTGCCGGGATCTGGTAGGAGTGTGGCGATCAGTGCTGCCCGCGATGCGGCGAGGGGCCGCCGTGCCGGCCAGATGTGCAGTGTGGAAATGTGCCCATGACGCACGTTCTTCTCGTGGACTGAGTCCAGCGAAGCCTGCTTTAGAGGGAACGCGTGCTCGATGAGACGGGCTTGGTCATTCATGGGAGTTCCCGATCGTTTCAGCAAGGAACTGGGCACCGGTGATGGCCGCGGGGCACTCCGGTCCGAGTTCGTGTACGAAGCCAGAGGTTACTGTGTGAGCCACGCCACCGATCGTGCGGTTGGTTCGTGCCCGCATCTTGAAGGCGAGAGCCGAAGGGAGGCCCGTCACGGATGAGAGAACGAGCGTTTTCTTGGTGCGGGTGACAGCGACGTAGAACAACCGGCGCTGCTCTTCAACCGCGCGCTGCTGCTCCTCGGGCGTGCCTTCCTCGTTGACGTGCGGGATGAGCCCGTCCAGACACCCGCACACGACCACCAGATCAGACGTGAGCCCCTTCGACTTGTGCAGACTCATCACGCGGACGTAGTCCACATTGGTAGGCATCTCGGGCTGAGAGACATTCCGGCGGATGGCATCTGCGAGATCTTCCGCGTCGTAGTTCTCGTCCTCGATGTCGTTGGCGATTTCTGCCAGAGGGGCGGCCCACTCTTCCGCCGACGGCAGCACAGCATCGAGCAATGCCTGGCCGCGCAGGGCGGAAAGCCGCGCAATCTCGGCCTTGAGCACCGTGAAGCGTGCCACCAAGTATCGGGTGTGCGGCAATGTGAGCGTCCCCGCGATCAACTGCTCAAGCGCCTGCCACGGGGTGTCCCCGCTGGCTTCACAGTGCGCCCGCAGCCGCGCCCATGCGCCATCGGCGAGAGAGTTGTTGCCGAAGCCGCACCAGCAGCGCAGGGCCACCCGATCGTCGGGGTTTGAGAGGAGAATCAGCAACGCCAATGCCTGCTGTGCCTTGGACTCGTTCAGGTCCTTGGGGTCGCCATCGAGCAACTGCTCCCTGAAGAAGCTGTGCGCCGAGACTCCCAAGCCTATCAGTTCATCACGGATGAGGTATCCGAACTCGCGCCGGGGCGCGAGGATGAGCACGTTGCCCGGGATCAACGACCCGGCGTCTGCACGCGCCTTGATGAACCTGGCGATCCCATTGGCCTCCTCCTCCATGCTGGTCCATTGCACGGCGAAGATCTCGCCCGCGGGATTGCCGGGGAACGGCCTGAGCTGGCGGTTGCTTCGCGTGACGTTGTTCTGGATAAGGGCGTTGGCCATCGCAACCACGCGATGGGGACACCGGCGGCACTCATCAAGGCCCGCCTCCTCAGTCTGCGGATGCGTCTGAGGGAACTCGACAATGCCCTCGGGGTGTGCGTGCTTGAACGAGTAGATCGACTGGTCCTCGTCCCCGATGACGACAAGGCTGCCGTTGGCCAGAAACTCGATCAACTGCTGCTCGGCCTTGTTCAGGTCCTGGTACTCATCCACGAGGACGTGATCGAATGCCGTGCGGTAGGGCGACTGGGCATTGGACCGAAGGTACTTGATGCCCTCGGGGATGAGTTCGCCGATGAGGATGGCGCGATGGAACTTGAGCCACGCCAACAACACCGCTTGGTATCGCTGGTCGGCGGCATCCTGGGGCCAACCGGGCTGCTCGTGCTGAAGCCTTGCCCACGCGGCGGAGAACGCGCGGAGCTTCTTCCCGCAGTCTCGCACCCCGCCCAAGCCCGCATTGCTGAGGTCTTGGAGTAGGAACCGCTCCTCGAACCCAAGGAGCGGACGCGGCACACGCCCCGTGGCAGCGAGCACGTCCTGATTCGAGAGCATGGAGAAGCACAGCCCGTGGACGGTCTGGGTCACAATGTCATCGGTTCCCTCGACCCCGAGGTTGGCGACGGCGCGTGTGATGTCCTGGGCTGCGGTGCGCGTGAACGTGCAGGCGAGGATGCGTGACGGGTCCGCCTGCTCGACCTCGATCAACCGAGTGAGGCGACGCATCAATGCAAACGTCTTACCGGTTCCGGGACCGGCGACGACGCACAGAGGAGAGTTCTGGGTGCCGGCGATTTGCAGCGCCGGTCCCCGCAGGTCTTCATCCCATTTCATCAGTCGCCCCCCTCGGCTTCGAGAATCTGCTTGGCGCTGATGAGGATGCTGCCTTTCGCCTTGGCCAGCAGTCGATTGAACGGATCGCGGACACGCACCCGACGGGGTTTCGGCGTGGCACAGTCGTAGACCACATAGAGCCAATAGGACGGCCCCATGTTGCAAGCCTTCGCCCATTCGTTCGAGAACAACTCCACATCGCCGGTCGCGGCGCGGCCCTTGACCTCGATACCGCGCTTCTCTCCGCTCGGGCGCACGGACAACAGATCGAACCCCGGGTAGTCCGGCAGGCCCGCCGCACGAGCGAGTTCCGGCGTATGCACGTCCTTAACGACGGCTCCCTCCGATTCCTCCCATGCCCAGGCGATCTGCATGGCGACCTGCTCAACATCTGCGTCGTGGCGCTCGCGGTCGAGGGGGTCGGACGATGGCACCACGAGGGCGTGCGCGACGAAGTGAATCGGGGCGAGACCGATCAGCTCCGGCTCGCGGCGGATGACGGCGATGGCGCGGTCACGCCGGGCCGTGAGATCACGCTGCGCCCGCTTGATCTCCTCCAACTCCTTCGCTGCAGTGCGGTTGCCTGAGCGTGCCTTCTCGGCCTGCTTGCCACGGGCGGCGGCGAGCTCAGCCTCCTGGTAGCTAAAGCCCCGCCGCAGGAACGCCTCGCGTTCCTCGATCGTGGCGAGCAGCCGGTTCTTGCGGTCGATCGCCAGTTGCCGGGCAACCCGCTCAACGATGTATGCGGCGGCCTGATCGCGCAGCCCCGGCGCTGCTACAGCGAGCCTTTGCGCCGCCGCCGGTAGCCCTGCGCCGCCCTTGAGCAAGAGGAGGTGCTCGACCGGGCACACCTGGAGTTCGGTGCCCTCGAACTGCTTCACTCCGACGAGGCGTGATTCGAAGGTTGACGCGGCACCGAGTTCCGGCATCTGCGGGTCGGCATCACGGATCACCGACACAAGCGCGAGGTGAAACAAATACGGACGCTCCGCGTCGGGATCAACAAATACGCCGCCCCTTGCCGCCTCCGCGCCCAAACGGTCGGACACGATGGACCGGAACTGCTCGAATACGGGCTCGCCAGGATGCACCCAGATACCGTCGGCCTTGCTGGGCGGGCGGGAAACGGTCAGGAGTTCGTGAAGGCGGGTGGGGTAGTAGTCCAGCGTGGGCAAGATGCGGTCGATCGCGCCGCGACGAGCGGGCTTGAACGAAAAGAACGACCGGGCATCGCCGTCGATTTCGATGTCCACGAGAGGGGCAGCGTTCTCGATGTACTGCCGGACGTAGCCGGGCAGGAGTCGGCGGTATGCTTCGTTGTCGATCTCGGCGCGGATGCGGGGGAGTTCCCGCTTCACGTCGCCGCCATCCCCGAAGAGCGATTTCTCACGCTCGGCCAACGCCTCGACCTGCTCAGCGGTCAGGATGCCGCCCAGTTTGGCGGCGACTGCTGCGGCGTCATCCTCTTCGACGGCGGCCTCCATGTACTGCTTGATCGATACCCCTTGGAACAGCCGTCCGATCACGTCAAAGACTTTGTCGGACTTGAGTTGCTTGCGGATTCGCTCCAGTTTCTCCAGGAGCGTCTCCATCACCTTGCCCTCGCGCGTCTCGGGGGCGATGAGGTTCATGATGATCACGGGGTCGTGCTGCTGGCCGTAGCGATGGATACGACCCATGCGCTGCTCAAGCCGCGCGGGATTCCAGGGCACGTCGTAGTTGATCATCACCCAGCAGAACTGCAGATTGATGCCCTCGGCCGCCGCGTCGGTGCAGATCATGAACCGCGCCCCGCCCTCGGCGATGGGCTTGCGGAACTTCTCGACCTGCTCCTCACGCTCGCTGTAGTGCATCCCGCCGTGGATTTGAGCGACCTGGCCGGTGTACCCCATGCCGTTGAGGCGTCGGACAAGGAACGTGAGCGTGTCACGGTGCTCGGTGAAGACAATCAGTTTTTCGTGCGCGAAGCGGTCCTCAAGGATGACCTCTCGGAGCTTCTCGAACTTTGACTCGACGCCCTTGTCGAACACCCGCTGGGCCAGATCGCGGAGTCCCTGCACCTGATCACGCTCAGCGATGAGGTCGGCGATTGATGCGGCGATCACGCCCTGAAGCAGCGACTGCTCTGCTTTTTCATTCTCCTCGCCGCCATCTACCGGGGATCGCTCGTCGTCAGCGGTCTTGGAGTCGAACACGTCGTCGTCGTCAGATATGCGCCGTTGGAGCGTGATGATCTGCTCCATCGTGATTTTGCCCGCCTGAACGTCTTCGATCAGCGTCGTGAGGCGTTCGATTCGTCGCTCGAACGATCGCAGCAGGGCAAAGGTCGAGCTCGCCAACCGGCGCTGGAACACACTCATGGCCAGCCGAGCCGCGGAGCGGTTCAGCATCTTGGCCTTGTTGTAGATGAAACGGAGGTACTCTGTGGTGCCGTCGTACAGCGCTTGCTCGCTGACATCTCCTTGCGACAGGGCGTAGCCGAGCGTGTCGGAGATGCGCGTTGGGTAAAGCGGACGACCCGTCAGCGTGACCATTTCCTCCTTGGTTCGTCGGATGAAGTGGTGCCCCCGCTGGTCCGGTGGGTATTCGTTGAACGCCTCAGGTGTGGAGATGACCGACGGATTGAGCAACCGCCACAGCGCGAAGTACGGGTAGTCCTTGCCCATGTGCGGCGTCGCCGTTAGCAGGAGCAGGTTGGCCGCGCTCCACGGAAGCGTCCATGCCTCATCGAGGTCGGGCACTCCCGCTAACGCTTCGGCCAGTCGGTAACGCTCCGTTCTGCGCACCCTCAGGTCGCCGCCACGATCGGCCGCAAGCTTGTGGGCCTCGTCGAAGATCACGAGGTCGTATGGCTGCACCTCCGGTTCACGGAGTCGGCTAAACACGCGCGGCCCGGACAGGGTGTCCACGCTCACAATGACGCGGTCACTGTCGTCGCCGATGAAGGGGTTGCCCGACGCCGCTTCAGAGCCTTCGACGATCCTGAACGACAAGCTGAATAGCGTCGAGAGTTCGCGCCGCCAGTTTCCCACAAGTCCGGCGGGCGGCACGACCAGGATGCGCCGCAGCAGGCGCCGCGACAACATCTCCCGGATGTAGAGCCCGGACATGATCGTCTTGCCCGCCCCGGCGTCGTCGGCCAGCAGGAAGCGCAGCCGAGGCTGCTTCAGCATGTGGTCGTAGACAGCGATGCGCTGGTGCGGCAACGGGTCAATCTGGGCGATCTCGGTGGCAAATACAGGGTTCGCCATGTGGCCAAAGGAGAGCCGCTCGCCCTCAGCCAAGGCGCGGATGGCGTCCGGGCGGCCGGTGAAGTCCATCGCGGCAGGGCCGCTGCGATCCTCCGGTGCCTCGGCGGCGGCTTCTTCTTCGCCTCCGAGCTCGATGATCTGCTGCCAGGCCAATGGGGATGGGCGGCTCTGTGCGTTCTCCCACCGATTCACTGTTGCGAAAGAAACCCCGAGACGCTCAGCCAATCGAACCTGGGTGAGCCCGAGACGGCCGCGAAGTTCCTTGATCTTCGCACCGTAGTCAGCAGGGACCAGACCGCTAGAACGGGCGGAGGGAGGCATCGGCAGTTCCTGGTTGGAGTCTATCGCGTGCTTCACTGCGACCGAGTATAGCACATGCGATAACGCCGTCAACGTGCCAAGGCGGCCTGCTGAATCGACCGGCCTTGGCCTTCACGGTGCTTTGTAATGATTTGTGTATTGAAATTGTCGAAATGCTCGATCTGCTGGCTACCATCTCATCCATGAAGTTGACCAACCGAACCATCCAGCGCCGGATCGTCACCCAAGAAGATGCTCTCGGCTTGCTCGCCGACTACATCCCGCAGTTCAACGAACTCCTCGACGATGCATGGGAGTACGTCGAGCGGGTGTATGCGGACGATCCGTCCCGCCGGATCGTGTTCAACGAAATCACCAAGGCGGGCATGCTCCACGATGGTTGGTGCCGGTCGGCAGCGGCGAGGTTTGATGGCGACAAACGGGTGCGAGTCATTTGGCGTGGTCGGATGCTCGTGCTTCTGATCGATAATCGAGTCGCCGTCCGCTTCAAGAAGCTTGGTACAGATCTGTGTGCGCGGAACATCCGCACGCCGAGCCAGGAGCGGGACTATTTCCAAGGGCAGATGTACCTCGACGGTCTGGAGCCGATCGGTCCAACGCGGCTGATCTTCGGCTACCGTGCGAATGCAGTCGGGACGCAGATCGCCGGTCGGTACCTGACTTGCCCCAAGAGCTGGGACGAGAACCACTGGGTTGAGTTCATCGAGCAGTCCAAGTCCGACGCGACGCAACTGCTGCAACCCACGGTCGCGGCAGACGACCTGCGGTCGAAGATCACGGTTCGTGCCAAGTCCGCACGAAGGAAGGGCGCTGAGTCCGCATGACCGGCACGTTCAACCACGACATGCTGGTGCTCGCGCGCGAATCGCGCGGCATGAATCGAACGGAACTCGCGGAGCGACTCAACATCTCCCAACCCTATGTGAGTCACATGGAGGGGGGGCATCGTGAGCCATCGGCGGAGGTTCTCGATCGGCTCTGCACGACGCTCGGGTATCCACGCACGTTCTTCTTCCAGCAAGACGAACGGCGTGGACTGGGTCTGAGCGTCATGTTCTACCGAAAGAAGGCGGCGACGAAGGCGGCTGACATCCATCGCCTGGAGGCGGAGGTCAACATCCGGAGGATGTTGGTTCGGCGGTTGATCAGCGAGGTGGACATCTCGACGCCACACCGGGTCGAGTTTCTCGACATCGATGAGCATGGTCACGATCCGGAGAAGATCGCCGCGCTCGTCCGCGCGAGTTGGCAGTTGCCCAGCGGCCCGGTGCAGAACCTGGTCCGTGTCATTGAGGCCGCCGGAGGGATCGTGTTCAAGTTCCGCTTCGGCACGAGAGACATTGACGCGATCAGTATGTGGCCAAAGGACACGCCGCCCCTGTTCTTCATCAACGAGGAGGCTCCCGCTGATCGCGTGAGGTTCTCGTTGTGCCACGAGCTCGGCCACGTCGTCATGCATGAGTCGGCGACCGAGACGATGGAAGATGAAGCGAATCGGTTTGCCTCGGAGTTCCTGATGCCCGAAAGCCTGATCGGCCCTGAGCTGTCAGGCATGACTTTGACTCGCGCAGCGAGCCTCAAGCCGGTGTGGCGCGTTTCAATGGCCTCACTGGTCTACCGGGCGCGCGAACTTGGCAGGATCTCGGATCTGGAGTTCGAGCATCTGTTTCGCCGCCTCAGCGTGACTGGTCAGCGAAAACGAGAGATGGTCGACATCCCGGGCGAAGACCCGATCCTGATCGATGATCTTCTCAAGGAACTGCGATCGTCGGCGGGACACACGACAGAGACTTTGGCGCAGATGCTGTGCCTGCATGAGGCGGACTTCGTCAGCCGATTCGAGCGCAAACCGGGCGAACTGAAGCTCACGACTTGATCGCACAAACGCGATCAGATCGAGAACGTCCCCGTTCCGCCGCCACTGGAACTCGACCCGCTCATGCTGCCCGAGCCGCTGCCGGACGAGCAGGACGATCCAGACATCGAGTGCGAAGTCGAGAGCGAGCACGATCCGCTGGATTTGCTCGCGGGCGTGGAGCGCCTGCTCGATCCAAGCAACCCAGCGACTCCCTGCGGCCCTTACAATGCCCGCAAGGGGGACTCCACATGCCATTGACCAACCGCCTCGCCCGCTTGGAACGTTCCGCTCAGGGGATTGCTATCGCCGCGACCCGCCAGCGGGAGCGCGAGGGACCCGACCTGATACGGGCGATCGTGTCGGACATCGAGGCGTACGAGATCGCCGATCGGATTCTTGGCATGCTG
>JAHBXK010000013.1 GCA_019636535.1 Phycisphaeraceae bacterium | reverse complement strand
GGCGAGGACGCCGGCGACGATGTCGTCGATGAAGGTGTAGTCTCGGCTGGTGGAGCCGTCGCCGAACATGCGGATCGGTTCGCCCGCGCCGATGCGGCGGAGGAAGAGGCCGATGGCCAGGTCGGGGCGCTGACGGGGGCCGTAGACGGTGAAGAAGCGGAGGCAGGCGGTGGGTGTGGCGGTGAGTTTGTGGTGGGTGTAGGCGAGCAGTTCGCAGGCGCGCTTGGTGGCGGCGTAGGGGGAGATGGGCTCGGAAACGTCGTCGGTCTCGGCGAAGGGGACCTTGGGGTTGTTGCCGTAGACGCTGGAACTGGAGGCCATGACGAAGCGGGCGACGGAGACGCGGCGGGCTTCTTCCATGAGGATGCTGGTGCCCAGGACGTTGGCGCGGGTGTAGCCGGCGGGGTCGGCGATGCTGGGGCGGACGCCGGCCTTGGCCGCGAGGTGGATGACGCTCGCAGGCTTGTGCTGATTGAGGATGCGACGGACGGCGGGCTCGTCGCAGATGTCGGCCTCTTCGAAACAGAAGAGCGACTCGGCCTCGGCGGGCGATGGAGCGCGGGCGGCAGCGCAGCGCTCAACGGATTCGACGTTGGCGGTCTTGATCGCGGCGGAGTAGAAGGGGTCGAAGTTGTCGAGGCCGACGACGCGGTCGCCGCGGGCGAGGAGCGCTTCGCAGACGTGCGAGCCGATGAAGCCGGCAGCGCCGGTGACGAGGATCGGACCGTCGGGCTGGGGCATTCGGTGCTCCGTGCGCGAGGAGAGTGGGTGCGCAACGGGCGAGTTTAGTGCCGGGCGGGTGGGGAGTGCGCGGGGGATGGGTGCGCCAAAAACCAAGCAGGGCGCCATCGTTAGACAGCGCCCCGCTGGAGGAGAGAGAGATCAAAGGGAGAGAACAAATGGAACAGAACAGATGGGAACAGAACAGATGAACTATCGGCGATTCAAGCGTGCGATGCTTGAATCTCATCACAAGAGCATACTACACCCCCCCAGCGTGGGAACAACCCCGGAACGATCTGTGCCCGCCCCGCGGCTGGCGTAGACGCCACGGGGCTCTATACGCGGGTTTGGCGGGGGCGGTTCTTGCGGGAGCGGCGGCGTGCGGGGCGGGATTTGTGTGGTCGCGGGGGAGCGCGGGAGTTGCCGAGGCCCGATAAGTCGTGGGCGGAGACTCCGCAATGAAAGGCGACCGGGCTTGCGCCCGGTCGCGTGGGGGACATCAGAGATCACCCGTTCGGGTGATCCACGGCCTCAGTGATTGGCCGTGGAGTGGTGATACGGGTCAGGGCCTGGGCTGTGGAGCGCGGCGGTTGGGGCGCTCGGGCTGAGGGTCTCGCGGGCCGGGACCGCCCGGCCTGCGCGCGGCGGGTGGACGCTCGCCGCCGGATTCGCGTGCATCGCGGGCGCGGTTCTCGAGACGCTGGAGGAGTTGGTCCTGCTCCTCGGGGGACATCTGCTCGAAGATGCGCATGAGGCGGTCGCGCCGCTCGGGCGAGATGCGTGCGCCGGGGCCGCCGTCGGGCCCGCCCGGGCCGCGAGGGCGTGCACCGGGAGGACCGCCCGGGCCGGGACGGCCTTCGGCATCGGCGGGCGGGCCGCCGCGCTCGCGGGTGCGCTGATCGACGTAGCGATCCTGGCGTTCGCGGCTCATGCGCTCGCGGACAGAGTCGAGTTGTGCGTCGACGGCGGTGCGCTGCTCGGCGGAGAGTTCGGCCCAGACCTTGGTCATGGCGTCTTCGATCTTGGGAGCGCCGGCCAAGATCTCTCGCGAGCGCTCGCGTGCGGCCTGACGGGCTTCTTCCTGGGCTTGTGAGGGAGCGGCTGGCTCGCCCATCATGTCGTCGGCGGGTGGACGGCCTTGGCCATCCGGTCGACGGCGCGGGCGGTCGCCTTCGGGACCGCCGCGTGGGCCGCCGGAGTCGCGTCGGAGTTGGGCGAGTTCTTCGCGGTGCTGCTGCATGTAGTCTCGGACGGCCTGCTCGTGCTGCTGGACGATGGCGTTGACCTTGGCGATCTGCTCGGGGGTGCCGCGAGTCGCTTCGGGCGCGTTGGGGCCGATGACGGACTCGATGGCGCGGCGGATGGCCTGCGGCGGGAGGTTGTCTCCCATGCGACGCTGGCCGGGGCCGCCTTCACCGAAGGAGCCGCGGACGCCGGGCACATTGCGCTCCTGCACCTTCGGGCCGCCGAGGGGCGGCTCGTCGGTGAGGGAGGCTGAAGCCGTGGCGAAGCAGACGCCCGCGACGGCGATGATCGCCGAGACGGATCGTAGGGCTGGGACGGTGTGTCGCGTGTTGGTGCGTGAGTTTCGGACTTGCATGGTTCGTTCCTTCGCTGTGGTGGCCGGGCGTGGTCGCTCGGCCGGTTGGTGTTCGTCGGTGTGATTGAATCGTCGAGATCCCCCGGACGGTGTGAGCATGTCTGGGCGGGGCGGATCGGCCGGGGAAGCACGCGAGGCGTCCCGCCTGAGCATCGACAGAAGAACGCGGGAGTCGTCGGCGTATTGCGGGCCGATGACGGGAAACGGGCCGCCGGTAGGGGTGATGGGTCGGCACAGACGGCACAGGTTTCGGGGTCGGAAACGGGGGTGGTCGGCGCTACCGTGGTGGATCATGCCCATGGACAAGGACTCGATTCGTGTTGCCCTGACCCGCGTGCCGCACCCGACGCTGGGCGCGGACGTGGTGACGGCGGGGGCGGTGTCGAAGATCGCGTATTGCGACGGGTACGCCTCGATCCGCGTGGCGGGGGGCGGGCTGCACGACGACCATCGGCGCGGGTTGATGCAGCAGGTCTCGGCGGCGGTGCGCCTGCACGCGCAGCAGGCGATGGAGGCGCTGGCGGATGTTCACGTGGAGATCACGGAGGATGAGCCGGAGTTGAAGTCGCCCGTGAAGGGGCCGTCGCCGAGCGCGCCCGTGCAGCAGGCCAAGCCGCCGAACCCGCTGCCGAACGTTCGGCACGTGATCGCGGTCGGGGCGGGGAAAGGTGGCGTGGGGAAGTCGACGATCGCGGTGAACCTGGCGGTGGGGCTTGCGCGCAGAGGGCATGCGGTTGGGCTGATGGACGGCGACATCTACGGTCCGTCGCTGCCGACGATGCTGGGGCTTGGGGCGATGGAAACGATCGTGCGCGGGAAGATGATCGAGCCGTTCTTCGTGCACGGCGTGAAGGCGATGACGATCGGCAAACTGGTTGACAGCGAGCGGCCGCTGATCTGGCGCGGGCCGATGGCGCACGGGGCTTTCAAGCAGCTTGTGGAGCAGACGAACTGGGGGGAACTGGACTATCTGGTGATCGACCTGCCGCCGGGGACGGGGGACGTGGCGCTGACGATGGCGCAGGTGCTGAGGCTGACGGGAGCGGTGGTGGTGTGCACGCCGCAGCGCGTGGCGCAGGACGACGCGGTGCGCGCGGTGCGGATGTTCCAGCAGTTGAGCATCGAGGTGCTGGGGATCGTGGAGAACATGAGTTACTTCGTGGGGGACGACGGTCGGGAGTATGACCTGTTCGGGCGTGGTGGAGCGCAGATGATGGCGCAGCGGCTCGGGCTGCCGTTCCTGGGGGCGGTGCCGATCAACATGGCGCTGCGTGAGCGGAGTGACTCGGGTGAGCCGGTGGGGAACTTCACGGACGGATCGGATCGGAATCGGCCGCTCGCGGAGTCACTGGAGCGATTGGTCAGCAATCTGGAGGGACAAGTGGCGCTGGCCGCGCTGAGAACAGGGCAGGCTACGCCAACCCTGACGATCAGATAAGGGGCAGGGAGATGGAACGAGAGCGGATCGGGCGGGCGAACCCGGGAATGTGCGTGAATCTGGGCAAGGGGTTCGGAGATTGTCGGTCTTTCGGGTATGCTCTGGCACGGGCGACCACCCAGATGTGGACCACAAGCGGTGCAAATGCTCAATATAGACATGGCCGAAGACCGACTGGCCCGCATTCGCCAGACGGGCGATCGTTTGCGCAGCGCTGTGCGAGCGCTGGTGGACGTATATCCGCCCGGGGCCAGAAACATCTCGGGTATGGCGCGGTACCTCGCGCTGCACAAGGCGACGTGCCAGCGCGTGGTGGAGGGTCTTGAGCACGCGCAGGACTCGCTGGAAGCGTTTGCGCGCTTGCCGGGCGTGCGCGGGCTTTGCACGGTGATCGACGCTTCGGAGCGCAAGGGTGTGGATCCCGCGCGGGTGGAAGCGCTGCGGTCGGCGGTCTTGGAGTATGAGCAACTGTTGGGGACGCACGGACGGACGCAGTCGGGGTTGATCAAGTTGATCGACTCGCTGCGGAGCGAGTCGGAGTCGCCGGTGGTGGTTGTTCGGCGTGGTCAGCGCGATCGGGCGCGGGATCGTCGCAAGGCGCTGTTCGATGCGGCACGCGTGCTGACGGGCGAGGAAGTAGACGTGAAGGCGGTGGTGGGGTTCATCCTGCCGACGGCGGGCAGGTCGGCGTCGATGACGGCGGTGTTCGCGACGGTGCTGCGGGGCGCGCGGCGGCACCCGTTCTCTCGGCCGATCGTGCCGTTCATTCTCGGCGGGTGGTGGGCGGCGCACGGTGAGCACGCACCGGACGAGGCGAGAGAGGAGATTCCGGAAGAGGTTCCGCCGCACGAGTTGCTGGGTTTGTTCAGCACGACGGGGCTGAAAGCGGTGCGGCTGCACCAGGAGGACGGGCGGACGCTGCTGGTCGCGGATCTGCTGCCGGCGATTGGATCGCCGCAGGACCCGCGCGACCCGGCCGCGCTCGGGCCTTCGGACGTGGGGATTCTGTTCCGGACAACGTCGGCACCGAACCCGGCGGTGGATCCGTCGCACCGGCTGAGCATCGCCGCGCGGATCACGAACCCGTGCCGGGCGCTGGTGATCGACGCGTTCGTCCATCGGGACATCGGGGCGGAAGTGCCGGGGCGGGCGGATTCATACTCGCTCGCAGCGCCGCCTGGAGATCTGGCTGCGGGTGCGCCTGAGCGGTGTTGGCATGAGCGATTTCCGGATTCGGCGCCGGCGGTGCGGATCGCGCCCGGGGAGCAGGGACCGCTGCCGCTGCACGACCGGCAGTTGGAGTTGATCGCGCACGTCGCCGGGCGCGAAGGGTTCGACCTGAGCGAGTTCGTGCATCTGCGGGCACAGACGGCGTATCCGATCTGGCAATCGGACTACCGGCTGGACTTCGGCCTGCGGAAGGGGCGGTAAAGGGGCGCGGTTCGGTTCAGATTCTGTGTGCTTGGAACCGGGCGCGATGGGCACTGAGGGCGTTGCCGTGCAATGGGTAGGGGGTGGCTACGCTGCGCTCTGCCTCGGCGCATCGGCGATGAGACGGCTGCGCGTGCAGGGGGGATGGCTTCGCCGCAACCGAGCGGAGGTCGAACAGCATGGCCAAGAAGACACGGAAGAAAGCGGGCAAGAAGACGGCGAAGAAGAGCGGCAAGAAGGGCGTGAAGCGCATCGCGGCGAAGAGCGCACCGAAGAAGAATCCGGCGAAGCGCAGCGGCAAGCGTGCGTCGGGGACGAAGGCCGGCCCCTACGCGGTGACCACCGGGAGTGGGCCGGGGCCGAAGGAGGTCGGCGACTCGCTGGTGACGATGTTCAACCGCGGGGAGTTCAAGGCGATCGAGGACAAGTGGTGGTCGCCCGCGATCGAATCGATCGAGGGGATGGGGATGGCGTGGGCGGGTCGGGCGAAGGTGGAAGAGAAGAACGCGTGGTGGAGTGCGCAGAACGAGATCATGGGCGCCTCGGCTGAAGGCCCCTTTGTGGGCGCAACCGGGTTTGCGGTGAAGTTCAGGATGGAGGTGCTCGAGAAGGCGAGTGGCAAGCGGACGCAGATGGAGGAAGTGGGCGTGTACACGGTTCGGGACGGGAAGATCGTCCGAGAAGAATTCATGTACCGGACTCCAGAATCAATGTAAATTCTTTGTTGACAGTTGTTTATGTGATGAAATCGCGGCAGCTCGGAACCTGCGCTGCGCGCTCGGCGTATCTCTTGACACACACCCGTTGACGAAACACCGGTCTTTCGAACCTCCCCTTTGCAAAGCGCCCCCAATTGCCTCCGGGGGTGCTTTGTTTTTTAGGGCGTGTTGGGGCTCTGAGCGTTGAGACGGCCGTGTGCAGTGGGGTTTGGACGCGGTTTTCCGCCCGTAAGCGGGGATTCCGGCGCGGAATCAACCAGATTGCACAGTTTTTTGCGTGGGTTGCCCTTCGGTGCTCCGCTGTGTGGTAGTCTGAACCGAAGCAAGTGGCCGAGGACGTGCCCGAGACGCCGCGCCCCCGACCTTCGTGATTGATCGCACGAAGCAACGAGGAGGTGGCAGATGCAGGGCATTCGGACTTTCAGGACGGTTGGATTGATCTCGGCTCTCGCGCTGGCTTCGGCCGCGAACGGGCAAGCGCCGATTCAACCCGGACAGGACAAGTTCGAGACGCGGCCCGGATCGGCGCTGAACTTCGGCGAAGGGCTGCCGCCGATTCCGCCCGATTTTTTCGGGCCGGGGTCTGAACCGTTCATCGGGAAGGTCAACCTGACGGGCAATCCGTCGCCGTCGAGCCCTGACAGCCGGGACACGATCATTCAGCGGCAAGCGCCGGCGTCGCTGCCTGCGGATGGAGCGGTCGCGATGATCCCGATCGAGATTGTCGCGTTGAACTTGCGGAGCAGTCAGCCGATCCAAGTGAGCTTTGGCGGCGGGGTGGATAGTTTCTTCGACGTGTTCGTGCAACTGCAGCCGGCACCATCGACGAGCAACGCCGCGGTGGTCCGAACAGACTTGATGTCGGGGGAGATCCGGTACAACCCGCAGGTCAGCATGAACGTCACGTTCGTACCGCTGGGTCCGGGCGACGTGGTGACGATGCCGATTTTCGGGCTGATGATGGAGGCGCAGAGCGCCTGCGAGTGGGGGCAGTTGCCGTTCGCCGGGGTGGGGGGAAATCTAACCCCGAACCTGTTCCCGAGAACGGAGTTCGCGCTCGCCTCGCCGGGCAACGGGTTTGTTCACGTGCTGAGGCCTGCGCGGCACATCGACTGCGACGGGGACGGCGTGCCGGATCACGTGCAGATTCTGGAGAATCCGTCGCTGGACATGAACGGCAACGGCGTGCTGGATCGGTGCGAGACCAACGCGGGGATCACGCAACTCTCGTTCCCGCTGCTGGACCCGGACCTGGGATTCGCGGAGCGGTACTCGGCGTCGGGGCAGTTGGCGATCCGCTACATCCCTTCGTTCTTTGACGTGTTCTGGCAGCACAGCCGGGTGAACGGGGAGGTGGCGACGCGGAATGCGCCGATGCTGGAGGTGAACGATCCGGGCGACTTCCAGACGACGCACATACCGATCCGTCTGCACGACGGCCCACCGATTCAGATCGAGTTGGTGCAACTCGAGTTGACATCGACGGGCGTGCCGCTGGCGCCGCTGGAGCCGATCCCGTTCCCGCCGGGGGTTTCGATCCCGGTTTTCGAGCATGAGTTGTACGCGGGGATCGAGGACGGCCCGATCGATGCGCCGATCCTTCACGGGTTCGCCGAGGGTCTGATCACGCAGACCGTGCCCGCCGGGACGTGGATGACGGTCTCTCGGCGCGCGATGGAGGGCGTGAACGAGGCGAGGAATCACTGCGCGCCTGGGGCGGTGGCGCGGTCGCTGGATTGGCTGGAGAACATTCTGTGCCTGAACCTGCCTGCGAACAACAACGAGGCGCAGGAGATGTACGAGAAACTGCGGAACATGCAGCACCTGATGACGACCACCACGGGGGGCACGCTCCGGACGAAGTATGTGCCGGGCATCAACCAGTTCCTCTCCGACAAGATGCTGCAGGATTGCCTGTCGGTGATGCGGGTGATCGACAACGACCCGTGCACGATGTTCGAGGATCTTCAGAAGGGGTGCGACATCGTCGGCAACATTTCGTGGTACAAAGCGGACGGGACCCGCAACGGCGGGCACGCCGTGACGGTGTCGGCGGCGATCAAGTGCAATGACGAGGTCTCGATCGAGTTCAACGACGACGCGTACGGGAAGGACCGGCAGGGGGACGGCAAGGCCGACAGCGGCGAGACGAAGAAGGCGAAGATCATGGCCGACCCGGACAATCCGGGACGGAACCGCATGGTGGGGTATGGCCGCAACTCGTGGGACGGTTACATCAAGATCTGCCCGACGCGGAAGTGCCAGATCGACGCGATCAACAAGTGGATCAACGGTGACGCCACTGCGGGGGTGGAAGGGCTCGAGTCGCTGGTGAACCGGCTGCTGGACGGCGAGATGCCAACGGAGCAGGACAAGAAGAACATCCGGCGATGGGCACAGAACTCGCACGATCTGGCGTGCTTCCTTATGAAGAACCTTGAGGGCTGCGATGATCCGGCGCTGGACGACGCGAAGATGGCCGCGGCGAGCATCAAGCAGGCGATGGGCATCGTCGTGGTGCGATGCATCATCTACTCGATCGACTGCAACCTCGCCGAGTTGGGAATACTCCCCGGTCTGCTCGGCGGCGCGTTCGACGCGCTGCGCGATCAGGTGCGGGCGGGAGTGGACTGCAACGGGAACGGCGTTGACGACCTGGCGGACATCGCCAACGGCACGTCGGTCGACGCGAACGGGAACTGCATCCCGGACGAGTGCGAGCCGCAGCCGTGCCCCGGGGACTACAACGGTGACGGCGTGGTTGACTTAGCCGACCTGCTGGAATTCCTCGGCCAGTGGAACCCGGCGCTCGGCCAGAACGTGCCGCCGGGAACGGGCGCGGACGTGAACGGCGACGGCGTGATCGACCTCGCCGACCTGCTGGACTTCCTCGGCGCCTGGAACCCGAATTTGGGGCAGACTTGCCCGTGAGGCGGACGGGTTGCCGGTCCTGTTGATTCGTGCACTTCACGACGAGGCTCCCGCAAAAGGGGGCCTCGTTGTTTGTTGGTCGGTCGCGAGGGTGGGAGAGGCGTGCGCTGCGGGGCGCACATTTCACTGGGTGGCCGGACGGCGTGATCGGTCTCGCACCGCGCCGACGGCCTCGGCGATGGCCTTGTCGAGATCGTCGTTCACGATCATCCGGTCGTAGATGCCCCACTCTCGGGCCTGGGCGATCTCACGCTGGGCCTCGGCAAAGCGGCGACGGATGGCCTCTTCGCTCTCGCGCTTGCGGGCGCGGAGCCTTTCGAGCAGGACGGTCTCGCTCGGCGGCAGCACGAAGAGCGCAAAAGCGTCGGTGATCTGTTGCTTGACCTTCCTGGCGCCGACGACGTCGATCTCGAGGATGACCAGACGGCCGCGGGCGAGTTGCTCGGTGACCCACTTTCTGGGTGTGCCGTACTTCTTGCCGAACAGATCGACCCACTCGAGAAAGTCGCCGTCGGCAACCATCCGGTCGAAGGTCTCGTCGGTGACGAAGTGGTAGTCGACGCCTTCGACGTCGGCGGGGGTGGGCTGGCGGGTGGTGGCCGAGACGCTGAAGACCGCGCCGGGGATGGACCGTTCGATGGAGCGCGTGATGGTGGTCTTGCCGACGCCGGACGGGCCCGAGACGATCACGAGCAACCCGTCGTCGGTGTCGGTGGGCAGTTTGTGCCTGGTTGCGTCGGTACGTCCCGTGATTGATTGGGTTGGCTCGGTCATCATCGACGCGATTGAGACGGACGGCACACGCAGTCGGCGGCGCTTTCCGCGCACGGCTCGGCTGGTCGGCGTGGGATCAGGTCGCGAGATTGACGGGCATCACGACGTAGAGGAAGTCGCCGCCCTGGGTCTTGATCAGGCCGGGCTTGTTTGGGGCCTTGAGTTCGAAGATCACCTCGTCGTCGCTGACGACCTTCAGCACGTCGGTGAGAAAGGTGGGGTTGAAGGAGATCTCGATGTCGTCGCCCTCGTAGGCGGAGAGGTCGACGCCGATCTCGCTCTCGCCCATCTCGGGCGCGCGGCTGGAGAGTTTGAGGCGCTTGTCGCCGCCGCTGAAGGTCATGCGGACGCCGCGGCTTTCTTCGTTGGTGAGGACGCTGGCCTTTCGCACTGCGCTGGTGAGCGTGTCACGCGAGGCGCGGACCTTCTTGTCCTGGTCCTTGGGGATGACGTCTTCGTAGGGAGGGAAGGTGCCCTCGACGAGCGTGCTGGTGAGCACCGCGCGGGGCTGGGAGGCGTGCTTGTCCTTGTCGCCCTTGCCCCCGCCCCCCCCACCGCCGGCGGCGGGCTCCTCGAACGCGAAGAAGATGCGCGAGTCGGTGACGGCGACGCGCACGGTGTCGTCCTCGCTGACCGCGAGTTTCTGGAGGATGTTGAGTGCCTTGGTGGGGACAATGCAGGAGACGCTGCCGGCATCCTTGCCGCCCGCGCCGCCGGCGCTGGCTCGGCAGAGGGCGAGTCGACGGCCGTCGGTGGCGACCATCTCCATCTTCTTGCCCTCGCGCTTGAGCAGGACGCCGTTGATGGCGTAGCGGCTGGTCTCTCGCGCGGTGGCGAAGGTGGTCTTCTGGACGAGGTCGAGGAGAAGGCCCGCTGGCTGAGAGAAGACAGACTTGGCGGGCTCAGCGCCGGCGGAGCCCGCCACGGTTGCGGCGAAGTCGGGGAGCGGCGGGAAGTCGGCCGTGGGATAGCCGTAGACGCGGAAGTGCGCGTTCTGGCCGCGGATGTGGCAGAGGTCGCCGTCGGTTTCGAGCGTGAGGGTGGGCTCGCCGTCTTCGGCGGCGACGATGGCGCGGAGTTTGTCGGCGGGGAGCGCGGCCTCGCCCGGCTGGTGGACGTCGACGGCGGTCACGGTCAGGTGAAGACTGGTCTCGGCATCGCTTCCGGAGAGCGTGAGTTGGGCACCCCCCGGCCCCTTGGTGGCGACGATCTTGACGCAGGAAAGCGCTGGGGTAGGAGTGCGCTGGGGCACCACGGCGGCGACAAGATTCACCGCGTCGAGCAACGCACCACGGTCGCAGATGACCTTCATCGTTCAGTCACTCCTCAGAGGGTCGTGAGTCTATCCCCCGAGCAGGGTTGTTGCGGAACAACCGACCGCCTCCGAACCGGGGCAAATCGAAGGAATTTGGAACTTGCAACTTCGTCCGCTATGTGTTACAGGTTGGCGATCGAAGCATGGATCGTCCGATCCAGAGCACCCCGGCGGCCTCCGCCTGGGTTTTGGGCAATGGAGTCAGGGCGCAACCGACCGATCCGCATGAACAAACGCACCGGCCAGCACCATCACTTCACTCGCACGCTCGGCGCAGCGGTGATGGTCGTCGTCGGCGCGCTGTCGCAGGGAGCGGGGGCGAAGGAACCGACTCTGTCGGGCTGCAACCTCATCCAGGACTTCCAGTTGTGGCTGCAGCGGCCGGACTGCTGGAACAAGCCGCATCCGGTTTTCAACGCCCAGTGCTGGGGGTGCGATGGTGGCATGCCGTGGAGCCGCGATCCGAACGGTCGGCCCGGTTTTCCTGGTTCGGACCCTTTCAATCCGTGGCGGGATGGGCGGGGAGGGCCGGGCGGAAACGGAGCGGATGCGACCGAGGATGCGCACGCGGGACACGGCGGGCCGGGTGGGCCGGGGATCGGTGACGCGCCCGGCGGCAACGGAGGGAGTGGAGGGGCGAGTTTCTGGTGGCGACCGGCCGGGAGTGGCGGGCCGGGCGGGTCATCGCAGACCGGGACTGGGGGCCGAGGTGGGAACGGCGGCAAGGGGGGTGGCCACGGGGGACCCGGTGGGCACGCGACAGCGTTTGGTGGATACGGCGGCGATGGTGGGAATGGCGGGGAGGGTGACCCGCTCAGGCCGGGCGGGAACGGCGGGCCGGGAGGGTCGGGCTTTGGCAATGGGCGGGGCGGGAACGGCGGGAACGGTGGTCACGCGGCATTGGGCTCAAATCGGGGCGGAGGTCACGGTGGGGCTGGGGGACCCGGAGGGTGGTTTGCGGGAGGAAGCGGCGGCGATGGTGGGAATGGGGGCAACGGCGACGGCTTTGGGCCGGGGGGAATGGGCGGGAGCGGCGGGGGCGGGGGTGAAGGGGATTCGTTCGCCTCGTTCGGCGGGCCGGGGGGGCGGGGAGGCAAGGGTGGGCACGGTGGACGGGGTGGAGGGCACGGGCAGGGTGGAGACGGGGGTTGGGGAGGGGCGGGCGGTGCGGGTGCGCCATCGGGCGGGCGAGGGGGCGACGGCGGAGCGGGTGGGAACGGCGGGGCGGGCGGGCTGGGCGTGTTTCCGGTGAGGACGGGGGGTCGTGGCGGACCCGGCGGGCGAGGGGGGAATGCCGGGGCGATGTCGCAGGGTGGGAACGGCGGCCCCGGTGGCGTGGGCGGGGGTGGGCAGAATCAAGGCTCGGGTGGATCGGGTGGCCGGGGAGGGAACGGGCAAGGGGTGGACAAGTCGGGCGGGATCGGCGGCGCGGGAGGGCAAGGCACGCCCGCCGGGGCGGTGGGGCATGACGGTGATCCCAAGCCGCGCTGACGAAGGCTGATTCGTGTGTGGGTGCGGAGGTCAGGCGTCGGATGGCGCGTCGGGAGCGGATTGCTCCGCGGGTGTTGGCCCGGAGAGGCGGTCGAGCGCGCGCTGCGCGAGGTAGCCGATCACGAGCACGACGATGACGGTGATGACGAATCCGGCGATGACGATCGCGCGGGGCGGTTTGGGATCGACGACGAACTCCTCGAGCGTGGAGCCGAAGTAGACCGCGGCGAAGGTGCGCGGAGCCATGCCGATCATGGTGGCGGGGATAAAGAGGGGAAGGGGGACGCGCACGCCGGCCATGACGAGGTTGGTGAGCGCGAAGGGGGAGTTCGGCGGTAGGCGGAGCAGAGCCACCACGCCGAGCGTGCGGAGCGGCCTGCGCTCGGCGATGAGGGCGTTGCGCACAGCGCGGGCCTTGCGGTTGGTCTCGATGAGGGTGACTACGCGGTCGCCGCTCACTCGGCGTGCGATGAGGTAGCCGAGGGTTGCAGCGCCGGTGAAGCCTGCGAGCGCGGCGAGGAAGGCGATGCCCAGGCCGAGATCTCGAGTGAAAGCGAAGCCCGCGAGGATGGCTTGCGCGTAGGTGGGCAGGAGACCAAGGCCCGCGAGGATCATGAAGCCGAGGATGAAGAGGCCAACGCCGCCGGCGTCGCCGTGGTTTCGGAACCACTCGGCGACGGACTTCATGTAGGCGAAGAGCAGGAATCCGCCGAGGGGTGGGAAGATGAGCCAGGCGATTCCGAGCGCGCCGGGCCTGCCGAGCGCGGTGAGCAGACGCTTGCGGGGGGCGGGAGAGAGCGGCTCGGTGTCAGGCTGCATCGGAGCGCTCGATAGGGGGGCGCTGGTCGATGGGTCGGGCTTCAAATCAGGATCCTGGGCCGCTGTCCAGTCGCTGTCGCGCGAATCGTACATTTCGCGCCTCTTTGTGTCTTTGAGAACTTCGTAGGCCTCATTGATGGCTTTGAAGCGCATCTCGGCTTCGTGTGTCGAGTTAAGGTCGGGGTGGAACTCGCGAGCTAACTTTCGGAAGGCGCGTTGGATCTCTTCAGCGGTTGCGTCCCGAGACACACCGAGCATTCCGTAGTAGTCGTGATACTCGGCCATGCGGGCTCCGACTGGCGAACGACTCGGGCGCAAGCGACAGCGCGCCCAACGTCGAGCGTAGGAACTCAAGCAGCATCCCGACGATTTGAGAACTGCACAGGCGGGAGTACGCAGGAAAAGACCATCGTATCACTCTAAAGAGGAATGACTTGGCTCACCGCAGCGGTTGGGACGGGAGAACTCGGTGTATCATCCCCGGTTCCGGCGCTCGGCGTCGGTTCGGCGGGAGCGTCTGCGTATTCGCGTTGACGTCCCGGCGGATGGTCAACCAATCAGGAGAAGTCGGCCATGACAGGGATGTGGAGCGGTCGGAAGGATCTATCGCGGGTGTCGATGGTGATGATGCTGGGCGTGGCGGTGGCGGCCTCGGGTTGGTTTGGCGCCCGGGTTGCATCGGGCAATCGTGACGCGGCACCCGCCGCGACGACGGTAGCGGTGATCGATCTGGAGGAAGTGATCAACGCGTTGAAGGAGCGGGAGGACCGTGCCGAGATGATCAAGACCAAGGCACGCGAGACGGACACCTTGCTCAAGCCCATCGAGGACCGCGCCAAGCGGCTCCAGTCCGAGCTTGAGTTGCTGAGCCCCGGCACGCCCGAGCGCACCAAGAAGCAGGACGAGTTCAGAGAGGTCATGTTCCGCGGCGAGTTCGAGCGGCAGTTGGCGCTGAAGGTGCTCAACGAGATGACCGTGAACATGTTCCGCGACCTGTACCTGAAAGTTGACGCGACAGCCGAGCGGATCGCTCAGAAGAACGGCTACGACCTTGTGCTGGTGAGCGACGACAAGGCGGAGATTCCCAGCGGCGACAACGAGCAGGCGCTGCGTCGGGCGATGCTGCTCAAGCGCATGCTGTACGTGAACAATCGGCTGGACATCACCCGGGAAGTCATCACCACGATGAACAACGAGTACGCCGCCGCGCCGCGCGGGCGTTGAGCCGAGTCGATCGACGAGTTCGTGGTGAAAGCCATTCGAGCGCCCGAGCCGGGATTGACGGCCCGGGTGCCGGCTGTACACTGCCCGCATGAAGCCACTGGCCGACGAAGCGGGTGTGGACGCGCTCATCGAAGCGCTGTCAAAGGACATTCTGGCGCTGACGGGCGATCGCTCGAAACTGGCGATGATCGGCATCCGTCGGCGGGGCGATGTCCTGGCCGCCCGGCTTGCGCAGAAACTCGGCGTGAAGGACGTCGGCTCGATCGACATCACGCTTTATCGAGACGACCTGAGCGAGACGGGCGCGGGAGCCAAGGTGGGCAGGACCGACCTGCCGTTCGACGTGAACGGCCGGGACGTGGTGTTGTGCGATGACGTGATCATGACAGGCCGGAGCGTTTTGGCCGCGATCCGTGAGATCGTGGACTTCGGCCGGCCCAAGCGGCTCCGACTGGCGGTGCTGGTGGCCAGGCCGGAGCGCGAGCTTCCGATCCAGCCGGACCACGCGGGCATCCGCGTCTCGCCCGGGCCTGACGAGAAGATCGACGTGCGGCTGAAGGGACAGGACGACGTGGAGGGGGTGTGGCTGAATACCAAGGGGTGAGTCGTCGCCGGGGGGGCGAGGGGGCGGGCGCTGTTTAGACCGTACGGCGTCCCTCGATGGCGTCGGCGAGCACGGCCTTGGAAGCGAACTCGAGTTGCGAACCGGTGGGCAGGCCGCGGGCCAGGCGAGTGACGGAGACCTTGCGGGCCTTGAGTTGCTCGGCGAGGTAGAGCGTGGTGCCGTCGCCTTCGAGCGTTGGGTTGAGCGCGAGGACGATTTCGCGCACGGGAACGCCGCCCGCGTTGCGGCCGGGGTTATCGACACGGGCGAGCAGGTCGGCGATGGTGAGGTCGCCGGGGCCGACGCCGTCCATCGGGGAGAGCCTGCCCATGAGGACGTGGTAGACGCCGGAGTAGGAGCCGGTCTGCTCGAGCGCGATGAGGTCCTTGGGTTGCTCGACGACCATGACGACGCCGCCGTCGCGGGGGCGCGATGCGGGATCGGCGGACGGATCGTCGGTTGATCCGGCGGAGGCTCGGGCGCAGATGGAGCAGATCGAGCCGCCGAGGGCCGTGCGGGCGCCAGCGCTGCCGTGGTCGGCTGGTTGGCTCGCGACGGGGACGGGCGGTTCGGAGCCGTCGAGGACGTCGGCGAGGTTGTAGCAGATGCGGCAGTGGCGGACGCGAGCCTTGACGTCCTCGATGGCGCGGGCGAGGGCGAGGGCCTGATCGGTTGAGGACTTGAGGACGTGGAAGGCCAGTCGCTCGGCGGAACGGCGGCCGACGCCGGGGAGTTTGGCCAGTTCGTCCATGAGGCGCACGACGCTCTCGGGATAGCCGCGAGGGGCGGACCATCCGCCGAGGGCGCGTGGCTTCGCCGATCGGGGAGCGGCGTCGGGCTTGCGCGGCGCGGGTGCGGGATCGGGGTTGGCGTCGGGCATTGGCGCGGATGGTAGGGTTGGGCCGATTCTCGATAGAATCGGCGGCTTGCAAACACACAGACCAAGGACGCGGGCGGGCGTGTGGGGTGTGCGGCTGTTGCTCGCCGGCGTGGCGGCGTGGGGCGTGTACGCGTCGGCGGTCCGGCCGAACTTGCTGCCGGTGCGATTCTCGGAAGTTGCGGCGGAACAGTTCTATCGCTCGTCGGCGAACTCGAGGCCCGCATCGACCGAGCGGGCGGTGCTGAGGCACGGCATCAGGACGATCGTGGACCTTGTTGAGCCGGAGGCGGACCCGTTGCGCGAGCGGCTGGCGCAACGCACGGCGACGGCGGTCGGAGTGCGCCGGCTGGTGCTTCCGGTGGGCGACTCGGCCAACCCGAATCCCAACGCGTTCGTCGCTGCGCTGCGCGTGTTGGCGGAACCAACGATGCAGCCGGTGCTGGTGCGGTGTCCGGACGGTCTGACGCGGACGGGCGCGTGCGAAGACCTCTATCGCGTGGTGCATGGCGCGGACCCGGCGGGAGGCGGGCAAACCGAGAAGCGGTTGCCGGAGTGGGCGGGGCTGGTGTTGCGGGCGTTGGAGGAGGGCGCGTGGGTTGAAGGACACCCGACGTTTGAGGCGGAACTGGCCGCGGTGGGTGCGCCAACGAAGGACAGGCAAGGGGGCGGACGTTGAGCAAAGGCGGCGGGCAGGGTCGATCGGCGCGGTGGGCATGGTCGCGCAGCGCGCCCGTGTGGGC
Organism: Phycisphaeraceae bacterium; assembly: GCA_019636535.1. Lineage (GTDB taxonomy): Bacteria > Planctomycetota > Phycisphaerae > Phycisphaerales > UBA1924 > JAHBK01. Next base: position 66,251 of record JAHBXK010000013.1, on the reverse strand, counting down.
GGGGTTGCTGATCGCGGTGTGCCTGCTGGTGTACGGGCTGTGGCTCGGCGTGCCGGGGTTTGCGTCGAGCGAGGGGCATCGGGTTGTGCCCGGCTGGACGATGGCGCGGACGGGGGAATGGCTGAAGTTGGAGATGTTCGAGACGCCGTACCTGCGCAAGCCGCCGGGCATGCCGTGGGCGATCGGCGCATCGGCATCGGTGTTCGGGTTCAACGAGTGGTCAGCGCGGTTGCCGTCGCTCTTGGCGGCGACGATCGGCGTGCTGGCGTGCTGGTGGTTTGCGACGCGGTGGTTCGGACGCGGCGCGGGCCTGGCCGCGGGATTGGCGCAGGCGCTGGCGCCAGCGCTCTGGTCATGGGGCCGGAGCGCCGAGATCGAGATGACGTGCATCGTGGGGGCGCAGGTCATGGGGCTGGGGCTGGTGCATACGTTGGTGTTTCGCGAGGTTGGACGGGATGCGCCTCGCGCTGAGCGGAGCGCTTTCGAGCGATTGGACGCGATCGCGGGGCCGTTGGCGGTCGGAATCGGGGCGTTCGTCGCGGTGATTGGGAAAGGGTCGGCGTCTGGGCCGGTGCTGGCGGGGGTGCTGGGGGTGTGCTGGTGGCGATCGGGCCTTCGGTCGGCCCTGACCAGGCAGTGGGCCTTGGCCGCGCTGGCGCTCGGCGCGGGGGTTGCGGGCGTGCTCTGGTGGCGCGTGTGGACGCGAAGTTACGCGCTGGGGGCAGTAACGGAGGAGGGGTCGTTCTTGTGGGAGAAGCCGCTGCGGACATTGATGCTGATTCCCGCAGCGTGGGTGGCCGGGCTGCCGGCGAGTCTGGCGCTGCTGCCGCAGGCACTCTCAGCGAGTAGAGAAGAAGCACGCGCGCCGTCGTATTGGATCGCGGGTACTTTGACCTCGGCTTGGCTGTGGGCGTTGATTGTGTTCACCGTGACGGGGGTGGGGAACCCGCGCTACGCGCTGCCGGCGATCGGGCTGCTGTTTCCCGTCGCCGGGTTCTGGGCGGCAAGGGCATGGAGCGGCGAGGCAGCGGATGCGATTGCCGAGCGGCTGACACGGGCGCTGATGCTGGGGCGGGCGTGGGTGCTGCCGGTGGCGCTTTTGGTTGGGGCGGTGGTGAGCGCGTACTTCTACACGCACCGAGAAGAGTCGCATGTGACTCGGCGGGTGGGGGAACGGATCGCGCAGATCGCCGCGGCCGATCTCGCGTCTGAGACCGGATCGGCCGGGGGTGTTACGGTCATCGCCGACGGCGCGATCGAGGCCCGGCCGGACGTGCTGCTGTATGCGCAACACGCTGCGGCGGACGATGCGATCCGGTTGCGTGCGCTGTGGCGCAAACCAGCGCTTTCGACGGGGGAGGATCGGGGCGTGGTGTACCTGCTGCTGCGAGCGGGCGAGGCCGACGAGCATGTTGAGCAGGTCGGTGCGCGGCTGGTCGAGACGTTCCGCTTCGGGCGGTACGAGGCGGGGCTGTACCGCGTCGGCGAGTAGTCGCCGGCTCAGACCTTGGCCTTGTAGTAATCAAGATTGATCTGGACGAATCGGTTCCACTCGGCGGGGAGGTCCTCTTCGGGGAAGATCGCCTTGACCGGGCACTCGTCGACGCAGAGGCCGCAGTCGATGCAGGTGTCGGGGTCGATGTAGAGTTGGTCGGTCTTGCCGAAGTCGGCCTCGTTCTTGGTGGGGTGGATGCAATCGACGGGGCACACCTCCACGCAGGAGGTGTCCTTGGTTCCGATGCAGGGCTCGGCGATGATGTGGGGCATGAAAGTCGGCTCCGTTCGTCCTTGCGGAGCGCGATGGTACGCCAGCGCGGGCGGCGGATCAGGCCCGAGCGCAGGGTGGCCACGGGCGAACGGGGGCCGCCGGTTCGGGGTTTCACCGATCGGGATGGACGATTACGGTGAGATCAGATCGCTGCACCGATCGCGTCGTCGAAGATCCGGACGTCGGCGGTGAAGGTCTGGGGCACCGCGAGGTTGAGGTTGTAGCGCGGGCGGTTCAATAGGGACATCCGCACGGTCTTGAAGGGCTCGGTCATGCTGGTGCCCAGCCCGACGATCTCGACGCGCAGGAGCGCCTGGCCCGGGGCGAAGACGAGCGTGGCGGGGAGATCGATGAAGTCGATGCCGCGGCGGGCCGTGCCGGTAAAGGTGTAGGAGACCCGGAGTTCCTCGTTGAGCGGGCCGGTTCGGTGGAGCAGGAACATGCCGGTGTCGCCGGGGTCGGTCGTGGCGACGGGGTCGATGGTGAAGAGCGTGACGAGCGGGCGGTCGCGGATGACGACGGTGGAGGTGTATGACGCTGGATCGGAGGTGTCGAGTTCGTACTTGTCGGAAGCGAGGATCCGGACTCGGACGGTCTCGTTGCCCTCGAGCAGGTTGTCGTTCAACGCATCGACCTCGAGTTCGACACGGTCGACGCCTTCGGGGAAGGTAATGCGGTTGGGAAGCGGGACGTAGTCGAGCGGCCCCTTCTCGGCGTTGCCGTTGGCCGAGCCGGTAATGCGAAGGCGGACGGTGAGGGGGATCTCGAGCGGGCCGGAGCGTGTGAAGACGAGCAGGCCGTTCTGCGGGCCGAACTCGGTGGCGACACGGACGGGGGTCTCCACGCGAACGACGGGCGCCACATCGTCGTCGAGGATGGTGATGCGGGCCATATAGGCCGCGGGATCATCGGCGATGATGGAATAGATGCCGGGGCGCTCCTGAAGCCGGATGATGACGAACTCGTTGCCTTCGACTTCGTAGTCGTCGATCGGGATGATCGGGAGTCTCGCGAAGCGCTTGCCGGCGGGGATGCGGATGGTGCCGGAGAGACCGATGTAGTCTTCGTTGGGCGTGGCGGTGCCGCCAACGGTGTAGCGAACCACGAGCGGCTCGGCGAGCGAACCTGTGCGCTTGACGCCGAAGCGTGCGATGTCGTCGCCCGCCTCGGAAGCGACGCGATCGGTCTGCATCATGGACACGACGGGGATGCTCGAGAGCAACTGGCGCGGCTCGAGCGCTTCGAAGGTCGCAACCGAGTCGGTCCGGCGGGCCCGCGCAGGCTGACGCGGCTGGGTCGGTTGCGAAGGTCGGGCCGGATCGAACGAACGGATCGGCTGGGCGGATCGACGGCGCATGGGATGCTCCTGACGTGAGAGGAAGGGACTTCTTCTCGGTCGTCAGAAACTGAGAGCGACTTGAGGCCGGGAGGCGAACGTGCTGGCCGATCGAGTTATCTGGACGTCGCCGTGCCGTCCGTTCGCACGTCAGGTAGCAACGAAATCGGCCAGCAGGCGAACGCCCCAGCCGTTGGAGCCGCGGACGAAGCAGCCCGAATCGCTGTCGCTGGTGTGCATGCCGGCGATGTCGACGTGGGCCCAGGGGACGCCGGACTCGACGAAGTACGACAGGAACGCTGCGCCCTGGATGGGGTGGGCCTTGCGGTTGGGGTTGGAGTTCAGGATGTCCGCGATGGGGCTCTTCATCATGTCGCGGTACTCCTGGTCCATGGGCAAGCGCCACCAGCGCTCGCCGCTGCTCTCCATGGCTTGCGCGAGCCTTCCGCGGAGTTTGTCGTCTTCGCACCACAGGCCCGCGAACGAGGAGCCCAGGGCGGTGATGACGCCGCCGGTGAGCGTGGCCATGTCGACGATGCAGGCGGGCTTGTCCTTCTCGCAGGCGTAGATCAGGGCATCGGCGAGGACCAGGCGGCCCTCGGCGTCGGTGTTGGTCACTTCGACGGTGACGCCGTTGCGGAAGGTGATCACGTCGTCGGGGCGGTACGCCTCATCGGAGATCGAGTTCTCGGCCGCGGCGAGATAAGCCACGACGCGCTTCGAGGGCTTCACGACGGTGGCGATGGCGTGCATCGCGCCCAGAACCGCGCAGCCACCGTCCTTGTCGCGCTTCATGCCCACCATGCCGTTGCTGATCTTGAGCGACAGGCCGCCCGTGTCATACGTCATGGTCTTGCCCACGAGCACGACGGGACGCGCTGAGCCCTTGCCGCGCGGGGCGTACTCGAGCCGGATCAGGCATGGCTTGTTCTCGCTCGCTTGGCCGACATTGACCAGACCGGTCATTCGCTCGCGCACCAGCGCATCGCCCTCGATGACGGTGCACTTCATGCCCGTCTGGCGGGCGAGTTTGCGGGCCATGTCGGCGATGTAGGCGGGCGTGGCGACGTTTGGCGGAGTCTCGGAGAAGTCGCGGGCGAAGTTCACGCTGCCGGCCAGACCGAGGCCGTACTCCAAGCCCGCTGCGAAGGCATCGTCCGCGCACGAGAGCGAGAGATCGGGCTTGCGGGCCTTGGTCTTGTCGGCGCTCGCCGAGCCGCGAAAGCGCGTGGACAGGAAGTTCCAGGAGATCAGGCCGAGACCCTCGCCCAACGCGCGGCCCGAAGCCTCGGTGTCGGCGTCCTTGATCGTCTCGATCGCCGAGTGCAGGTGAAGCGTGACTTTCTGGTCCTTGGTCACGGCGAGTCTTCGGCCGAGCAACCCGCCGATGGTGCGCAGCGAGCCGGGCTTGAAGGACTCGCGTTTGCCGAGCCCGACGACAATGACCCGGCGAGCGGGGGCGGAAGCCCCGGAAGGGAACGCCTCGACCATGCGGCCGGAGTCGCCCGTGCACTCGTCACGATCGACCGCCGCGGCGATGGACCGGTCCTTGTCGAGAGCACGGACGGCGGCGTCGAGCTTCTTGTCGGTGAAGAGGCCGACGACCAGCGCTTCGGACTTGCCCGCCGCGCGGCGCGAGGATCGGGATGTTCGGGAGGGGGCGAGTTTGACCGAGTTGAACATGGAGGCTCCTGAGGTCCGTGCGTGCGAGTGCCGGGGGACGGGGGGCGAGTGCGACCGCAAACCGGCCGGGGATCGGCGCACTGCGGGGGGAGGCAAGTCTAGAGCGCTGCGACGCGAAGTTTCCGCGATGCGTTGTATCATCGCGTCAGCGTGAGCACCACGACCCGCGTCAGCATCGAGAGCGTTCGCCCGATCATCGGGCTGGAGATCCACGTCGAACTCAGGACGCGGACACGGATGTTCACGGGCGCACCGAACGTGGCGCACCCGGAGTTTGAGCACGCCGAGCCGAACACGCTGATCGATCCGGTGGTGCTGGGGCTGCCCGGTTCGCTGCCGGTGATGAACCGCACGGCGGTGGAACTGTCGATGCTCGTTGGGCTGGCGCTCGGATGCCGGATCGCCGAGCGCAGCGTCTGGGACCGCAAGAGTTACTTCTACCCCGACCTGCCCAAGAACTACCAGATCAGCCAGTACGAACTGCCGCTGTGCTTCGATGGGTCGGTGGAACTGCCGCCCATGACCGCGGATGGGAAGATCGACCTGGAATTGCTCGCGGTTGCGTCCGCGGCTGAGGAATCGACCCCGCGGCACAGGATCGGTGTTCTGCGCGCACACCTGGAAGAGGACGCGGGCAAACTGCTGCACGACTCGGCGAGCGGCGCGACGCTGGCGGACTACAACCGCGCGGGCACGCCGCTGCTCGAGATCGTGACGCAGCCCGACTTCCGCTCGTCGGCGGAGGTGGTCGTGTTCTGCCAGATGCTGCGAGATGTGTGCCGCTTCGTCGGCGCCACGCAGGGCGTGATGCAGAAGGGGCACATGCGGTTCGAGCCGAACATCAACGCCGAACTGACGCTCTCGGACGGCCGGCTGGTTTGGACACCGATCACCGAGGTGAAGAACCTCAACTCGTTCAAGGCGGTGGGCGCAGCGATCGAGCACGAACTGCGCGAACAGCCGAAGCGCTGGCTGGCGGACGGCGTGGAGTTCGGGCCGGGATCGAAGACGACCCGCGGCTGGGACGACGCACGCGGCGAGACGTTCGTGCAGCGGGAGAAGGAAGACGCTCACGACTATCGCTACTTCCCCGACCCGGACCTGGTGCCGGTGGTGGTTGATTCGGCGTGGCTGGATTCGGTGCGGGCGCGGCTGCCCGAACTGCCGCTGGCACGCGCCCGCCGGTATCTGCGCGAGTTCGGTCTGGGCGTGAAGGAGGCCGCCGCGCTCATCGACGAGCCGGCGGTGTCGGACCTGTTCGACGCGGCGGTGGACTCGTGCGAGCGTCGGGGCATAGGGCGCGAGCGGGCGGGCAAACTCGCCGCGATCGCGGTGCTGCAGTGGGGCCTGAAGCGAGCGAACGAGCGGACGGCGGTGCGGATCCGACGAGCGGAGGAAGCGGGCCGGTCCGGCGCGACCGCGCTGGTCGTGCTGGCGAGCGATCTGGGCGTGGGCGCCGAGCAGATCGCCGGGATTCTGGCGATGCGAGAGAGCGGGGCCGTCAGCGCGGCGAGCGCGGACGAACTGTTCGGTCTGCTTTGCTCGAAGGAAGATGAGCCGGGCGAATCGGCGGGAAGGGGCGGGGGATACGGACCGGGCGCGGATCCCGAGGTCGTCGCGGAAGCACGCGGCATGATCATCGTGCGCGACGACTCGGCGATCGACGCGTGGTGCGAGCAGGTCATCGCGGCCGACCCGAAGGCCGCGGAGGACGTGCGTTCGGGCAAAGTCCAGGCCGCGGGCCGGCTTGTCGGGGCGGCGATGAAACTCGCGGCCGGCAAGGCCGATGCGAAGACTGTGCGTGCGAGACTGATGGAGAAACTCGGGGTGAAGGAGTGACCGATCCCTTGCACGACGACGACGATCAACCCCGCACGATGGTCTTTCTGAATGGCGTGTTCTTCGACGACCCGGAGGACGCCCGCTTGTCGGCGTTCGATGCGGGCCTCCAGCACGCCGTGGGGCTGTTCGAGACGATGCTCGGCGGGCACGAACGCTCGTCGGGTGAGCCCTGGATCTTCAGGCTCGACGAGCACGTCGATCGTCTGTGCGGATCGGCCGCAGCGCTCGGGCTTTCGGATTCGCTCAACTCCGCGGCGTTGCAGCAGGCGGTCATGACGACGCTGCGGAAGTCGAACCTGCCGCGGGCGAGAGTCCGGCTCACACTGACCGGGGGCGACCTGAACATGCTGGCCCGCGATCCGGAGTCGGCGCAGCGCGGTGTGGACCCGACGATCCTGATCGTCGCCCAGCCCGCGACGCGCTACCCCGACCGGATGCTCGACGAGGGCGTGATTGCCGTGATCGCCGACACGCGGACCAACCCGTTCAATCCGTCGGAGGGGCACAAGACGCTGAACTACTGGTGGCGCCTGCGCGAACTGCAACTCGCGTCTCGCAAGGGCGGTGCTGAAGCGATCGTGCTCTCGATCACCAACCACGTCTGCGGCGGGTGCGTGTCGAACGTCTGCGTGGTCAAGGACGGAGCGGTGCTGACACCGATCGCTCGCGGCGAGGAAGGCCGGTCGCCGGAGGAGACGGCAGAGGTGGAAACTCCCGGCGAACCGGCGGGTCAGGGGGCAAAGGCCAGGCCCGGGCATCTGCCGTCACCCGTGCTGCCTGGCATCACGCGGTCGTGGGTGCGGCACAGGCAGGAACTCAAGCAACGTCCCTTCAAGGCACGCATGCTGGGCGTGGCCGATCTGCTCGACGCCGACGAGGCTTTCCTGACCAATTCGTCGTGGGGCGTGCTGCCCGTTGTGCAGATCGAGGGCAAGTCGATCGGCACCGGCAAGCCGGGTGAGATCACACGCAGCCTGATCGAATCGTGGCGGACGGAAACGGACAGCGCCGACGCGAACGCCAGTCGCTGAGCACCCATCACTTGCGTTTGAGACACGCCGTGAGCACAACGCGATCGGAGGTCAGGCCGCTTCGCGTTCGGACTCGGGGTGTCCGGGCTTGGCTCGCACGCCGCTGAGCGCGCTGGGCGACTCCTTCCAATCCTCAGCGCCCGGGATGTTGAGTTCGCTCTCGAGCGTCTTGCGATAGCCAAGCAGGCGGACGACTTCCAGCACATCCGTCCACGTCGGGTACATCACGTCGTTGGAACGCTTGAAGGCGTCGATGGCCTTGATGAACAGGAACTGTTCGCGGGTCATCTCGCCCTCTTCGGCGGCTCGGGCCCAGTCCGAACGCCGACGGCCGACGCCGCGACGACGCTCGAGCCCGGTCTCGAACTGCTCACCGTCGACCTGATCGTGCGGACGGTCTCCGCGGCGATCGAGCGGCGCGCGTCGTTCGGGGTGCGTGCCGATCTCGGCCCGGGGCGTGCTCGACGGCCCGGTTCCGGCCCGGTTCTGCTGCTGGTTGGGGGTGGGCCGAGGATCGGCCGATCGACGCTGCTGGCTCATGCGGACGGACCTCCGGAGAACACCCGTAGCCCGACCGAGAACGCTCAGGCGGACTCAGAGTTCCTCTTCTTCGTCTTCCCCGGCGTCGAAGTCCTCCTCCTCCTCTTCGTCGTCGAGGAAGCCCTCGTCATCATCCTCAAACTCGTCATCTTCCTCGAATTCGTCACCCTCGTCCTCGGCGTCATCGCCGAAAATCGCCTCTTCCTCGTCTTCGTCCGCATCGTCGTCGTCGAAGCGCTTGGCATCGTCGAGGACGGTGACCGCACCCTCGGACTCCCCGGGTGTCAGAGTCCACCAGCGCGAACGGGTCTCAAGCATCTCGTCGGTGAGCGTCGTGTTCATGACAGCCTTCTTTCCTCGCATCGCCGCGGGCACCCCGCCCGCCCATCCCCCCCTCGGAACTCCCCATCTTCGCCGGGTGTTGACACGCCCGGCGGAGCCTCGCAGCGCTTTCCGGCACAACCGGAACAGGGCCGGCGAATGAGGCGGTACACTACTCACCCTTCGCGTCGTGTCAACCGTCGTGTGGCGGTGGAAAAACTCGCACGATTTCCCCAAACTTTGCACATCCGCCGGACCCCCTCCCCACCCCGCATGAGCACTCCCGCCAGCCCTTCAACCCTCCCCGCCGTGCGGGAACCCGTCCAGCCCGTTGCCGCTCTGCTGGCGTTCCTGCTGCCCGGCGCGGGCCATTATTACCTCGGCTATCGCAAGCGGGGCGTTCGGATCGGGTTGGGCGTGGCCCTGCTGTTTGTTTGCGGCCTGTTGTTCGGTGGGATCGACAGCGTCGACCGCCGCGAGAACCCACTTTGGTTCTGGTTCTATGGCCAGATGTGGAGCGGCCCGGCGGTCTTCGCCGTCGACTGGGCCCACCAGCGTCACTTCAAAGTCGTGGACACATTCCAGGGGTTTCAGGTGCTGCGTTCCGCCCGTCCGAACGAGTTTCGCGATCCGCGGACGGCCCGGCCACTGGCGATCCAGGTAGACCCGGAGACCGGAGTTCGGTTTGTGAATCTGCCCGACCTGACCGGACCGGGGAGCACCCGCATCGAGGGCGTTCGCCCACCGAAACTGCGAACGCTGGGGCGTGTGGCCGAGTTGGGCACGCTCTTTGTGGCGGTGGCGGGGATGATGAACCTGATCGCGATCATCGACGCGATGTTCAAGGGACGGGCCGAGGGCAGGAGCGAGTGAGCCGGGCGGGGGGGCGGGGGGGACGATCGAGCCGAGTGCGACGGGGAAGTTGACAAGGGACCAGACCGGCATGGGCTACCGACCGTTCATCGATCCGATCTCGCTGCACGAGCACTGGTTCTGGCTGCTGCTGCCGATGGCGCTGGGGGTATCGATCGTCTACAAGGCGATCCGGCTTCGCGACATGGAGCGGTACTGGCGGGCCGTGATGATCATGACCGTGCAGATCGTCGTCGGGATGATCGTGCTCGGAATCGCCAGCTATCTGCTCGTGGCGGTATACGTGCAGTTGCTCGCGGAGCGTGCGGCGGGCTCGTGATGCACGAGCAACCAGCGAGGGATGGTCGTTATCCGCCGTGCGATTCCATCGACTTCAAGGCAGAGCGCATTTCCGTCCACGTGCATCGCCCGCATCGGGCCAGCTCGTCGTCGCCCACGCTCGAGTCGTGTTTCATGCGCTCGGCGAGCACTGCCTTGCAAACTTTCCACATGGTCACGGGTTGGCGCCCACGCCCTTGAATCCCAGCCCCAGGTACGCCACGCGGTCGCGTTTGTTCTCGCCGGGCAGCCGTCCGCCGCCGGGGCTCTCCGGATGAACGTACGGGATCACGGTCTCGAACATGCGCTTCCATTGCGCCAGCATGTGCTCGGAATCGTTGGACAGGATGACCGCGGGCCGCCCCAGCAACTCCGGCCGATCCAGCCGCAACCGGCCGATGTCGTCGAACGCCGTCCGCCTGCCGCCCGTGTACGCAGAGGCGCACGTTGCTTCCCGCAAGGCCCCGCCGTCCTGTCCTGAGGGCCACGGCGCGTAGTACGCCATCTGCGACGCACGTCCATAGTGCTGCGCCAGAACAAACGGCTCGCGACCCGTGTACGTTCTCGCCTCGGCCATCGCCCGGCCCACGGCCTGCCCCATCGTCTGCGCGCCGATCAGCCGGCCCGTGACGATCGGCCGCGGCGGCTGACCGTCGGCACGCATCGACGCGATGATCTTCGACATCGGCCCCCAGAACATGACACGGTTCACCACGCTCGCCGCGAAGTCCGCGCGATGCAGCGGGCCGATCGCAAGAAAGCCGTAGGCCGCGCCAAGGATCGCCACTCTCGGCACCCATCGACGCGCTCGACCCGTCAGCACGCTCGGAGCGCCGAAGGCCAAGAGCACGCCGAGGGGCACGAGCGTGACGCTCCCCGCGATCGGCCAGTTGCCTTCAGGCTCGGCGATCCATGCGACCACGGCGTAGAACAGCAGGATCGGCGCAGCGATGTGGACCGCGTAGAGCCATGCGCCCCGCTTCGATTCCGACATCGCAAGACCCGGCGAGCCTTGCACGTCCTGCCCGGATCGACCTCGGTTCGATCTTCGCCACAGCCGCCACACCCCGCACGCGGCGCCGATCAGGATCGGACCCACCATTCCGATCTGCGCCAACGCGAGTTGCAACGGCCAGATCGGCAGCCACTCGAACCACCGCCGGCCAGAGCCGCCGGCCGCGGGTGGCTGATCGCCGCCGGGCAGTCCGAGGTGTCCCAGCAAGTGACGAACGGTCGCCCAGTCGTGCTGCGCGTTCCAAATGACGACGGGCACCATGCCGAGGCACGCCAGCACCGCCGCCGCGAAGGCCGCCAGTTTCCAACGCGGGCTGAGCGAGAGCGTCGGGCGAAAGAGCCACGCGTGCAGAAGGACACCCGGCACGACGAGCAACATCGTGTACTTGAACAGAAAGCCGACCCCGACCGCCGCGCCGAACACGAGCCACGCGCACCACGATCGCTCTCGCAGCGCTCGCCACGCCGCCCACGCCGCGACCGCCCAGCAGGCGATCAGCGGGCCGTCGATGGTCACGATCACCGCGCTCAACTGAAAGAAGGGCACCACCGCGAACATCAGCGCTGACGCCACGGCGACTCGCACGGGTCTGGCAAGACCGACGGCCCGGGCCAGGTCTCGCGCCAGCCCGCCCGCCGCGAACACCGCGATACCGGAGAAGATCGCCGCGGGAAGCCGGACGGCCCACTCGGCCTCGCCATAGATCGACGTGGAGAGGGCGATGGCCCACGCGATGCCCGGCCCCTTCGTCGCATACGACCACTCGAGGTGCGTCGACCACAGCCAGTACTGCGCCTCGTCCTCAACGAGGTTGTACGGGCACGCCAGCACCAGGTACGCCACGCGGGCGAGCGTCACCAGACACGCAACCGCGACGAGCGCCGACAGGCCGCTTCGTCCCTCGCCCGTGGACACTCCGGCCTGCAAGGTAGAAGCGCTGGTGGTCGTCATGCTGAGCGTTTGGTCGAGCGGTCGCGGCGAACGAACGGTGAACGACAAGAGGAACCAGATGGGTCAGTGACGAGCGAGCCGACGGAACTCGACCACGGCGTACGCCGCGAGCATCGCGACCCCGCCCCAGAGCACCAGCAATCCCATCATCCCGTGACGGTGGGTCATCTGCTGGCCCGTCGAGATCGTCAACACCGCCGCGAGCGCCGGAAAAAAAGCCCAGAGGTAGATCTTCAGCGGCAGACTCTCGCGCAGCCGCATGGCCATGATGCTGCCGAGCGCCACCATCACCAGGCACGCCGCCGCCATGGCGATTCGTTCCTGCTGCTTGCTGAAGATCTCACGCAGCAGGCTCGCCGTCGCCCGGCGCAGTTCGGCGAGCGGGGCGACGAGCGACTCGGCCTCTCGCGCGGACACGGCGAGCCGGTTGTCGCTCATCTGCTGCAACATCGGCGACGGCTGCCCGAGGATCACGCTCGCCAAGTCGGTCGCAGGACGCAGTTCGGTGATGTTCCACTCGCTGATCGCGCCAGCCGCGTCGGGGGGCAACGCCTCGCCCGGCGCGTCCGGATCATCGAACGCCGGCGCGGAACCACCCCCCGCGCCACCCGTCCCCCCCAACCCGCCCGCCGACTCGGTTCCCACGACCTGCGCTGACACGCCCTGCAGGCGGATGTGCACGCCGACCTGATCCGGCCCGTCGAGCGTGTTGGAGATGCCGACGCGCAGCCAGCCCGCGCCGGCTCGCTGCACGATCGGTGCGCCCCCCTCGGCCGAGTACCGCTCGACCGTCACGGCGCGCGAACCCGGATCGGGCCGGATCCGCCACCAGCGCGGATCACGCGGCACGCGGCGCAGGTCGGCCCCGCGAAGAACGTACCGGGTCGTGCCGTTGGAGTCGATGAACTCCGCAGCGCCTTGCGATCGCAGCGCATCGCGGGTCTGATCCGCAACCTCAATCTCCGCGAGCGCCAGCGCCAGCCTGCGACGGCGCTCGTCGATCGGGCCGAGCAGGTCCGGCGTGCGGGAGAGCCGGCGGAGTTCGCCGAACGAGAGGAACTTCGGATCCTCTTTCATCGAGTTGGGAATGCGGAACGTCTGGATCGCCTCGCCGCCCTGCGCCCGGCCCGTCCCCTGCACGCCGACGAAATCGACCGGCTTGAGCACCACCTCGGTCGACGATCGGCCGTCGGCGTCGGGCGTCGGGCGTCGCCGCAGCCAGACGATCGCCTCACGCGCAGAGCCTTGCCAGGCGATCTGCCCCGCGGAGTCGAAGGTGACAAAGAGAATGCCGCTGAGCCACAGCCGCTCGTAGCCGACGTTCGCGGCCGAAGCCGCGTCCCCCCCACCCCCCCCACCGCCGCCCGCAGCACTGGCTCGGCCCGACGACGGCCGTGAGTCCTCGATCCGTCGGACCGTGTCGGCGTAGATGTACGCCGGGCGACCCTGCACGTCGGTCCTGACGGCCCGACCGCGCTTGATCGTCGACTCGATGAACGTGGCGGCGTTCACCGCCACCAGTTGCTCGCCCCGGTGAAGAAACCGCGGGATCACGAAGTTCGACAGCACCAGCAGCACGAGGAACAGCACCACGCCGCTGCCGATCGCGGGCATGATCAGCGATCGGTGCGACACGCCCCCGGCCTGGGCCGCGATGATCTCGTTGTCGCTCGACAGGCGGTAGTAACTCAGCGTGGCGCCGAAGCACGCCGCGAACGGCAGGGCGTACTGCATCGCCGGCAGCATCGAAAGGCCGATCAGTTGCAGGCACTGCCACGGCGAGAGCAGCCCTTCCGCCAGCGGCTTGACGACCAGCGCAAACGCCAGCACCGTGACCAGAACCCCGGCGGTCAGCAGGATCTGCCGCCACATGTCCTTGAGCACGTACAGCCAGAGGGTGATCGGCGCAGACCGCATGGAGCCGGATGGTAGTGGCGCGCCGCACTCAAGGAATCGATGCCGAGAGGCCGGTATCGTCGCCGCGCCGCAACCGCCGCGTTATCCTCCACATGATGGCCCGGACCCGACTCGCCCCCAGCCTCGCCCGACTGCGCGAGCGCATCGTGGGCGAAATCCACCCCCAATGGCGTCTCATCGGCGCTGGGGCCGCCGTGGGAACCGTCGGCGGCTGCGCCGCCGCGCTGTTCGCGATGGCGCTGCATGGTGCGGATGACCTCGTGCGCCTGGCCGAGCGACACATCCTGTCTTGGTGGCTGCTCGCACTGCCGGTCGTTGGCGCCCTCCTCACGGGCGTCATCATCCGTGTGCTCGCCGACGACGCACGCGGACACGGCGTGCCGCAGGTCATGGAAGCCCTGGACCGAAAGCGCGGCCACATCCCCCTCCGCGTCGGCTTCGCCAAGTTCATCGCATCCATCTGCACCGTTGGCTCGGGCGGCTCCGGCGGCGCTGAAGGCCCCATCGTCCAGATCGGCGCCTCGGCAGGCTCGTTTGTCTCGCGCGTGCTCCGCACCGGCCCGGAGAGCACGCCCGTGCTCGTCGGCTGCGGCTCGGCCGCCGGTATGGCGGCGATCTTCAACGCGCCCATCGCCGCCGTCCTCTTCGTGCTCGAGGTGCTCCTCCGCGACTTCTCCACACGCACGCTCGCGCCGATCCTGGTCGCCTCGGTCTTCGGCACCGCCGTGGCTCAGGCCATCCTCGGCAGCGGCGAAGCGCTCTTCGCGCTTTCCGGCGGGTCTTCGGGCTACACGTTCTCGTTGCTCGAACTCCCCGCGTACGTCCTGCTCGGGGCGATCTGCGGCGTCGTCAGTGTTGCGCTGCAGCGAACGCTGCACACCGTCGAAGATCTGAGCGCCAGGACCCCAGCGCCGCGCATCCTCAAGCCCGCGATCGGTGCGGTGCTCTTGTTCGGCCTGGGCGCCGCATACCTCTTCGTTGCGGGCCTGCTCGGCGTGCGCACCGAGGGCATGAAGAGCGGCGTGCTCGCCAGCGGCGAGCCTTGGCCCGAGTTCTACGGCAGCGGCTACGGCGCGATCCGCTGGCTCATCGATCCGGCCCACTTTGCGGGCTCGTCCGGCGAACCGGGACTGGGCTTGCTCATTCTCGCCATCCTCGGCCTCAAGATGCTCGCGACGTCGCTCACGCTGGGCTTCGGCGGTTCCGGTGGCGTCTTCGCCCCTGCGCTCTTCGTCGGGGCATGCACCGGCGCCACGATCGGCCTGGGGCTCGAGCAACTCGGCCTGCTCCCCGCGGGCGGCTCACCGGCGGCCTACGCGCTCATCGGCATGGGCGCCGCCGTCGCCGGCACCATGCACGCGCCGCTGACGGCGATCCTCATGCTCTTCGAGTTGACGCGCGATCCCTTCGTTTTCCTGCCCATCATGCTCGCCGCGATCACGTCCATGCTCGTCGCCGAACGCATGGAGAAGCACTCGATCTACACCTCCGCGCTGGTCCGCAAGGGCATCGCGTGGGAGGTCAACCCGCTCAACCGTGCGCTGCGGGCTCTGCGCGTCTCGGACGTCCGCCTGGTTCCCGTGCCCACCGAGCGGGCGGCGCTCCGCGCAAGCGACCCGCTGACCGCCGTGGTGGAACGCCTCTCGGCCAGCGACGCGGCGGACCTGATCGTCGTCGACGCCGACGGCCGCTTCGCAGGCATCCTCGCCTCGAACGACCTGCGGACCGCGCTGATCGAGTCCGAAGCCCTGCCGCTGCTGGTCGCCAGCGAGGTCATGCGGACCGACCTGCCGATGGTGACGCCGCACGAAACACTGGACGTGGTGCTGCGTCACATGACCCGGCTGGACACGTCGGTGCTGCCGGTCGTCGAAGACACCAGTTCGCGCCGACCGCTCGGCCTCATCAGCCGCGCGGCGGTGATGCGGGCGTACTTGGAGTCGCTTGATCGGCAGTCCGTGTAGTCACCGCCCCGGCTCGTTCACTCCTCCAACGTCTTCTTCCGCCTCAAAATATGGTGATAGTGCTGCGCAAAGCGGTGCGCCTCATCCCGAATCGCCTGGCACAACTTCAGCCCCGGGTTCTCGCGCCCCAGCCGGATCGGCTCTTTCCGCGCCTGCACGTAGATCAGTTCCTCCTTCTTCGCGAGGCTGATCACCATCGGCGGCGGCACCTCCAGCGTCTCGAACGCCTCCATCGCCGCGTGCAACTGCCCAAGACCGCCGTCGATCAGGATCACGTCCGGGTACAACTCGTGCCCGGCACCCGCCTCCCGATACCGACGCGACACCACCTCGCGGATGCTCGCGTAGTCGTCGTTCCCCCCTCCAACGCCAGCGCGACCCGCCGAACCGGTCAGCCTCGTGCCCTTGATCTTGAATCGCCGGTACGCGCTCTTGAGCGGCCGGCCGTCCACGAAGCACACCTTGCTCCCCACCGTCTCACCGCCCTGCAGGTGCGCGATGTCGATCGCCTCGATGCACCGCACCGCAGGCCCGGCGTATGCCGCTTCCTTCTCCAGTGTGCGTTGCAGCGAACGCATGCCCTTCCTCGGGTCGGCGATGCGCACCTCGGTCTCCGGCTGCCACCCTTCCTTTGTGCCGCCCTTGGCGCGCTCCTCCAGCCGCTCGATCGCGCGGATCTGGTCTCGCAGCGACGCTGCGCGCTCGAACTCGAGCGAGCCCGACGCCCGCTCCATCTCCGCCCGCATCTCGCGCAGCATCACGCTCCGCTTGCTCGTCAAAGACCGCACGAACCTGTCCACGTCCTCGCGGTAGGGCTCCCTGGCGATCTTGTCCGCGCAGGGCGCTGTGCACCGACCGATCGCGTGCAGGATGCACGGCCGGAAGTGCGCGTTCTTCGCGTCGCCCTCGACGATGTCGAGCGAGCATGTGCGGAACTTGAAGACGCGCTGCAACAGCGCCACCGCCTCACGCAAGGAGCCCGCACTCGCGAAAGGGCCGAATATCTTCGCCGGCGGAGAGCCCGTCAACAGCGGGTCCGACAGATTCCGCGTCACAAAAACACGCGGAAAGTCCTCCTTCATCGTCACCGCAAGATACGGATACGTCTTGTCGTCCGTCAGTCGAACGTTGAACCGCGGCGAGATGTCCTTGATCAGCCGGTTCTCCGCGAGCAGCGCCTCCCACTCGCTCTCGCACACCAGCACGTCAAAGTCGTGCACGACGTCCAGCAACGGCTGCTTCTTCGCGCCCAGTTCCGCGCTCGGCACGAAGTAACTGCTCACACGGTCCGGCAGCCTCGCCGCCTTGCCGACGTACAGCACCACACCCTTGCGGTCCTTCATGAGGTACACGCCGGGTTCGGGGGACAATTCCCGCGCCTTGCGAAGCAAGCGGGCGAGCCGTTCGTTGCGCGACTCGGCGTTCGTGTCCGCCGCTTCGGTTCCTGCTTCCGCACCCGCGCGGGATCCTTCAGACCCCACCCGACGCCCCGGATCATCCGGCGTTGAGTCTGTCGGCTTGGTGGAGGATCGGGCCACGCGAAATGGTATCGGACGCCCCTTCACCCCCGATTCGCCGTCGCCAATGCTCAAGCCACCGCCTCCGATCGCCCGCACAGCGGTACAAAGGGCATCTGAGGTACCAGTGCTCTCACCGCACAGCAGATTGCCCCGCCCCACAGACCAAGGAAACAAACCGCACGCTCGATCAAGACGAACCCTCTCGCACAGTCGTAGATTGATCCGTCAATGCCGGGGATTCCCCGCCGGTCTGCCGCGAACGACCCCCGCGACCCTCCCACTCGCCCCACGGGGCTCAACCATGGCCACCATCACCTCCCACCCAACCCCCGTCGCCCAGGCCGGGCACACCCGACCGGGCACGATCGAGGACTACCACGATCGAATCTTCGGCGTCATCCGTCACATCCGAGACCACCTCGACGACGACATCACCGCCGACGGCCTCGCGCGTGTCGCTCACTTCTCGAAGTTCCACTTCCAGCGCATCTTCCAGGGCATGATCGGCGAGACGGTCCAGACGTTCGTCCGACGTATCCGCCTCGAGCGCGCGGCCGTCGATCTCCGCAAGGGCGACCAGACCGTCCTCACCATCGCCCGCCGCGCAGGCTACACCACCCAGGAGGCCTTCACGCGCGCCTTCCGCGAGCACTTCGGCCTGCCCCCCGCCGTCTACCGCGAGAGCGGCACCGAGGTCGTCTTCTCGGCGAGCCCCACGCACGTCCACTTCGGCCAGGCCCAGTGGTACCCAGCCTTCCTCCGCTACGAGGAACTCGGCGCCATCCAGCGCGTCGGCATCGACCGCCTCCCCGAACGCCACGTCGCCACGATCTCCCATCGAGGCGATTACCTCGCCCTCTGCAGCGCGGGCGAGCGACTCCTCGAGTGGGCCTCCAACCACGCCCTCCTCCGCCCGAACGCCGCGTGCTGCGCCATCTTCCACGACAACCCGCAGGAAGTGCCCGAAGCCGATCTCCGCTCCGAAGCCTGCATCGAAGTCCCCCTCGGCACGCCGCCCGACACCGAGACCGGCATCGAGATCAAGACCATCCCAGGCGGTCTGTTCGTCTCGGCCCTCTTCAAGGGCCACCCGCACAAACTGCACCAGGCCTACCCGTGGCTCTTCGGCCGCTGGATGCCCGAGCACGGCCACGTGCCGGCAGAGGGTCCGTGCTATCAGGTCTACCTGCTCAGCCCCTTCTGCGCACCCGAGCAGGAGATGCTCACGTCGATCAACATCCCGATCGTCGAGAAGTGAATCGCACGGGCATCGTGCTCTCGCCGAACGCACAACCGGCCTGCGCGATGCGCGTCGGTACCCTTGACCGCTTCGCTCACGGCCGCTGCCGGAACGCGCACGCCAGCACTTCGTACAGGTCCGGATGACCGGCGCGCAACACGCGCGGCTGCATGAAGAACGTCTCGCACGCCACCGCGAAGAACTCGCCCGGGTTCTGCGCCCCATACGCATCGAGGATCGTCGGCCGACCGCGCGCTGAATCGGCCCGAAGTTGCGACAGACTGGCCGTCATCACGTCGCGCCAGCACGTTGCAGCACACCCATCGGGCATCGGCGGGGTGCCGTCCACCACGCCGTCGAGCATGTCCAGTTTGTGCGCAAACTCGTGCAGCACCAGGTTCCGGGCGTTGCTCCTCAACTCGCGGATCGCAAACCGAAGACCGTTGCCCTCGGGATCCACGCCCGGCTCGATCACGCTCGCCGAGCGCTTCCCGCCCTCGAACGCGTCGGGCCAACTCAAGAGCACCGGCCCCGAACTGGCAAACCCCGGCCCGTGGTGCGCTTCACCCAGGTTCGCCCGGCCCTCGTACACCACCCCGCCGGGGCCGATCTGCGGCTGCGTGCTCCAGTACGCCCCGGGATACAGGATGATCGTTCGGACGTTGGGGTAGATCTCGTCGCGCGCCGCATCAACCCCCGCGCCCGCGAGCATCCAACACGCCTGCGCGGCGATCGACATCTTCATCCGCTGCGTGGCGTTGAACCCCCGCGCACCCTCGAACGACTTCTCACGCGCGAACACACGCGCCATCGCGATGACCCGCTCTCGCGCACCCTCATCCAGCCTCGACAGAAACGCGCAGTCTTCCATCAGCGCCGCGCGATCACGCTCGGCCAATGGCTCGCCAAGCAACCGCCGCCGCCGGGATGATCGTGTGAAGGGGTACATGCCGACCTTGCCAATCCGGTTGCATCAATGCCCCACCCCGCTCGGCCCGATCGCGCTGACCGCTTCTCCTTCGCGATCCACCCATTCTCAGTAACCCGTGTGCCACCGCCGGCCACCCCTCCCCGCCGCGAGCACGATCACAATCACGCCCGAATCGGCGTTCCCGAGACGGCGCCATCGCTTGACCTGCCAATATGACCGCCCCCCACCCTCCACCCCCCGCTCCTCGCCGCGCTCCGCGAACAGACGCGGCAAATCCGGACACCCCCGGCCTCATTCCGCGTCCAACGCCAACCGCACCATCAACTCAATCCCCGTCTCCAGCGCATCGTCGTTGAAGTCGTACTCGGGCTGGTGCAGGCTCGGCCACTTCGCCGCGTGCGCGGGCTTCACACCCAGTATGAAGAAGCACGCGGGCACGTGATGCCCGTAGTACGAGAAATCCTCGCCGCCAAGCGTCGGCGTCGGCACCGTCGCCACGCGAGCCTCCCCCACCGCCGCGCGAGCAACGCGAAAGAACCGCTCCGTCGTCGCCGGCTCGTTGTGCGTCACCGGATACCCCTCGCGCCAATCGATCTCCGCAGCGCAGCCGTACGCCGCGGCCGTCGATTCCACAATCGCGTACAGCCGCCGCTTCGCCATCGCACGCGTCTCGTCGCGCAGCGTCCGCACCGTCCCGCCAAACTCCACCCGCGCCGGAATGATGTTCGTCGCAGTACCCGCCCGGATCTGCGTCACCGACACCACCACCGAATCCGTCGGCGCCACGTTCCGCGAGCAGATCGTCTGCAGCGCCTGGATCACCGCCGCCGAGGCCACCACCGGATCGCAACCCAGCTGCGGATACGCCGCGTGCGCTTGCTCGCCGTTCATGCGAACCCAGAAGTTGTCCACCGCCGCCAGCAGCGGCCCCACTCGCGATCCGACCACACCCAACTCATACTGCGGCCACCCGTGCAGCCCGAAAATCCGACCCACCCGCGGCCCGATCTTCGATCCGTCCAAACACCCCTCTTCGCACATGCGCTTCCCGCCCGCGCCTCCCTCCTCCGCGGGCTGAAAGATCAGATGAACCGGGTTCGGCCTGTGCGCCACCTTTGACAACACCGCCGCAACGCCCAGCAGGTTCGCCGTGTGCCCGTCGTGCCCGCACGCGTGCATCACACCCGCCGTCGTTGAGGCGTACGCCGCGCCGGTCCGCTCCTCGATCGGCAGCGCGTCCATGTCCGCGCGCAGCGCCACCGACGGCCGATCGTCGCCCGCCGCTGTCGCGGGCAGGTACGCCAGCACGCCCGTCCCCCCCGCCAGCCCCGGCACGTGCGCAATCCCCAGCCGCTGCAACTCGGCGCACACAACGCCGCTGGTCCGATGCTCCTGATACGCCAGTTCCGGGTGCGCGTGCAGGTCACGCCGGATGCGAACGGCGTTCGGCAGCACCTCGCGGATGCGCGGCCGCAGAGCCGCCTGATCGAGCGTCGAGCCGGCGCGGGCCGGTGCGTTCGTGGTCATGAGACAAGCGTACGTCGACACCCCCCGCCGCCCGTCTCGCACGAATTGCACGAAACCAAGACCGACAGCGATCGGGGACTCTTTCCCCCCGCGGCGCTACGATCGAGCGCACATTCTCGGAACATCCGCCGAACGGGTTGTTCGCCCGGGCGAATGAACCGATACGCCCGGAAGCCTCTCCCGATCCCCGCCCGCACGAGGTCCGTACAACCGGCTGCGAGCAGCCCACTCTTCCCTTACTCCCCCCCGCCGACGCGTACCCGCAGCGCGGTTGACTCAGGAAGGAGCGATCCATGACCACTGCCCACGCACCCTCCACCTCCAAGCCCTCCGCCACACCCAACGGCGCTCAGACGCAGCACGCCGAGACCGATCGCCCGATCGTCTACGTCAACGGCAAGTACGTCCCCAAGAGCCAGGCGATGGTCAGCGTCTACGACCACGGCCTGCTCTACGGCGACGGCGTCTTCGAGGGCATCCGCGTCTACAAGGGCAGGATCTTCAAGAGCAAGCAGCACATGGAGCGCCTCTGGCGCTCCGCCGAGGCCATCCGCCTCACGATCCCCATCACGCCCGACGAGATGGTCGCCATCCAGCGCGAGTGCATCCGCGTCAACAACATCGAGGACGGTTACATCCGCCTCATCGTCTCGCGCGGCTTCGGCTCACTCGGCCTCAACCCGTTCAAGTGCCCCGTCGCCGGCGTGATCTGCATCGCCGACCAGATCGCCCTCTATCCGCCCGAGATGTACCAGAAGGGCATGCGCGTCGTCATCGCCGAGCGCCCGCGGATCCCCATCGCCTGCCTCGACCCGCGCATCAAGAGCCTCAACTACCTCAACAACATCATGGCCAAGGTCGAGGCGATCGACCACGGCTGCCTCGAGTGCGTCATGCTCAACACCGAGGGCTACGTCTCCGAGTGCTCGGGCGACAACATCTTCATCATCAAGAACGGCCGCATGTTCACGCCGCCGACCACCGCCGGAATCCTCGAGGGCATCACACGCGAGTTCGTCATGAAGACCCTCGCGCCCGCCTGCGACGTCCCGGTCGAAGAGAAGCTGTTCAAGGTCGATGAACTCCTCGCCGCCGACGAGATCTTCCTCACCGGCTCCGCCGCCGAGATGATCGCCGTCACGCAGATCGACACCCTCAAGAACACCAAGGTTGTCAAGGAGTCCAAGATCTCCACCGGCGAGGGCCCCGTCACCCGCAAACTCCGCGAGAAGTTCCGCTCGATCGTCACGAGCCCGAACGTCCCGGAGGAGTGAGCTGCACCCGAGACCGGCCGAGCACCGATCCCATTCTCCGAGTCATGAACTTCGTCCAGCGTGCCCGCTTCCAACGGGCACGCTTTCTTTTTCGGACCTTCGATCGTCGACGACCGCCGCCTTCACGCTCCCTTTGCAAGTCAATGATTGATCCCCCTATTTGGGCGGCTATCATGGATATCACAGATCCGGCGGTCGATGCCCCCGGATCCATCAGGAGAGAAGAGATGCAGATCCACACCTTGACGTGCGCGGCGGTCGCCGTGCTGGCCTCCGGTTCCGCCCTCTCGGCCGCGCTGATCGTTGCGCCATTCCCGGGCGGAGACGCGGGCTTCAACGCCCTCACCAACAACGGCACCCTCGAGCGCGCTGTCGCCGAAGGCCGCATCGGCAACGCCCTCACCACCGGAACCTGGGAGACCGCCATCTGGCAACAGGGCGGCGTCGGCGTCCCCAAGTCCACCGCCCAGTTGAACATCAACAACGGCGCCAGCCTCCCGTTCACGCTCGTCTGGAACGGGGTCGACACGGTCACCTACACCGTCGGGTCCACCACGATCTCTTGGAATGAGGTCGCCGGCGGCTTCACCGACATCTTCATCCGCTCACGCTCCGCCACCGACTCCACCCTCTCGCTCACCAACATGAGCATCGACCTGAACAACGACGCCTCTCTCGAGTGGTCGGGCGGGTCACTCAGCAGCACCGGCAACGGCACCGTCAACTACCTCCGTCTCACCAACATGGGCATGAACTTCCCGGCCTTCACGCTGTCGGGGACTCAGAACCTCTCCTGGACCGGCGTCCAACCGGCCAACTCCGCCCTTGCGTACCAGATCAAACTGACGAACGTCATCCCCGCGCCCGGCGCTGGGCTCCTTCTGGCATTCGGTGGTTTGACGATGTTCCGTCGCCGGCGCTGATCGCGCGCGGAGCCGTGCACGATTCATCGTGCAGCGGAACCTTCAACGCACATCTCTTCAGCGATGCGCCCCGATCGGCGGGCGCATCGCTTGCTTTTTGGCGTTCCTTCTCGCATCCCGATCGGTTCTCCGCCCGGTGATCCGCCGGGCGTTACACTCGACCGCACGCCGGGAGCGATCCGCACCCGCCGCGCGAGAGAACACATGCCCAAGTCCGCCACGCTCCCACACGCCAGCACGGGACCGAACGCCGTGACCACGCACGACCGACCGACCAACCCGCCCCGCGCTGCGTCAAACGGCCCTTCCGATTTCGCCTTCCTGCGCGCGCTCGCCGGGCGCTTCGTCGTCTTCGAGGGCCCCGACGGCTCGGGCAAGAGCACGCAACTCAAGCGTCTCGTCAAGGCCGTCAAGTCCCTGAACATCCCCCTCTGCGAAGTCCGCGAGCCCGGCGGCACACCCGTCGGCGAACGCATCCGCAAGCACATCGTCCTCGCACGCGCCGAAGAGGGTCTCGAAATGGGCGTCCGCTGCGAGATGCTCCTCTACATGGCCAGCCGTGCCGAACTCGTCGAGAAGACCATCCTCCCCGCCCTGCAGCGCGGCGAACTCGTCATCGCCGACCGCTTCGTCGCCAGCACCCTCGCCTATCAGGGCAGTGCCGGCGGGCTCTCCTCGGCCGACATTTCCGCCGTCGCCCGCGTCGCCACGCGCAACCTCCAGCCCGACCTGGTCGTCGTCTTCGACATCAACGAGGTCGCCGCGGCCAAGCGCCTCAGCCCCCTGCTCGACCGCATGGAGGCCAAGGGCGCCGAGTTCCACCGCAAGGTCCGCAGGGGCTACCTCGACCAGGCCAAGGCCGACCCCGGCCGGTTCCTCGTCGTCGATGCATCGCGCAGCGAAGACGAAGTCTGGCGACAACTCGCCGACGGACTCCGCGACTTCGCGGAGCGTCTCAGCAAGCAATGACGCCGGCGCAGGCGATCGAACCTCGCTCAATCCCCGATCCGTTCCAACTCCCGCTCCACCGCCTCCACGATCGACGCCACCGTCTTCTCGCCGAAGTCGAACCGGATCCCAGCCGCCTCGAACAACGCCGGCAGCGGCTTGCTCCCGCCCAGCGTCAGCGCGCGCGTGTACCCGTCCACCGCCGCGGCCTCGCCCTCGTTCTTGCTCCGCAGCCACAACTGCAGCGAGCCCAACTGCGCGATGCCGTACTCGATGTAGTAGAGCGGATGGCTGAACAGGTGGCCCTGCCGCTGCCACGTCGTTCGGCGCTCGTCGGTCATCCCTTCCCACGACAGGGCGTGCCCGAACCGCTGATCCAGTTCGATCCAGTAGTCGTCCCGCTGCGCGTGCGTGTGCGCGGGCTTGGTGTACATCCAGTGCTGGAACGCGTCGATCGTCGCGATCCACGCAAGGATCGTCACCGAATCCTCCAGGTGCTCACGCCGCGCCCGGTTCAGGTCCTCCGGGTTCGAGTAGAACGCCCCCTCCACGCCCCAGTGCGGCATCGTCAGGTGCTCCATGCTCATGCTCGCCACCTCGGCGAACTCGATCGGGCTCTCCCGATAGTCCACCAGCCACTCCGGCGCGGCCAGCATCGAGTGGAACGCGTGCCCGGCCTCGTGCACCATCGTCATCACGTCGCGGTGCAAACCCGCCGCGTTCATGAAGATAAATGGCTCGCGCGAACGATCGCGCACGTACATGTACCCGCCCGGACGCTTGCCCGGCCTCGAATCCAGGTCCAGGCACGCCGTCACGAACCCGCGCGACGGGTCGTCCGCCCGCGCGTCCCGACCCAGCGTCCGCAGCATCTTCCCCAGCCGCGGGTCCAGCGCGTCCATCGTCGCGATCGACTTGTCGAACAGGTCTCGCCCGCCCTTGAAGGGCTTGAGCCCCGCCCGGCCCTTCGTGTCAACGCCCAGGTCCCACGGCCGAAGGCTCGGCACCTTCAGCGCCTGCCGCCGACGCTCGTCCAACCGACGCATCATCGGAACCACGTGCTTCTCGACCGAATCCCAGAACCGCCGACAGTCCGCCGGCGTGTAGTCGAACCGCCGCATGTCCTTGAAAGCGTACTCGATGTACGTCTCGAACCCCGCGTTCTGCGCCACCTTGTGCCTGCGCGAGATCATCTCGTCCAGCACCCGGTCCAGCGCCTCACGATCCTTCAGCCGACGCGACGCAACCGCGCGCCACGCGCTCTCGCGCACAGCGCGGTCGGTGCTCTGCTGATACACCGCCATCTGCGACAGCGTCTGCGTCCGCCCCTCGAACTCAACCGTCTGCGCCCCCGCGATCTTCGAGTACTCCTGCCCCAGTTTCGCCAGTTCGGTCTGGATCGGCACGTTCTCGGGCCGGAACAGTTCGACCGCCGTCTTCTTGTTACGGATCAGCACCCCGTACCGCTCGCCGTCCAGCGCGATCTTCGACGCGAGATCGACGAACCGGCGATCCAGGTCAAACGCGGCCTGCTCCAACTTCGGCCCGATGTTCTCGATGAAGGCGCCGTACGCCGCGTTGATCGCCTCGTCGTCTGTGTTCGCCGTCATCGCGATGTACAGCCCCGCCCGCGTCTGCGAGCACGCCGACTCCAACTCCGACCGATCCAGCAGCCACCGCTCCAGTTCCGCCGTCGTCGCCACGGGCCGCTCGAGCAACGACCGAACGTGCGGCTCGATGTTCGACCACTCCCTCGCGTCCAGTTCCTCAGGAATGCTCGACTCGATCTTGGGCAGGTTCAGGGCCGCGGCCGTCTTCGCCGAGGACTGGGAAACGGACGACGCGTGCGTGGGATGTTGATTCGGCTTCATGCCGGATGATACCCCAACCCGAAACAGGAGTTGCTCTCAGAACAGAGATCTCCCCTATTTCTGAGCCCTAAGCGCCAACAAGCAAACAGGCCCGGGACATGCGCCCGGGCCTGCGAGAGAAGATCCCGCCTGATCCTGTAGATACTGCCGAGATCACCGACGACGCATCAGTTCCCGCAGCATCTCTTCCTGAATCTGGAACCACTCCGTCGTCGTTCCATACATCAACTCGAAGTTCGGATTCACGCCGAGCATCCGGCGGATCTGTGACAGATACCGGCGCGCCAGCCCGACCTCCGCGCCTCGACGTTCCTGATCCTGAAACTGGCGTGCTGCCGCGACGTGGTTCTGGTACTTCGTCCACACCACGCCCATTTCCTTCTCAGTCTTGTCATTGTCGCGAATGTTCTGCGCGATGTACGCCCGCGCCCGCTGCCCGACGATCTCGTACTCCGGAATCCCCATCACCTGCATCAGTTCGTCAACGTCGTCCGCCAGCCCCTTGGCGAACTTGGTCTTCATCGCCATCTCGGAGGTGAACGTCAGCACGCGGCCCTTCGGGTTCACAAGGATCTCGCCGCTCTCGTCCTGAAACCACTCCACCTGACCCGTCACCGGGTCGATCGTGCACGACAAGGGCTCCTGGATCTGCATGGCCCGCATGATCTTCGGGTCCTTCTTGCCGAGCGCTGAGACGCGCTCCATGTACGCGAGCATCTGCTCGAGACCGAAGCCCTTGGCCGCGACACCCGGACCCGAGAACATCGTGTTCCCGCCGTACCGTCCGCGACGGAAGAAGTACACCTCTTCCAGCACCCACGGGCTCATGCACGCCGCAGAAATCGCGTACTCGGGCCACGCCACCGTGCGGAAGCGGGGCTTGTACTCCTTCTCGAACAGGTCGTTGAACTTGCTCAACTCCAGCACCATGCCGCCGCCGGAAGCGATCCGCACCACCACCACGTCCGTCCCGTCCTCCTCGAGCATGGGAATCACGTGCTCCCACGACGCCGCGTTCACCATGATCCCCACCATGTCGTCGGGACGGTTCGGCTCGTTCAGAGGCAGACCGAAGTCCAGAATCGCCACGCGCGTCGGGTCGCCCGGCTTCTTCTCGCGCGCCCGCGCGGGGGACGAGGGCTTCGCCTTCGTCTCGGCCGCCGTCGCCGCGTCGGCGGGCTTCGACCGCTCGAGGCTCGCCACGTCGTTGATCATGACCAGCCGCTCGTTCTCGACCTGGCCGATCTTCACCTTGAAGAAGAAGAAACCGTCGCCCTCGCGGGTCACCTCGCCCTCGAGCACGGTTCCGTCCTTCAGCGTCAACCGATCGGCGAACGCCGGCATCGACGCGAACAGCACCGCAACGGCCAAAGCCATCGCCGGCGTCAGTTTCCTCAAGATCATCCACGAACGGTCCAACATGTTCTGAATCATCTGCATGGCGGGTTCTCTCGTGCTTGGAGTTTGACTTTCCTTCTATCGCCCAATCCGGCGGCCTGGTTCCCCAAGGCCCGCGTCAGCGAGGACGGTTCCGGCGGATCGCGTTCCGCAACTGGTCGATCGTCAGGTCGATCTGCTGCATCCAGTTCTCCGGAGCGCCCTGGATCTCGCGCGGGTTGATCGACTCGCGCGTCCGCTGCAGCAGCGAGTTCACCTGCTGCAGAATCTGGATCTGCCGACCCATCGCCTCGTTCTCTTCCCGCCACGTCCCCGGCGCGCGAACCTCGACGCGGTTCAGATCGCGGAACAACCGCCGGAACGTGATCTCCGCGTCCGTGATGTCCTTCGACCAGCGCTCCAGAATCTTCGTTCCGTTGCCATCGGCCTCGACGAACTCCCCGGTCACGCCGAGCAGCGTCATCACGTCGCTCAGATTGTCCGCGGTCCCCATCGACACGCCCAGCCTGAGAGCCAGGTCCGGGTTCAGCATCAGGCTGTCGTTGCCGCGATACCGCGCAACGTCCTCCATGCTGTCGGCGTTCTCACCCCTGCCGTCGTCCGTCAGCAGAAACTCGTTCGGTCCCTGCGGCATCCGCTCCATGTACACCACACGCCCGCCCTCGATCTTGTAAGACAGCACATAGTCGTTGCGCAGCATCGCCTCAACCAGACGCGGATCGTGCCCGCCGTCGATCGCCATGCCCTTCATCCCAGCCATCATCGCCCCACGCCACTTCTCGCGCACCACCTCGTCCGCATACCCGAACGCGCGGTCAAGAAACCCGAGGCCGCCGTGCCGACCCTCCGACGTGAACACGATCTTCGGACAGGCAAACGGCAGATACGCCGACCCGCCGATCGCACGATTCACCCACGCCACAATCTCCGGCTTCTTCTCAAGGTTCGGATCACGCACCAGGTTGTCGTACAGTTCCAAAAAAATCTTCTCCGCCACACCCTGCTTGTACAGCCCGTCCGGCGAAGCAATGACCTCCGAGAACTCCTGCCCCTGCGTCTTGGGCTCCAGATCAAACCGCATGATGAAGTAGTCAGGCTGGTGCTTCCGCACGTCCGCCATCACTTCCTTGAAAGGCGTCGCCGCGACGTCCCGGCCGAACTCACCCTTCAGTTCAAGCACGTACACCTTCGGCTTCCCGCTGCCGGCCGCGCGTGCGGAGGTCCCGGGCGCGGTCGCGCGACCCGGCGCGGCTTTCTTCTCCCCCGTCGCGGTCGGCGCCGGAAGATCGCGATTGATCGCCAGAATGTCCGACTTGTTGTACGTCGTTTCGGCCTCGATCGTGCCGACCCGCACGCGAACCTTGATCGTCCCCTCATCCTCTTCGATCAACGTCCCCTTCACCACGTTGCCCGAGCGGAAGATCAACTCAACCTGATCTGACTTTGCATCTCCAGCCTTGCCGCGGCTGTCGGGGTTCGACGCAAGCGCCTGCGGAACGCTCAGCGCGCCCACCGCCAGCACCGCAGCGCAAGCCACAAACGCAGCCGCGAACCCGCGCCAACGCCAGACGCGCATCGCGCGTGTTCCGCTCGTCGATCCCGCCAGCACACTCTTCAGCATCGAAAGACCCTCCAAGACGCAGCGCATCCGCCGCGCTCAAGCGTTCGTTCCATTTCTAGACGCACAATCGGCGGGCGAGTTCCAGCGCCTCCGCCTTTGATCGCACCTTTCCCTCCAGTTGCGCGTCGTACACCTGGTCCAAGACCCCCTTGAAGCGGGGTCCAGGCACAAGCCCTGCCGCCACCAGTTCATCTCCGGTCATCAGCGGCGTCGGGCTCACTCCCACCCCATCATCCCGTAAATCTCGATACTGCAAGAGAATACGCGATGTTCGCGCCGCATCGACCCCCGCCAACACCCGCACGCTCGGCCCGAAACTCCACCCACTCGCAAACCGCTTCTTCGCCGAGACCGACATCCCGTCGAATCGCAGTACAAGCGTGTGAACGCCCACTAATACGTCCGATAACTGTCTGGTCTCCTCGTTCGAGAGGCACAACGCACGCCGAATCGACGCCGCCACGTCCTTCGCCCGCCCCTCGATCGCTCCCACCGCCGTCCCCACAACGCCCACCAACCCGCCACGCCGATCCAGCGCCCACGCCGCCAGCGCTGCCCCGAATTCCGGCGCTGACGTCCACGCGGGCCAATCCGCCGGCCACTCCTTCGGACACCCCTCCACTCCGCTTCCCAACCCCCACAGCATCGGCACCGTCGTCTCCGGCCCGGCGTCTCCCGACCCCGCCTCCCGCGCCAACTCCCCCAGCACCGGCGCATCCAGCCCCAGCCGCTCCAGCAGCCACGCCGCCTGCGCACGCGACCCGTGCGCCATCATCCGCCGAAGTTCCTCACCGATCCGCTCGCGCGACACCCCGCGCAACTCCGCCGCATGCCGCGAGATCGCCGATCGCGTCCCCGGCTCGATCTCAAACCCGAGCCGCGCTGAAAACCGAACCGCGCGCAGCGCTCGCAGGTGGTCCTCCTTCAGCCGCTGATCCGCATCACCCACCGCCCGGATCACCCGCCTCCGCAGATCCTCCTGCCCGCCCACAAAGTCAATGATCCGCCCGCGAACCTCCCGCGGCAGAAGCCCCGATGCCTCGTGAGCGTGCTTCGGGTGCGCGTCCGCCGGCGCCAACGGATCCAGGAACAGCGCATTGATCGTGAAGTCCCGCCTCGCCGCGTCCGCCGGCGCATCGCTGAACCGAACCGAGTCCGGCCGACGCGCATCCGAGTACGTCCCATCCGCACGGAACGTCGCCACCTCCACCACCACCACCGCCGACGATGCCGGGTCCGCCCGCCCCTGCCCACCAAACCCGTGCGACAGCGACCCGTCGTCCGCCACCAGCATCACGCCGAACGCCGCCCCCACCTCGTTGGTGCGCGTGAACAACTCACGAACCCGCCCGGGCGTCGCGTCCGTCGCGATGTCGTAGTCCGTCGGGTGCAGCCCCAGCAGTTCGTCCCGCACACACCCCCCCGCAAAGTACGCATCGTGCCCCCGATCGCGCAGTTGCGCAACGATCCGTGCGGCGACGTATCTGGCGAGTTCAGGATCCGCTGACCGACCCATGCCGGGCAGTCTATGGGCCGCCGCCAGCCCCCGCGTTCCGCCCATTCTTCACACAGCGGGCGCGAAACCCGGGGTCTTCCCCTCCGAATCACCCGGCGCGGTAGCATGGGTGCGCGGACGGTCCGCGTGCGACCGCCACATCCGCACACCCACGGTCCGACTCGCGGCCACCTCACGGCCGCAGATGATCTCGAAGGGGAGCCGGGCTCATGCTCGACGCGCTGCTCACAGGTCAAGCCCTCTGGTTCGGTGTCCCCGCCATCGCGGGCACTGGGCTCTTTCTGCTCCGCCTGATCATGATGATCACAGGCCTCGGCGGCGACCTCGACCACACCGACGACGCCACGGGCGACGCCGGTCACCACCACGACAGCACCTGGATCTTCAAGATCCTCTCCATCCAGACCCTCGCCGCCTTCGCCATGGGCTTCGGCTGGGCCGGCGTCGGCGCGCTCAACGGCAGCAACCTGTCGATGGGCGTCTCGATCCTCATCGCACTCGCCGGCGGCGTCGCCATGGTCTGGCTCCTCGGCCTCCTGCTCCGCAGCGTCACCGCGCTCGAGGCCAGCGACAACGTCGACATCCGCAGCACCGTCGGCCTCACCGGCAGCGTCGAGGTCATGGTCCCCGGCTCCGGCCGAGGCGCCGGCCGTGTCAGCGTCGTCATCAAAAACCACCGCTGCTCCTACAACGCCGTCACCGAGGGCGAAGACCTCCCCAGCCGAACCCAGGTCGTCGTGCTCGGCATCACCGACGATCGATCGCTGAGGGTCGCCCGCGTCTGACGCCCGCCGCCTCACGGCCCCCATCCCCCCCGCACGCCGTACGCTGACCGCACACACGCCCGCTCACGCCGCGTGACCCGAAGGGAAGAGACCACATGACCACCCTGCTCCTGGCCCAGTCCAACTCCGGCAACGCCCTGATGTACCTCGGCTTCATCTTCGGCGCACTGCTCCTCATCCTCTTCTTCGGCCTGCTCATCGCCTCGCGGTACAAGCGATGCCCCAGCAACCGCGTGCTGGTCATCTACGGCAAGGTCGGCAAGGAACGCGCCAGCAAGTGCATGCACGGCGGCGGCGCCTTCGTCTGGCCGCTCATCCAGGACTACGCATACATGAGCCTGGAGCCGCTGGTCATCGACATCCCCCTCGAAGGTGCGCTCTCGCTCAACAACATCCGCGTCAACGTCCCCGCGACGTTCACCGTCGCCATCTCCACCGACAACGTGCTGATGAACGCCGCGGCCAAGCGCCTGCTCCCCCTCAACGCCCAGCAGATCCGCGAACTGGCGCAGGACATCATCCTCGGCCAGTTGCGCCTCGTCATCGCCACGCTCACCATCGAGGAGATCAACAAGGACCGCGAGAAGTTCATGAGCCTGATCAACGAGAACGTCGAGCAGGAAGTGAACAAGGTCGGCCTCGAACTCATCAGCGTCAACATCCGCGACATCACCGACGAGAGCGGCTACATCCAGGCCATCGGCAAGCGAGCCGCCGCCGAGGCCATCAACCGCGCCAAGGTCGAGGTCGCCCAGCAGGACCGCGACGGCGCCATCGGCGAGGCCGCCGCCGTCCGCGAGCGGACCGTCGAGGTCGCCAACCAGGCCGCCGCCGCCGCCGAGGGCCAGAAGAGGGCCGAGCAAGCCAAACGCGTCGCCGTCGCCGCGCTCGAAGCGACCGCCATCACCGGCGAAGTCCATTCCAAGCGCGACATCGAAGTCACCACCGCCCTCCGCGAAGCCGAAGCCATCGCACAGAAGAAAAAGTACGAACAGGAGCAGCGAGTCAAAGTCGCCGAGGCCGAGGCCGTCGCTCGCACCGGCGAGAACTCCTCTTCCGAACTCGTCGCCCAATCCGACGCCAAACTCGCCGAAATCCGCGCCGACGCCAAGCGACGCTCCGACGTCGCCACCGCCAAGGCCAACGAAGCCATCCTCCTCGCCCAGCGCGAGCAGGAACTCGCCCGCCTCGCCAAGGAGGAACTCGCGCCGCAGGAAGTCGAGAAGAAGCGCATCGAGATCGAGGCCGCCGCCACCGCCGAGAAGGAGCGGATCGAAGCACGCGGCGAGGCCGACGCCATCCTCGCACGCTACCAGGCCGAGGCCGAGGGCACCCAGCGCGTCCTCGAGGCCAAGGCCGAGGGTTACCGCAAACTCATCGAGGCCTGCGGCTCCGACGCCGCAGTCGGACCCACCCTCCTGCTCATCGAGCAGCTCCCCAAACTCGTCGCCGAGCAGGTCAAGGCCATCCAGAACCTCAAGATCGACAAGATCACCGTCTGGGACACCGGCTCGAACGGCGACGGCCGCAACGCCACCTCCGACTGGCTCAGCGGCATGGTCAACAGCCTGCCGCGCCTGCACGAACTCGCCCAGCAGGCCGGCATCGAACTCCCCGCCGCCCTCGGCCGCGTCAACACGCAGGACTCCATGCGCGGGCCGATGCTGGGCGGCAGGGACGGCAAGAAGGACGCTCCGTCCGCCAAGAGCAAGGCCGACGGTGACACCGATGAAACCAAGCACGCGTGATCACCATGAATGCAAAGGGGGCTACCGGCCGAGAGTGAACATCCCGAGTGGCTGAGATGCACGCGCACACCCACCCAGACCCAAACGTGCTCTCCGATGCGCCGACACCGGGCACCCCCGCCCGCCTCGCCTTCTCTGTCGGCTTCGCGGCCCTCATCGCCGTCCCGCTCACACTGCTCGCGGTCACCGCGCCGAAGTTCCTGGATATCTTCCGCGACTTCGAAATCGCGTTGCCCTCAGCGCTTGTGTGGACTCTGAACGCCGGAATGGCGTTGAGCAATCCCGTCTGGATCATCACCGCAACGATCGTCGCCATCCTCGCCGCTTGGATCGTCCACCCGATCCTGCGCGACCGCTGGTGGAAACTCGTCCTCTGGTGGTTCCTCATCGGCGGAACCGTCACCGCCGCGCTCTTCGCGTACTTCGGCTACGTCGCCTTCACGCTGCGATCATTGCACGACGCTCTCCAGACCGCGGCCTGAAACATCGACCCAACGTACACAGCCACTCCGCCGCGACTCCCCTCACCCCGCCCGCTTCGACGCCGCGGCCGTCCCCCCGCCCTTCCACTTCCCCCGCCCGTTCGCGTTCTCCACCGCGTCGATCGACACCCCCTTGTACACCCGCGCGCACCCGTCCCCCAACACCTCCGCCAGACTCGCCGCCAACTCCGGCGTCGGCGCCACCCGCAGCCCCGAATCCGTCTGCAAAATCACCCGCGACGCCGGCGTGTCCATCACCAGATCCACCGGGAAGAGGGCTGACGCAGCGCCGCTCAGCGGCTTTACCCCTTCTCCCCCCACGATCGCCGATCCCATCGCGCTGTGCAGAATCTCGTGCGCCCGCTTCAGCGCTGCCTCGCCCGAGCCGTTCAGCCGCGTCGCATCAAACCGCAGCCACAAGCGCCCAGGCAACAGCGGCACACCGTCGATCGGCACCACCCGATCCGCCAGGATCTGAACGCCCTCGTTCGTCTGCCCCGCGCCCATCCCCG
Organism: Phycisphaeraceae bacterium; assembly: GCA_019636535.1. Taxonomy (GTDB): domain Bacteria; phylum Planctomycetota; class Phycisphaerae; order Phycisphaerales; family UBA1924; genus JAHBK01. The sequence continues at coordinate 32,396 of JAHBXK010000013.1, read as the reverse complement.
CCGCGACGCCGTCGTCCTCTCCACCACCCGCGCCCGCCTGCTTCCGTCCGACCTGCATCCCCGCCCGCGATCGATCGATCCGCCCCAGGATGTACACCACCGCGTCGGGCTCCAGCAGGTGGCCGAAGTTCGCGTACCGATCCGCGAACAGCACCGCCTCCACCGTCCCCGTCAGATCCTCCGCCGTCACGATCGCCATCTTCTGCCCAGCGCTCTTGCCGGTCTTCACGATCAGCGTCCGCACCGACTGAACCAGCGCTGCCACGACCACCCGCTGGTCCTGCGCCCCGTCGCGAGCGGCCAGGCACGAACTGGTCACAAAGACGCTCGCCCAGTTCTTCCACCGCTCCAGCGGGTGGCTCGACACATAGAACCCCAGCGCCTCCTTCTCCTTCGCCAAGGTCTCCGGCTCGCTCCACGCCACCGCCCGCGCGAGCGCCGCGGTCGGCGCTGCGGCAGCCCCACCCTTGGCCCCTCCCCCGCCCCCCCCGCCACCCCCGCCACCCAAACCGAACAACCCCGACTGCCCCATCGCCTTGTCTTGCGCGATCTTGGAAGCAGCGCCGAGCGCCTGCTCAACCGTCGCCATCATCGCCGCGCGCAACCCCCGTCCCTCCGGCGGATGCAGCGAGTCCATCGCCCCGCACTTGATCAGCGCTTCCACCGTCGTCTTGTTCAGCGCGGCCCCCCCACTCCCGCCGCCACCCCCGCCGCTCGCGCCCGAACCCGCCGCTTCCGCGCCCGCCCCGCCGCCATCGCCCGCCATCACCCGCTCGCAGAACTCGAACAACGACGTGAACGGGCGCGTCTCCCGCCGCGAGCCACCCTCCACCTCCACCACCCGATCTCGCTCCCTCAGCACCGCCGCGATCGCCTTCTCGCCCACCCCCTTGATCGCGCTCAGCCCAAAGCGAATGTGCCCGTGCGAAGCGTCCCGCGGCTCATCGGGATCGAAGACCACGCTGAAGTCCGCCTGCGACAGGTTCACGTCCGGCGGCCGAACCTCCAATCCCACCCTGCCGTCCGGCCGCACCGTCTTCTTGCAGTCCTCAACGTACTGAATCCAGTCGCTCACCTTCTGCGCGCCGCTCTCAAACGTCAGGAACGCCGCCATGTACTGGTTCGGAAAGTACGTCTTCAGGTACGCCGTCTGATACGCCACGATCGCGTACCCCGTCGAGTGCGACTTGTTGAAGCCGTACCCGGCGAACTTCAGGATCAACTCGAACAGTTCCTCGGCCTTCTCCTTGCTCAGCCCCTGCGTCTGCGCACCCTCCACAAACTTCGGCCGCTCCTTCTCGATCTTCGCGTGGTGCTTCTTGCTGATGTTCTTGATCAGCGTGTACGCGTCGCGCAACTTGATCCCGCCCAGGCCGTGCACGATCTGCATGACCTGCTCCTGATACACCATCACGCCGTACGTCTCGCGCGTGTACTCATCCACGATCGCGTGAACGCCCGGCACGGCGTCCATCCCGTGCTTCCGCCGGTTGTAATCCGGGATCAGGTCCATCGGCCCCGGCCTGAACAGCGCGTTCGCCGCGATCAGGTCCTCCAGCCGGTCCGGACGCATGTCGATCAACAGCCGCCGCATCCCCCCCGATTCAAACTGGAAAACGCCCGTCGTGTCCGCGCGCTGAAACAGCGCAAACACACGAGGATCGTCGTAGTTGAGTCGGTCAAGATCCAAGGGATGGTTGATCAGAAGGGGCAAAGCGTCAGAGCGGCAAAGCGGCAGAGTTGAATCCCCGGCTTCCTCCGCCGTCACACCGGGTCCCTCTCCTGCTCCGTCTTGCGTCTCAGACTGCGAATCATGGCGAACAGCAGGCGATCCTCTTCGGCCAACAGTTCGTGAATCCGATCGCTCGGCTCGAGCATTCCCAGACTCGTCGTCAGTTCGTACGCGGTCATCAACTCGTGAAGCGATCCCGTCGCCATGTACAGCCCGCGCACCAACTCCGGCCGAGTCCGCTTCCCGTAACTCTCGGCGATGTTCATTGGGATCGACGTCGACGCACGCCGCATCTGACTCGTGAGTCCGAACATCTCCGATCGTGGCATCGATTCCGTTGCGCGATAGACCGCTCGGGCCAGGTCCATCCCCCGCTGCCACACGATCAGATCGCGAAACGTCTTCACGGGACGACCTGCTGCCACGCTTGCGCTCCTCACTTTGCCGCTCTCCCGCTCCGCCGCTCCGCCGATTCTTGTCTTCCTCCTCACTTTGCCGCTTTGCCGCTCTGCCGCTTTGCCGCTTCTGATATTCCTCCCCCCTCCCCACCGCCCTCCAGATCTCCTCCTCGCTCAGCGTCTCCCGGATCAGCCTCTTCGCACGCTCGATCACGCTCAGCGTGCGCAAGCCCAGGAAGTCCATCTTCAAGAGGCCCATCTTCTCGCACGTCGGTCCGTCCCATTGCGTCACCACCGAGTTCGCGTCCGCCTCCGCACCCGAACTCCCCCCCGCCGGCTTGTACAAAGGCACGATCTCGTGCAGCGGCCGCGTCGCCACGATCACACCCGCCGCGTGCACGCTCGCGTGCCGGGCCTGCCCCTCCAGCGTCCGCGCGTTGTCGATCAGCGCCCGCATCTGCTCCGCCGTGGCACGCTGATGCTCCGACAGGTCCTTGTTCAGCTTCTCCACCGCCGCCGCCGCGCCCTCATACGCGTTCCGAAGCTCCGGCTCCTGCTCCAGCGCCTCGTCCAGCGTGATGTTCAACTGCTCCGGAATCAGCTTCGCGATCCGGTCCGCCACCGGCAGCGACACGCCCAGCACCCGCGCCACGTCCCGAATCGCCGCGCGCGCCTTCAGCGTCCCGAACGTGATAATCTGCGCAACGTGCCCGTACTTCCGGCGCACATAGTCGATCACCTCCCCGCGCCCGTCCTGGCACAGGTCGATGTCGATATCCGGATACTCCGACCGGTCCGGGTCCGTGAACCGCTCGAACAGCAGCCCGTACCGCACCGGGCACGCGTTCGACAACCCCAGCACATACCCCACCATCGTCCCCACGCCCGATCCACGCGCGTTCGCCGGAATCCCCCGCTGCCGGCCCTCGTTCACGAAGTCCCACACGATCAGGAAGTACGCCGAGATGTTCTTGTCCGCGAGTATCTTCAACTCGCGCGCCATCCGCGCACGCACGTCCTCAAAGAACCGAGCCCGTTCCTCGTCCTCCCTGCCGCAAGTCCCCTCCACCACCCCCGGCCCGTACCGCCACACCGCCCCCGCACGCGACAACAACTCCAGCGCCTCATCGCACTCCCGCTTCGCCGTCGCGTTCATCTCCACCAGTTCTTCCGCCGTGGCCCCACGCGGCAGCGCAAACGGCACCACCTCAAACTCCCGGCAGTACGCGTTGTACCACGCCGTCAAGTCCCCACCAAACGCCGGATCATCCCACCGCGGCATCCCCTCCCATCCGCGCTCCGCTCCCTCTTCCCCTTCGAGCCTTCTCCTTCTCACCCGCACCATCGGCGCGTTCTGCTGACCGATCGGCGGCCGCGCGGGCCCACCACCCGATTCGGCCCCTTCGCCCAACCCGCCCCGCACACACCGCTCCGCGATCACCAGCGTGTGGTCGCACGCCATCCGCCCGACGTCCCCCTCCTTCCCCCCATACTCCTCGTGAAACAGCGCCCGCATCTCCTCCGGGCTCTTCACGTACAACTCCGGCGGATACTTCATCCGCTGGTCGTCGCTCTTGAGTTTCCCCGTCGAGATGCAGATCAGCGTGTCGTGCGCATCGTGATCCTCCGCCCGCAGAAAGTGCGAGTCGTTGTCGCACACCAGCGGCACACCCATCTCCTTCGACAGCCGGATCAGCAGCCGGTTGATCGACACCTGCTCCAGCACGTGGTGCTGCAACTCGATGAAGAACCGCGCCCTCTCCGCCGGCACGGGGCGCTCCGGGTCCGGGTCCGCGCCGTTGAAGACCCAGTGGTGCCACCTTGCCGACTCCACCGCGCGGTCCCAGTGCTTCTGGTCGTTGCTCCGCGCAAACGCGAGCAGGTGATCCCCGATCTCGCTCCCCAGGTGCCCGTTGATCGCGATCAGCCCCTCGCTGTGCTTCTTCAGCAACTCCCGATCGATCCGCGGCTTGTAGTAGAACCCGCTGAGGTACGCCTCCGAGCACAGGTACACCAGGTTCTCCCACCCGCGCTGATTCTCGCACAGCAGCACCAGGTGATACCCGCCGTCCGAAACACCCGTGTACGTCTTGTCCGTCCGCGTTCTCCCCGGCGGCGTCACGTACGCCTCAACCCCCAGGATCGGCTCCACCCCCTCGGCCTTGGCGATCTGGTAGAACGCCGCCGCCCCGAACAGGTTGCCGTGGTCCGTCACCGCCACGGCGTGCATCCCCAGTTCCTTCACACGCTTGACCAGCTTGTCCAGACGGTTCCCACCGTCCAAGAGCGAGTACTCGCTGTGCAGGTGCAGATGCACAAACCCCTTCCCTCGCTCCGTGTTCGGATGCGCAGGCACAACCGCCTGCCCACTTCCCGACTCGGTCGAACTGGAACTGGAAGCGGCCATCCGTGACGGGTGCCCTCGCAGGGGGGGGGTGGTGGGGGGTGGGTGGGGAGTGGGCCGGGGGCCGGGGGGCGGGGCGGGGGGGGGCGGGGCGGGGGGTGCGGGGGGGGGTCGGAACGCGGCATGACCCCATGGGCCGAAGGGGGCCGCTCGGCATGATACCGGTGCCCCCGCCCGCCCCGACCCGCGCGCGTCTCCGGACCGGTTCACCTGTCAGTAGACAGCGACTCGCGACACCGGAATAGCGGCTTCAACGCGAAGGCCTCGAAACATGCAGCCCGACCGTGAGGGAGGGCGCGCGCAGGCGGCGCAAGCGGGCGATTGAGATTCATCAACACAGGACATCGCACGACCCACTCCGGCTCCGGAGGAGCCGCGGAATGTCGCCACGGGTGGAGCATCGCTGCTCTGAGCGATGCGCAACCCGTGGTAAGCGACTCCCTTCACGCAACCGCCCCGGCGGGGCGGAGGAGGGCTTCTTGCTCTGCGGCTTGCTTCGCTCCCGCCCTCGTTCGCGGCCACACCGGCCCAAGCAGCAAGCCGGGACGGTCCTCCGCAACGACAGAACCCAGGGACCGCAGTCCCTGGGTTCCTCATGCGTGAATTTGAAATGCCCGCGCTCAGCGTCGCCGACGCCTTCCTCGTCGCCGACTTCGGCCCCGAGTCCGCTTCCCCACACTTCCTCGTCCGCTCCAAACCCGCGGCGTGACCCGCGCCCTCGCTCGCCCCGCGGCCTGGTCTCTGCCGTCAACGCGCTTTGTCGAAGATCGTACCCTTGCTCGGATCCGGTGGCCTTTCAATCGGGACCCCGATTCCCGCCGACCCGCTGTGCTTCAGCATCCCCTCGTCCCATGTATGAAGCACACGAACGTTTGACAGGGCTGCCGTAGCCACATGGATCGCGTCCGCGTGCTTGATGGCGAGTTTCCGCGTGAGATCGTGAGCCCGCTCCGCAATCTGACGCTCGACCGAACGAAGCGCGATGTACTCCTGCTCAAAGAACGCCAGTATCTTCTTCGATGCTGCGTCGTCCACTCTGCGCACGGTTGGCAGGCCAGCGCATTCCGTGATAGTGATCGCCGAGGTGACGATGACCATCTCGTCCGCCTCTGCCCGATTGAGCAGTTCGCGCAGGGCATCGCGTTTGTTCGGTTCCTGCTGAAACCATCCGAGAAAGCAGTTCGTGTCCCAGTAGACACGCTCAGGCATCACGTATCCTCCGCACAAAGTCTGCGGAGTCCATGCCGCCGGTGATGTCGAGCTTGCCATCGCCCTCAAAGTCGGAGGCCGCAGGCAGTTCGCTCTTGTCGCGCAACACCCGAATCTCTTCGACTTCAATCGAGATCGGCCGTCCCTTGTCGCTGAACTTCGCGCGGCCCGAAACCGCCACGCGTTTGCCGAGCGCGCTTACGGCTTCGCCGATCTGCCCATCGGGCAGAATGCACCGCACCCGTGTGCCGGTAAGCTGGTCAAAGACATCGAACGCCTCTCCGCCATGTATCGTGACCGTTTCGAGCGAGCCCTCGATGGCCGTTTCCGACAAGTGGTACGCAGCGCGACGACCCATGAACTCGTCGATGAGTGCCGCCGATCGAAGAGTGGGCGAAACCGCTTCTTCACCGGGACCTGCAAACTCCATCCTCGCCACACCGCGGTCAAGCAGGCCGAGCAACGCCCTCGCCTCTCTGAGCGTGTCGTCGTCAAAGTCGCTCGGCACGCCCTTTCCCGATTCGAGCTTGCGCATCCCTCGCATGTACGACTTGAAGACTGTCCGACTCGTGTCCCGTCGCCGAGCGGGCACGTTGGCTTCCAACGTCAGCGTAAGCGGGCTGTTCGAGGTCGCCCTAGTAATGTTCCAGTGAATCGACGGCTTGCCGTCACCACTGCTCTTGGAGTCGAGCTCGCGCAACACCGCGAGGACCTTGTGTATGACATCGACGAAACGCTCGGCAGGCACCCCGCCGTCGCGTCCCTCGACCAAAATGGTGAAAGTCTGGGTCATCGCAGCCCTCGATTGTACGTTGATCGGCCTTGGCCTGTTTGTCGCTGGAAAGACGTTCTGCGTGCCCGAACACCCCGTTACACCCTCGATTCTCGCCGCGTTCCGTCCCCCCACCCCCCGCCCCCCCGCCCCGCACTCCACCGCCCCTCAACGTTCCGCCCCGCATTCCGGACACACCTTCGCCCCCGGCAAGTCGAACAACGCGTACGAACACTTCGGGCAGTACGCCAGCGGCACGTCCTCCACCGCCGGCATCGGCCACACGATCTCCTCCGGGTTCGTGCCGCGAAACGGCACCGGCTCACCATCGTCCGTCAATGTGCGGCATACGACGCGTCGCGAGAGCGCTCGTTCCAAGCGCCGCACCTGCGAACGTCCCAAGAGCACAACTCCGCTCGTCACCACCGCCTCCCGCCGCCACCGATCGTCATCCCCGATATAGACCACGCGGAGTTGTGAGCGCCAACCGACAAACTCGTCAGCCACCTGTCGTTGAATCAACTCCAAGCAACGCACTCGCGCAACCGGCAGCATTTGACCGGTCATGGGCAGCCGTATCTCGCGCGCCGACAGGTCAGCCTCAACCAGTGTGCATCGTCCGGTGCGCCGCAGTTCGGCCGTCACGCGCAATCGGAATCCCACGATCGCGCAGAGCGTGACCGAAAGACCGATGCCCACACCGAGCTGAGTGCTGACCAGCCCGGCCACGACGACCATCACGCCCACAAGCGCTCCGAGCATGAACCCTGCCGGAACGCCTACAGCCAAGAGATACACCAGTGGCTTCCGCGCTGTCACTCGAATCCGCAAGCGATCCTGACCGGCCGCGACCGTGGCCCAGACCAAAGGACCGGGCTTCTTGGGCGAGGTGTGCTGTTCGCCCCGCACCGGCAACGGATACCGCGGCACAAAGGCCTCGTCCGGCAGGTCTGCATCACTCGGCGGCTCGATCATGCCCGCAACCGTAACCCGCCCCCCCCCCCCGCTTGTGCCCTCGCCCCTCGCTCAGGGCTTCCCCCCCGCCCCCACACCCTCATTCCCATTCCCCTCCGCTCTTCCTTCACGCCTTCGCGCTCAATCCCTTTCGAGCCCTTCGCGTTTCAAGTCCCACTCCCCTCTTCCCCAATTCCCCCTCTGAGCACCTCTGAGAAACTCTGAGTCCTCTGTGTTCCTTCTTCTCTTCCCCTTCGTGCCTACGTGCCTTCGTGCCTCCGTCCCTTCCTCCCCCCTCAATGCCCAAACAAATTCTTCTCCACAAACATCCCCTTCTCCTCAAAGTACTTCAGCGCTTCCTCCACCGACTTGAAGATCTTCGTCGCCGTCTCGGTAATGAAAGGTGACGGCGCCTTCCGCGGCTTCCACACCACGTACACCTCCTTGGTGTGCTCCCACGCGTGCTGCAACTCCCGCTCCACGCCGCTCGACAGCCCCGGGATCCCCATCGCGTCCTTGCCGTGCACGCTCGGCAGTTCCGGAATCAAACTCACGATCATGTCCGACTGATCGATCAGTTTGAAGTCCCGCATGTAGATCTGGCCGTCCACGTCCCCCGCGATGTCCAGCACCTCGCGCACGCGCACGCGGATCGGTTGTTCTCCGCTCCCTGACTTGGCCCCACCGAAACTGTGCGGGGCCACGTCGATGTGCTCCTTCCCGTCCCGCGCGGCGGCGATCGCCCGATCCAAGAGCAACTTCTCGTCCACGTCACCCGGGTCGAACGTGATGAAGTGCTCGGCCAGCGCTGCGCGGAACGCGTCGATCTCCGCCAGCACGTCCGGCATGTCCACCACGTGCGACATCGGAAAACTCGGGTACACCTTCCGCATCTGCGGCCGGCAGACCAATCTGAACAAGGTCTTCACCGTTGGGGCGTGCCGGCCGCGCGACACGATGTAAAACTTCGACCCCGGCACCGCCTGCGACAGGATCTCCGTCGCCAAAATCTCCTCCTCGCGCCACACCATGCAGTCCTTCAGCGACGCGTCGATGTCAAAGTCGCGGTGCAGCCGGTGGTGCACCACCTCGATGTTGTCCACCAGGCAGACGAACAGGTCCGGCTGCAGCGCCTGGATCTGGTCGAAATCGAAAGCGGAGAACAGCCCGTGCCGCCAGCGGAACGTCGCGTGCGTGTTCACCAGGATGTTCGGCTGGTCGCGTGCTTCGGACATGACGTCCTTGAAGGCCGCGCGCCGCAGCGAGTTCAACCGGCTGATCGGCAGGTCCAGGATCCGCCCGGGCCGCACGTCCCGCGCTTCGGCGTACATCATGTCGCCGATGTTGTACAGCGGCAGGTTCTCCCCCTGCTGCCCGGCGAACGCCGCGACCTGCGTCAGGTACTGCTTCTTGTCCATCCCGATCTGACCCGTGACGATGGCGCGCATGCTGCTCCCTTGTCGAAGTCCAACGGTCTCACGTCCCGGCGCGCCCAGCCACGCCCGTCCCGACCCTCCAGTTTAGGAACCGCCCCGGCCCTCCCCCCGCACTCCCCCCCACTCCGCGCCATCGCTCTTCCCACCCGATCTCCCCACCTCCAGCCCCTACACTCCCGCCCCATGCCGATCCTCATCGACGCCAACACCAAAGTCATCTGCCAGGGCATCACCGGCTCCTATGGCGGACAGCACGCCAAGGGCTGCTTCCTCTACGGAACCAAACTCGTCGGCGGCGTCACCCCCGGCAAGGGCGGCCAGAAGTTCGCCATCGATGACCACGCCTCCGTCCCCGTCTTCGACACCGTCGCACAGGCCGTCCGAGAGACCGGCGCCACCGCCACCATGATCTTCGTCCCCCCCGCCGGCGCGGCCGACGCCATCCTCGAAGCCGCCGACGCCGGCCTCCGCGTCATCTGCGCCATCACCGAGGGCGTCCCCGTCAACGACATGATCAAGGCCCGCGCCGTCCTCGACGACCTCAACGCCGCACGACCCGAGTCCGATCGCATCACCCTCGTCGGCCCCAACTGCCCCGGCGTCATCACCCCCGGGCCCAAGTCCGGCACGGGCGACAAGTCCTCCGACCCCTACACCAAGTCCGGCTGCAAAATCGGCATCATGCCCGGCTACATCCACACCCACCTCTCCGAGAGCAAACTCGGCAAGTCCGTCGGAATCGTCAGCCGCTCCGGCACCCTCACCTACGAGGCCGTCTGGCAGACCTCCAACCTCGGCCTCGCACAGTCCACCTGCGTCGGCATCGGCGGCGACCCCATCCGCGGCCTCAACCACACCGACTGCATCCGCCTCTTCGAGTCCGACCCCGCCACCGACGCCATCCTCATGATCGGTGAGATCGGTGGCACCGACGAGATCCTCGCCGCCGAGTACGTGAAGAAGCACGTCAAAAAGCCCGTCGCCGCCTTCATCGCCGGCCGGACCGCCCCCCCCGGCAAGCGCATGGGCCACGCCGGCGCCATCATCGGCGGAACCGAAGACACCGCCGACGCCAAGATCGCTGCGCTCAAGGCCGCCAGCGTCGAGGTCGCCATGAGCCCCGCCGACATGGGCCAGGCCGTCATGCGGGCCATGCGCGTCGCCGTTTCAGCCTAGCCCGCGCCGACGATTCTTCGGCGAACCAGCCGTCCGGCCAACATCCTCGGTCAATACGGTCACTTTCTCTTGGTCATACATCCCTCATCGGGTAGGCTTGTCGATTGGACCCCGGCACAGGGCCGGGCCACCCGTTCCGTCGCTCGCCAGTCCTTGCTCGGCCGGCCGGCGCTCAGTTGATCCTTGGGTGTGTTGCACGGTCACAGGCCTTCCATTCCGTGACGGCCGCTGTTCGTCAGCGCGTGACGCCGCGCAACGCACCCGAACTCAGGGAGACCCATCGATGCGTCTGTTCACAACCGCCTGCGTCGGCCTGCTCGGCCTCGCCGCCGCCGCCCAAGCGCAACCGAAGGTCGCGATCGTCGCCGCCGCCGCGACTTCCGCGACATCCAACGACTACCTCGACGTCCAGTCCAAACTGAATGCCACAGGCCTCTTCAGCCAGGTCGACATCCTGCACATCACCACCCCCGTACCGACCCCCCAACTCGGCCAACTCATGCCCTACGACGCCATCATCGTCTGGAGCAATCAGAGTTTCGCCGACTCCACCGCGCTCGGAAACACGCTCGCCGATTACAGCGACCTGGGCAAGGGCGTCGTCCTCTCCGTCTTCGCGATCACCTCGACGACCGCCAACCGCTTCCTCACCGGCCGCTGGAAGGACCAGAACTACGGCATCATCGTTCCCGAGGGCGGAAACACCGGCGGCACCCACATGCTCGGTTCCATCCTCGTTCCTGATCACCCGATCATGAACAACGTCAACTCGCTCGCCAACAACCTCTCCTCCAGGCCGACCACCACCGCCATCAACGCCGGCGGTGTCGTTGTCTCTGAATGGTCCGACGGCAAGATCCTCGTCGCCACCAGCACCACCCACCCGCGACGAGTCGACCTCGGCCTCTACCCGCCCTCCAGCGACTCCGGCGGCTCGCGCTGGCTCTCCACCACCGACGGGGCCATCCTCATGGCCAACGCCCTCGTCTACGCCTCCGCCGGCGCGGGCGGCTCCTTCCCCCCATCGCTCGTCGCATCGCTCGACTCGTCCCTGGTCGTCGCTGGCAACGACGTCGTCATCTCCGCCGAAGTGCTCCCCGGCACCGTCCCCGCCAGCACCGGCATCACCGTCACCGCCGACCTCACCGTCTTCGGTGGCTCACCAACCCAGGCGCTCACGCTCGTCAGCGGCAACGAGTACGCCTACACCCTCTCCATCCCCGCCCTGCAGCCCGCCGACACCTACAACATCACGCTCACCGTCTCCGACGACCAAATGCGCAGCACCAGCGGCTCCGTCGCGATGCTCGTCATTCCCCCCCCACCCCCCGGCTACACCTACGAAATCGAGCCCAACGAGTCCAAGACCAACGCCACCCCCGCCACCATCGATGTCGGCGGCGGCGTCTACGGAATCACCACCGGCTCCTCCGTCCTCACCGACGGCTCCCTCATCACCCCCGACTACTTCCTCCTCACCCTCACCCCCAAGCCCCAGCTCGGCATCTACCGACACACCATGACCCTCGAAACCGACGGAACCGCAGGCCACAGCGCCACGCTCCGCGGCCACTCTCAGGGCAGCGGCGGCATCAACCTCGCCTCCGACACCGCCACACAGACCAGCGTCGCCACGACCTTCCCCCCGCGAACCAACGCCTGGTACGGCTTCGGCCGCGCCGAGCAGATGTTCTACCGCGTCATCGGCTCAACCTCCACCACTTCCCCCTACCGCGCCACCCTCTCCACCGAGGAGATCCTCCCCATCGATCTCGGCGTCGGACAGGAACTCAGCGCCGGCCAGATCACCATCTCCCGCTTCGGACACACCAACACCATCGACCTCCTCGTCTACGACGGCAACTTCGAGGCCTTCGAGGACTGCGTCGTCGACGGCGCCGGAACCATGATCCGCACCTTCCCCGCCGGAACCTACTACCTCGCCGTCTCCAACGTCAACACCTGCGACGAGCGCCCCTTCGGCCCAGGCTCCACCACGCTCACCAGCCCAGTCCTCCACTTCCCGGGCTCCGTCTCCAACAGTTCCACCGTCGGCGTCGGCAACCTCTCCCTCCAGTTCGACGACGGACTCAACAACTTCTCCGTCTTCGCCTTCAAGGACATCTTCTTCGGCGTCGCCTGGATCAAGTTCGTGGTCGTCGGCGGCGAATGCCCCGGCGATTACAACGACGACGGCGTCGTTGATCTCGGCGACCTCCTCGACTTCCTCGGCGACTGGAACCCCAACCTCGGCCAGTCGGTCACCCCCGGCACCAACGGCGACGTCAACAACGACGGCGTCGTCGATCTCGCCGACCTCCTCGACTTCCTCGCCGACTGGAACCCCAACCTCGGCTCAACCTGCTCGTAACCACACACCCCGTCGCCGGCCTCGCTCACACCGAGAGAGGCCGACGGCCGGCGTAAACCTCCCCCAACGAAACAGGCCGGTGTCCCGCGGGACACCGGCCTGCTTTCTTGTTCACGCACTCAACCGCTCAACTCACCGACGACGCCGGCCCGCGACCAGCCCCGCAAGGCCCAACAGCGCCATCGCGCCAGGGGCCGGGATCACGTCGATCCCGCGGATGAACACGCCCGACACCAACTGCGTCAGGCCCGTCCCGTCACGGTTGATCTCCCACAACCCGCCGCCCGCGTTCTGCGTACCGAACACGATCTTGTCCTGGAACGGGTCGTACGCGATCGCGTCAAGGAACGGCGTCGTGTCGATCTGGCTCATCGAGTTGTACGTCCCGTCCGCGTTCAACAGCACCTTCCAGATGCCGAAGAACCGGAACGCCACGTACACCTCGTTCGTCCCGGGAACCGACGTCACCCCACGAACGCCGCCGTTGTTGAAGAAGTCGTCCGCGTTCCCGATCAGGAAGTTCGTCGCCTGACCCGTCTCCGCCGTGTTCGTGAAGTCCACGACGCGAGTCATCGTCCCGCCCGTCAGGTCGTTCGCAAACGTGAACCGGTACAACTGCGCGCCGCCCGCGTTGTTGTTCGGATCACCGTTCCCGTTGATCCCGCCCTGGATGCTCGTCACCAGGTAGTCGTTCGCACCCGCGTTCCCGCGCGGGTCCTTCGCGATGTACGCGCCCGCCTGGTACTTCGGCCGAGGGTCCGGCACCGGCTCGTTGTACATCACCGTCTGCGCGCCCGTCCCGTAGTTCACGCCCACGATCCCGTCCGTCCGCATCGACGGGTTCATCAGCCCGCCCGGGTTCATCACGTTCAGCGCCGTGTTCGTCGGCGAGTGGTAGATCGTCCCGATCGCGTTCGACACGAACCCGCTCGACGTGATCGTCTGCAGGCTCGGCGCCGTCGTGATGTTCTGGATCCGAAGCACCGCGCCGAGCGCCGGCTGGCCGCCCACCCGCGGCGGAGCGTACTGGTTGTCGTTGAATGTCCCCTGCGTCAGCAGGAAGTCCCCGTTCGGACCCACCGCCACGTCCGCCACGCGAACGTACGACTCCTGGAAGCCCAGGCCCGGGTTCTGAGCCGCGATCGACGCCGCGATCTGCGAAGCCGTCGCCTTCACGCCCGTCAACGCCGTCGTCCGGTTGTAATAGATCACCGATTGGTTCGGAATGTTCCCGTTCGTCGAAGCCTCAACCGTGAACACGATCCCGGCTTGGGCGAGAGTCGCCACACCGACACTGGCGCCCGCAAGGGCGATCATCATCTTCAGACGCATATCTCTTGTTCCTCCGACTGCCGGCCGCGGGTTGGGAGAGGCGGCGACGCGAGTGCCGCTCGAGCCTTCAGAGAGAGCGCGGCCGGCTGACCTCTCGCTCCTAAGACTCGGACCATCCAAAGAATACCCCCATCGCCCGCAAACGCCACACTTTCCGCACAACTTCACGCCCCGTAAACGGCGGATCTTCGATGCTCGCGTTGCACCCCATCCCGCTCCCCTCTTCCGCCCGCGCACTTCACCTCAACCCCATTCCTGACAACCGGTTGCACTGTTCAAGTCCGCGCGGCCACCGCCCGTCCCGCTCGGGGCCGCCGCGCAGTCAATAACTTCCCATAAACAAACGACTTACCGATCTCTTGCGGCCGCTACGACCCCAGCCACACCCCACGCAGCAACTCAAGCAGCGCAGCGTCCGTCTTCTCCTCGTCCGTCAGCCGCCGGCCGAATTCGTCCAAACCGCGCTTCGTCAACGCTGCGTCACGCGTGATGTGCCCCAGGTACGCCAGCAGCAGCCCCGCGTCCCGCCCCAGCACGTTCCCGCGCTCCCGCCGAGACTCCAGCACATCCAGCAACTGCCCGCGAATCCGCGCTGTGCGCTCCGCGTTCGGCACCAGTCCCTCGCCGAACGTCGACGACAGCAACTCCGGATGATCCATCATCAACCGCCGGAGATTCGCCGACGCCGACATGTACAACCCGCCCCCCAACTGCGCGTGAACCCGCCCGATCGCCGCCATCGGGTCCATCGGCGACGAGGCCATCGCCCGCGCAAACCGCTCCTCCGCGTCGAAGAACCGCCCGTCGGCCAAAAACCGCTGCGCGGCCTGCATGTTCCGCTGATACGACTCCTGATCCACCGCGCGCGACCGCGATTCCACCAAGCCCCCGTCCAACTTCTCAAAGTTGATCCCCGCCGAGCGGAGCGCCCGCAGCGTGTCCGGCGTCAGCCCGAGCCTGCTCCCGGCCCGCGCCATCGCCTCCGCCTCGCGCTTCAACGCCTCCTCATCCACCGATGCCGCCGGCGCGCCCAACGACGATTGACCCGTCGAAGACAGGCCCGTCGATCCCGCAGCCCGCGCGGTGCTCTCGCGCGCCCGCTCCTGCTCGAACTTCTTGATCGCCTCCACCGGATCCTCACCGCGGAGCGCTGCGCGCGTCCGCACCAACTGGTGCTCCCACGGCATCGCGGTCATGTGCGCAGCGCCGGGCTGCGCATCCGTCTGCCCGCCCGCCCGCTGCTCCCCAGGCTCCGTGCCCGGCGCCTCGAGCACGCCCGTCGCCGGGCGATCCCGATACGCCGCCTCGAACCGGTCCAGCACGCGCTGGTGCTCCACGTTGTTCGTCGCCATCACCCCCGATCGAACCATGCTGTCCACCATCGGCACGTTCGCCGTGCCGAACGACTCGAGCGCGCTCGGCGTCTGGTGCACGCCCGCCTCGAAGCCCGTCAACGGATTCACGATCGGTCGATCCGTCGGCAGCCTCGTCTGCGAGGCCTTCTCGTCCACACGCTGGCCGGGAATCGCCGGCAGATCCCGCTCACCCGCCGGCCGCGCTTCCGTCTCCGTCTGCCCGCTCTTGAACAGATTCACCCCCAGGAGCGGCGACGCCGTGATCGTGTACTGACCCCCCGACTGATCGTTCGTGAACCCCACCACCGTCGGCCTGATCGCCCGCTCGGTCATGAACTGCGACGTGCTCCGCATCGGACCCGCACCGCCCGCTCGCTCTTGACGAACCGCCCCGCCGGGCACGCGCGTGTCCACATCCGAGCCGCGAGACACCGACATGTCGCGCAGATACCCGCCACCCGCCCCCGCGAACTGCGGCGGCAGCGAGCTCCCCGTCGCCAGCGCAAACTGATACCGAACCGCGTCGCTCGCACGAATCCCCATCATCGGCGCAGCAGAGAACGCCGAGTCGCGCCGGAACGTGTACGTCGTGTCCGATCCCAGCGCAGCGCCGAAGTCCGTGTCCGCGCGATACCCCAGGTCGCCCCGGAACGCGCGCCCGCCCGCCGCGGTCCCCGTCACCACCGCGTTGTTGAACCGGATCTGCGCCTGCAGGTCCCGAACCTGCGTGTTCACGCCCCCAGAACCCACCATCAGGTTCCGATCCAGCGCGCGCCCATCCCCCAGCGCGTTCTGACCGAACGCCGAGCCCACGCACGCCAGCACGATCACCGCGGCCGCGATCCCGCGCTGCGCTCTGTCTCCGCCGGTCGTGTTCGTCTTGACCTTCATGGAACCTGCTCCTGCCGACTCTCCCCATCCGGCGCTCATCGCTCCCAACCCCCCACGCCGACTCCCAACCTCAACTCCCCCACTCCTTCATACGCCACCAACCGGCGTCGTGTTGGTCCGCAGCGCAATCACCGCCCTTCCCACCGCCCAACGTACCGAACACTTCCCTGCTCTATCGGCCCGATCGGGCCGCTTCTCCTAGACTCCGCCCGCATGCCCAAGCGGTTTTACATCACCACGCCCATCTACTACGTCAACGACCGCCCGCACATCGGTCATTGTTACACCACCACCCTCGCCGACGCGGTTGCGCGCTTCCGGCGCCTCCTCGGCAACCAGACCTTCTTCCTCACCGGCACCGACGAGCACGCCGAGAAGGTCGTCACCACCGCCGCCGAGCGCCGCGTCTCCCCCATCCAGTGGGCCGACACCAACGCCGCCGAGTTCCGCGCCGCTTTCGCCCTCATGCGCTGCGAGTACTCCGACTTCATCCGAACCACCGAAGAGCGGCACAAGTCGCGCGTCGTCGCGTACATCCGCGAGCTCCAGGCCTCCGGCGACGTCTTCCTCGGCGAGTACACCGGCTGGTGGGACCCCTCCCAGGAGGAGTACCTCACCGAGACCACCGCCAAGGAAGCCAACTACGTCTCCCCCGTCAGCGGCAAGCCGCTCGCCCAGCGCACCGAGAAAAACTACTTCTTCCGACTCAGCGCCTACCAGGACCGGCTCCTCGAGCACATCCGCGCGCACCCCGAGTGCATCCAGCCCGAAGCGCGCCGCAACGAGGTCCTCGGCCGGCTGCGCGACAGACTCACCGACGTGCCCATCTCCCGCGCCGTCACCAGCGACCCGGCCAGCCAGTGGGGCATCCTCATGCCCGACGATCCCGGCCACCGCATCTACGTCTGGATCGACGCCCTCTTCAACTACCTCAGCACCGTCGACACCGACGACCGCCGCGAGTTCTGGCCCGCCGACGTCCACGTCATCGCCAAGGACATCCTCTGGTTCCACGCCGTCATCTGGCCCTGCCTGCTCATGGCCCTCAAGCGCCCGCTCCCGCGCTGCGTCTACGCCCACGCCTACTGGGTGCGTGAGGGACGCAAGATGAGCAAGAGCCTCGGCAACTTCGTCGACCTCGAAACCCTCCGCGCGTACGCCGACCGCTTCGGCGTCGACGCGCTCCGCTGGTACCTGCTCACGCAGGGGCCGCTCGGCGCCACCGACGCCGATTTTTCGCACTCCAAGTTCGTCGAGGTCTACAACGCCGACCTGGCCAACGGATTCTCCAACAGCGTCAACCGCGTCGGCAACATGATCGAGAAGTACTTCGCCGGCACGCTCCCCGCGCCGGGCAAAGAGCACTCGATCGAACTCGGCCCCGACGCACGCACCGACCGCGCCCGCGCGGTTTCGGATTCCGTCGCCGCCGCGACCGCCGCGCTCGACCGACTCGCCGTCGACGAATCGCTGCTCGCAGGCCGCAGACTCGTCACCATCGTCGATCAACACATCAACGCCACCGAGCCCTTCAAACTCGCCAAGCGCCTCGACGAGCCGGGCGTCCGCGACAAACTCGCCGACGTGCTTTTCACGTGCGCCGAAGTTCTCCGATCCGCATCGCTTCTGCTGTTCCCGGCGATGCCGGACAGTTGTGCGAAACTCTGGCGCGCGTGGAATTGCTCGCCGCTGAACGATCCGGCGGACGCGGACTCGGGCTTCAAGGCCGGGCTGACGGAACTGGCCGAGTTCGGCGGGAGATTCGGGCTCAAGCCGGGCGGAAAGATTTCCAAGGGGGATCCGCTTTTCATGCGGGCCGACCCGGCGGATTCTCCACCGGCTGCTCCTGTTTCATGATGGAGGGGGGGGTGTTCCACGTGGAACACCCCCTCTGCAAAGCGCGCGGGTGCGTTTTTGGTTCAGGAATGATGGTTTTTGGAGGGTTGTATCTGAGATTCTTGCCGCGCGGTGGGTGTGGGGGTTGGTGGGTCGGTTCGGTCGGGGGAGGGGCGACGTGCGGGGCGAAGGGGGAGGGCGTTGGCCCGGCGGGGAACGGTTCGACGGGGCGAGGTGGGTAGGGGGGGCGGTGGTGGTTCAGTGCTGAGGTTGCGAGGGCGGTCGAGCGCGTTTAGTGGATCATGCTGGTTGCGGTCTTGCGGGTTGGTCTGGGTGTTTGTAGACTCGCGAGAGGTGGTTGTGCGCGAACTTTGGAGCGTGCCGACGCCGCCGAGAGTCGAACCGCTTCCGGAGCGAGCCCGCCCGCCATGCCGAACCAACCATCGACACGTCTGACCGTCGCATCCGGGTTTGCGTTGGACCTGGGGAGCCTGTTTGTGAGGCCGTGGAAGCCGGTGCGGGCGTCGGCGGGGTATGTGGCTTCGCTGACGGTGGTGGCGGCGTTGATCGCGCTGCTGCCGCTGGTGTACGTGGGGCTGATCGGGATGCTTGGGTACGCCGGGTTTCGGTTCGCGATCGAGTGGTTTCCGTTTCGCGGGTCGTCCGGTGCGGGGGGTGCGCGGTTCGCGGTGGTGGCGCTGGTGGTGTATGTGTCAGCGCTGGCGGGGTTCGCGGGCGCGATGTTCTTTCTGCTCAAGCCGATCATCGCGCCGTCGCGCGAGCCGGAGGATCACTACCTGCTGGTTCGTCAGCAGGAGCCGAGGCTGTTCGAGTTCGTTGATCGGCTGTGCGACGTGATCGGCGCGACGAAGCCGAAGCGGATCGACGTGACGGCGGAGCCGAACGCGAGCGCGAGCTTTCGGCGGGGGTTGATGAGCGTGTTCGTGCCGGGGGACATGGTGCTGACGATCGGGATGCCGCTGGCGGCGGGGATGAACGTGTCGCAGTTCGCGGGGGTGCTGTCGCACGAGCTTGGGCACTTCTCGCAGGGCGCCGGGATGCGTGCGTTCGTGCTGATCCGGACGGTGCAGTTGTGGTTTGTGCGCGCCGTGTATGAGCGAGACAAGTGGGACCACACGCTGTGGCTGTGGAGACAGGAGGACAGCCCCGGGCCGCTGCAACTGGCCGGGTTCTGCGTCGCGGCGACGGTGGGGGCAGCGCGGATGGTGTTGCGGGTTCTGCTGTGGGTGTCGGCGGTGCTGACCGCGGTGCTGGAGCGTCGGATGGAGTACAACGCGGATCTGCACCAGATCAGGATGGTGGGGAGCGCGCACTTCGAGGGGATGGCCCGTCGTCTGGACGACCTTGCGTACGCGTATCCGCTGGCGGTGAACGAGGCGGGAGAGATGTACGAGCGGAGCACGCCGCGGCGGGTGCCGGACGACATTCCGTCGCTGGTGGCGGACCACGCGGGGCGGATCACGCCGGAGGAGAAGGCGAGCGTGGCGCGGGAGCGGAAGGCGAACGAGCGCGGGGTGTTTCTGAGCCACCCGCCGATGGAGAAGCGCGTGGCGCGAGCGCGGAAGCTGGAGGAGCCGGGGGTGATCGACTGCGATCTGCCCGCGTCGGTGCTGTTCCACAACTTCGAGGGGGCGTGCCGGCAGGCGACGTACGGGCTGTTCAAGGAGATGCTGGGGAACCTGTACTACGACGCGACGGTGGTTTCGACGGCCGAGGTGCTGGCTCCGCGATCGTCGGAGGGCTCGCAGCGGCAGGCGTTGGCGCGGTTTGCCGGGTTCGACCCGCCGAGCTGGCGTCCGCTGTTTCCGAGGATTGCGCGGCTGCCGGACGAGGCGGACGGGCGGGCGATGGTCGAGCGGGTGAAGCGTGCGCGGGCGGCGATCAAGGAGTTGGGTCCGCGGGCGAGCGCGCAGGTGGCGGTGTACCGCGACGCGAGCGAGGAGCAGTTGCGGTGCGAGCAGGCCAAGGCGGCGATGGACGCCGGGCAGAAGGTGGACTTCAAGTCGTTGGACATGCGTCCGACGTCGCGTGCGGCGCTGTCGGAGATGACGGACGTTCTTGGGATGAAGATCGCCGCGGCGGTGGACGAGATCGAGCCGGCGATGGAGGCCGCGCAGGCGCGGATGACTGCGTCGCTGTCGCTGCTGAGCGTGCCGGGGATTGAGAAGAAGCTGCCGGACGCGGCAGCGCGGCGGGTGCGGGTGAACGAGCTGCTGGCGGCGCAGGCGGGGTTGAAGTCGGCGTTGCGCCGTGTTCAGGAGGTTCGCGCTGCGATGGCGGGGGCGCAGGCGATCGGCCGGTCGATCGAGAACCGGAAGCAGTTGGAGGCGGCGAAGCCGGCGCTGCGGGCGCTCTCGGACAAGGTGCGCGACTTGTTGTCGGAGCTGCGGCAGGACCTTGGGGGTGTGAAGCACCCGTACGAGAACACGCAGGGGGCGACGAACCTGGGTGAGCGGATCGTGGGGGCGACGCCGGGGTGGCGGGAGTTTGAGCAGATCTTCGAGGCGGGCGACCGGTGCGTGCGTGTGTATGTGGAGGAGCAGCGTCGGTCGATCGGGGAGTTGGCGGAGATCGCGGAGCGTGTGGAGCGGGACCTGGCGGGGGCGAGCGCGGCGAAGGCTGGGGCGGGGGCGAGCGTGAGGTGAGGGGAAGGAGAACAGGAAGCTCTGGAGGGACGGCCCCACCGTCGCTCGCTGCGCTCGCCGACGGTGGGGGCGTGGAACCATGTGCGAACGAAGCGTTGCAACCTTGGATGCGGATGCTCCCACCCTGCCTAGCGCAGGAACACCGCTTGGGATCACAGGGATCTAATGCCCATAATCCGCCTAGACCTTCGCTGCATTAGTACTCGTCTCGAATATCGATGGCCACCGGGCCGTGAAAGTTGAAGGCAATTCCAAACGATACGCGGTCCCCCACGCAGCGGTTTGCGATCGGGTGAGGCCCTGTGGGGGGCACTGGTACCGAGATGGGGTCAGCATCGCCGTCCCGTTCGACAAGGCCATAGTGACGGGTGACGCGCGTGACTCTTCCTCTGAACCGCTTCTGATTCCCGTTATCGAGCCATGCCTCTTTAGGTTTATTGCGCGTCCGCCAGTCGGTCCGCTCATTCTTGAGACGTCTAAAACGCTCCCTTGACTCGGAAACCTTTCCGTTCACATATAACTGTCTGGCATACAGGAACTGCGCCTCTAGGTTCCGATCGCCCTCAGTGAAAGCGCGACGCAGGTGAAACTCGATCGACTGTCCACTTTCACCCATCGTCCGCAAGAGCAGTGCGAGCCCATAGTTCAGTCGCTTGTCGCCAGGCGACGCTTCGAGCCCCTTCTGCAGCAACTGCTTCGCCTCCTCGAACCTCTCGTCCTCGATATACACTCTTGCCAACCTTCCGACGATGCTCCCGTTACGAGGATCGATCTCAGCGGCTCGGGTAAGCGCCGCCCGCGCCCGCTCATTGTCCCGTAGAGTCTGAGCAAGTTCTGCCTCGGCACTGATCAGCGTCGCGTCGCCCGGATGATGCTGTAAACCTTCGGTCAGCACTGTTTCCGCGTCCTTGATCGCTTTGCTGACGTCCTCCGACTGTGTACCGGAATCAGGCGCACGAAGGGCCGCTTTGAGCCGCATATGCTCAACTTTGAACAGCGTGTGGTAGCCGTAGCCACCCCTCGAGTTTCGCCCCGTCAGAGGGATCGCCAGCTTTCTCGCCTCCTTGAGGTGCTTCTCGCGGACGAGCGCGTTTGGCTCACGATCTGCTCTGATGATTTCTAGCTCCGCGTAGGAGTGAGCGATGATCGAATTATGGGGCATCTTGACATGGGCTTTAGCGAGCAACGTCGCGGCCCTGTCTAGATTGCCACCTTCGCGCCTCATCTCAAACAAACCGTGTTGTAGCCATACGTGTCCGTCCTCCTTGGCGCGTTCTTCCGCTAGCTTAAAGATATTTTCTATTAGCGGTGGACTTCCGATGAGTTCTCGCAATGTCCTCGCGTTGATAAGGTCTTGAAACGACTTCCGATCTGTCTCGTAGCTCACATCCAGTGCCCCAAGAACTGACATGATCTTCTCGTAGCGCAGTTCCGGCGTGGACAGAACGTTCTGAAAGACGAGGTCGGCAATATGGGGATGTCGTGCGCGATACTCATAGTCGTATCGCCGCCAGCCCAACTCGGCGGTTACCACGTGTTCCAACGGTCGAAAGAACGCTTCCTTAAATCGGTCAAATGGCACGCCATGGACACGCGAGATCAGACCGGCGCGTACGGGGGTGCCGGTGCGGTTCAATGTGCAGACGGTAAGGTACAGACGCTGCGCTGACTCGGGCACTATCGCATTATATTCGTTGCGAAGGATCGCCTCGAATGGCTCTCCCAAGGTTGCCTCATGTAATGCCACGAGCAACTGCCGGCCAGCGCGGTCACCAAACTCGTGTTCCTGCTCCTCCCTGCTCCTTCCCGCGAGTCGATCGAGCGCATGGTGTTTGGTAAGCAGGTCGAGAAGTTGACCAATCTCCTTTCGACTCAGATAAGGGAGAGTGAACTCTGAGGACACATAGGGGTCGAGCGAATCGCAGGCGACATTCCACTCGTTCGTGCGCTCTGCACCTATGAAAGTCACACTTAGTCTCTTCGCCTCAGCGTGCGCCAGCAGTCGCTCCATTTGAGCGACGTTGTCAGCAACATCGTCAACGAAGACATAAAGCCGACCAGACAACTGTTCAACAATCTCCTCGAGCGCGTCGGTCGTGAGCGAGACTCGCCCATTTGCGAACAAGCAGATTGCATCAAGTTCCTTAGCCGCTTCCCAGGCTAAGCGATGAAGCGCAACAGTTTTACCAGCACCAGCGGGTGCCTTGATTATCACCAACTCGGACTCGCGCGACTCATCCTCGTCAAGGATAACATCGAGCAGAATCCGCTGTGTGAGGTCGCGAGGACAATCAAGTGCCTGCTCGATCGCTGCCCACCCTTGGCTAAATCCTCGGTAGAAGAGTTTTGGATCGACGTGTGTCGTTAGAAGCGAGGTTGTGACGAAGGTAAAATCGTGCTCTAAGGCCAGTCGCGTGGCTTCCCCGAGCACGGGCGCTGCAGTGTTAAATTTTGAATAGATCGCGAGGGGCGCGGGAGCGACAGGTACAGCCCGAGCGATTCCGGAGATGTCATTGTCGAGTGCCGAGAGAAGGGTGGCGAAGTCCATCGGGATCGTCGTTATTTTCCGCTTCTCCCAGTTCCTAGCCACGATTTCGTCTGCAAACGGCTCGACCAAGTAGTACCGTGGTCGTGTTTCCGTCTCTCTCGACAATTCCAGTATGATCTGCCGGATGTCGTAATCATTGATTGTGGTCCCGACGAAGACGATGGGCTTCTCTGCTCCCCATGCAGCAAGTCTCTCGAAGAGACGAGATCGACCCGACTTGTGGGTGATGTATTGCTCGGGAGTGAGAATCATCGGGATTTCTGGATCGTTCGTGCGTGTGATGCACCCATGCAACTTGAGGTACAGGAGGTCCGACGGAGTCTTGATGATGTCCTCCATCCTCTCTCGGTTTGCGATTACAGGCCGCAGACGTTGGGTTGTAGACTTGTCATAGGCTCGCTCCAGTACTAGGTCATAGTTCACCGTGGCTATTCCGTGCCACTTGAATGACGGCAGCAACCTATGGTGCTCGCCCGGTCTGAATGGCTCGAAGAGCTGGGCTATGAATTCTTGCACGGTGCGCAGGTCGGTTTCATTCTGGGCGTACTCAGCAACGATGCTCAGCGGCTTGTCTGCGTGCTTTCCGCCGAGAAATTTGCCAGAGAGTCGCTTGGCCAGATCGGCACCCAGCGGCGCCTTCTCACCCTTCGGATGCTCGGCACCAAGACTCGCCCCTGCCCCAAGGACCAAGGCGACATTGCCATCCTTGACGGCAGCGAGAAGAGCATGAGGGATCTTGGTATCTGACATGCGTGTATTCTATCATCTCGAGCGCGCGAGCACTCGCCTGTTGCTCTACAGTGCAGCAGTAGCAGCAGAGGTTCGTCGCGAGTCCGGGCGAGGAGAGGGACGCTCTTCATGGGCTCGGCTGCGCTCCAGCCGGGGCTACTCACGTCCAGCCCTGCGGGCTGAAAGCGGGAGAGCGTCTACGGAGAGTCGCCTCGCGGGATAGGAGGGGGCGAGCCCGCGCGAGGCGGAAGAAGAAGAAATGAGTGGTGGTTGTGGTTGGGTCGCTTTCCAGGGGCTGGCTTCGCTGCGCCCCTGGCAACTGTCGTCCGCCCTGCGGGCGGGCAAGCGGCCGAGCGGTTGGAAGCACGATCGGAGCGCCCATTTCATGGGCTGAAGAAGGCTTTGTTGTGGATTGCGTGCGCCAGACGCTTCGCCCCCCCTCCCGCCTGGCAACCATCGAACGCCCATTTCATGGGCTTGAAGAAGAGCGGCGGTGTCCGGGGGTGCGGCTTCGCCGCAACGCCCGACTATTTTTCTCCAGCGCTTCGCGGTGAAGAGCACCGACCGCCAGAGCGCGGTCGGTGGCACTTGAAGCAACGGACAGCGGTTGGTGGGACGCAGCCCCGTTTCCTGACTTCCACCGCTTCGCGGTGAAGAGCACCGACCGCCAGAGCGCGGTCGGTGGCACTTGAAGCAATAGACAGCGGCTGGTGGGACGAACCCCCGTTTCCTGACTTCCACCGCTTCGCGGTGAAGTGGGAAGCGGCGACGACAACTCGCACCTGCTCAGCGTGCGCCAGCGCCGACGGTCATCTTGACGGGGACGTAGGTGCGCTTGACACGGGCCTGGAACTCGTCGGGGAACTTGTTCATGATCGTGCGGACGGCCCAGTTGTTGCCGTCGGCCAGGCCGCAGATGGTGGTGCCGGGCATGGAGCCCATGGAGGTCGCGATCTCGAGTGCGAGGTCGAGGTCCTTGGTGCGGCCGTTGCCCTCTTCGATGCGGCAGAGCAACTGGTAGAGCCAGCCGGAGCCTTCGCGGCAGGGCGTGCACTGGCCGCAGGACTCGTGCTTGAAGAAGCGGGCGATGTTGCGCGCGACGGCGACCATGTCGGTGTCTTCGTCGAAGATGGTGGGGCAGGCGGTGCCGAGGCCCAGGACGTTGCACTTGCGGCCGATGTCGAAGTCGAGTTCGGCGTCGAACTGGTCCGGCCCGAGGATGCCCATGGAGACGCCGCCGGGGATGGCGCCCTTGTACTTCTTGCCGCCTCTCATGCCGCCGCAGTATTTCTCGACGAGGACGTTGAGGGGGATGCCGAGATCGAACTCGAAGACGCCGGGGCGGGCGACGTGGCCGGAGACGCCCATGAGCTTGGTGCCGAAGCTTGGTGGGGCGCCGGGGATGGTGCTCTCTCGGCCCTGGCCCATGAAGGCGTCGGCGCCCTTGTCGATGATGAAGGGGAGGTGGGCGAGGGTCTCGACGTTGTTGATGATGGTGGGCTTGCCGAAGAGGCCCTTGATGGCGGGGAAGGGGGGCTTGTTTCGCGGCCAGCCGCGTTTACCTTCAAGACCCTCAAGCAGCGCGGTTTCTTCGCCGCAGATGTAGGCTCCCGCGCCGCGGTGGAGGTAGCACTCGACGGCCCACTTGCCGTTGTTGAAGGGGTTCTGGGTCTTGGCGCCGCTGAGGAGGCCCTTGCTGCCGAAGACGCCGTGCTCGTAGGCCTCGCGGATGGCGTTCTCCATGACGCGGGCCTGGTGGTGGTATTCGCCGCGGATGTAGAAGTAGGCGGTCTGGATTCGGCAGGCGTAGCAGCAGATGGCGATGCCTTCGAGGACGAGGTGCGGGTCGAAGTCGCAGAGGAGGCGGTCTTTGAACGTGCCTGGCTCGGACTCGTCGGCGTTGATGGCGAGATAGCGCTGGCCGCCGTCGTGGGTGTTGGGGTCGGGCTTGGGGAGGAAGGTCCACTTGAGGCCGGTGGGGAAACCCGCGCCGCCGCGGCCGCGGAGCTGGGAGCGCTTGACCTCCTCGGTGACGGCCTCGGGGGTCATGGAGAGGGCTTTGCGGAGGGCCTGGTATCCGCCGGTTTTGACATACTCGTCGTAGGAGACGATGTGGCGGTCTTTGGGGTTGGCGTAGGGGGCCGTTGGGATTCGGGCCGTGAGGACTGGGTCAGTGGTTTTGGGGGTCCAGGTCATGGGGGATCCGGGGGATGGAAGCGAGGTCTGCGGGCGTGTTGAAGGCCCGGGGGTCGATGGTAGCGAGCGCGTGGGGAATCGGAGAAAGAGGAAGAAATCGCGGCGCGGAGTCAGGATCGGTCGGGATTGACGACAGACGGAGGAACGGAAGGTCAAGCGAAGGAGCGCGAGGGACCGAACGTAAGGAGCGGATGAACGAAGCACGCGCGGGACAAGGCGGCGGGAGCGGGAAGGGCGGCGGTGGTGGGAGCGCGCCTTCGGTGGACGCGTGGGTGGAACGGCACACGGATGCGCTGTGGCGGTACGCGATGTCGCGCGTGCGTCGCGAGGACGTTGCGGAGGAGCTGGTGCAGGAGACGTTTCTGGCGGCGATCGGCTCGAAGGAGGGGTTTGAGCAGCGGTCGAGCGATCTGACGTGGCTGATCGGGATTCTGCGGAACAAGATCGCGGATCACTTTCGGCGGGCGTATCGGGGGAGGGGTGATGCGGAGGGGGGCGGAGCGGGGACGGCACAGGCGGATGGTGACGGGGCGGACGGGGTGGGAGCGGACGTGTTTGACCGGATGTTCACGAGCAAGGGGATGTGGAAGAAGGAACAGATCGCGCTGTCGAAGGGGTCGGGGATCGACTTCTCGGACCGGCCGCGGTTTGTTGAGGACCTGGGTGCGTGCTCGGAGGGCGTCCCGAAGGGGCTGTGGGAGGCGTTTTTGATGCGCGAGGCGTATGGCGTGGAATCGGATGAGATCTGCAAGCGGTTGGCGATTACACCGACCAACCTGTGGAGCCGGATCCATCGTGCGAAGGCGTTGTTGCGCGAGTGCCTGGCGGGGAAGGGGTGGTGGAGTGGGAACGAGTGACACGCGGCAGAGTCGTGGGGGTTGACGCGGCGGGGACGTGAAGCGAGGACGGATCAGCACATGGGATCGGTGGGCGACTTTGTGAAAGTGATGTCGATGCCGTGCAAGGAGCACGCGGCGATCATTTCGCGTCTGACTTCGGAGCCGGGGGCGTATTCGGGCGGGATGCGTGCGGGGCTGTGGTTGCACGAGCGGGTGTGCACGGGGTGCAAGGCGTATCACCGTCAGTTGACGACGCTTCGGCGCGGGTTTGAGGCGTGGGCCGGGGCGGAGAGCGTGGGCATGGGAGCGGGGAACGGGCGGTGTCCGGAGGGGGTAGTTCGGCGGATTCGGGAGCGGGTTGGGCGGGGTTGAGGTTTTTTTGAGGGGTTTGTGCAAGGGGTGGGTGCGAGGTGCGACCAACGTGAGAGAAGAGGGCCGGTCCGGCACCAGGGCGTGTTGGACGGTACCTGATCACCCTTCGGTGCGCCCATGCACGCGGTACAACTTGCCGGGCGCATCTCACCCGCCCCTGGCTTACGCCTGGGGCGGGTTGTTTTTTGGGGGCGATCGGATGGTCGGGATCGTGGCCGATACCGTTGGCCATGCCGCTGTTGAGCGTGAACATCGATCATGTGGCGACGGTTCGTCAGGCGCGGTATCGGGAGGCCGGTCCGGACGTGGGTGAGCCGGACCCGGTGCGTGCCGCGCACGAGGCGGAGCTTGGCGGTGCGGACGGGATCACGGTGCATCTGCGGGAGGACCGTCGGCACATCGGCGATCGGGACGTGGAGTTGCTGCGTCGGCTGGTGCGGGTGCGGTTCAACCTGGAGATGGCGGCGACGGAGGAGATGACGGGGATCGCCGAGCGTGTGCGGCCGCACGTGGCGATGCTGGTGCCGGAGGGGCGGGACGAGGTGACGACGGAGGGTGGGCTGGACGTGGCGGGGGGATTGGGGCGGATCTCGAAGGTTGTGGAGCGGCTGCACGGCGCGGGGGTGCTGGTGTCGGCGTTCATCGACGCGGACGCGAGGCAGATCGAGGCCGCGGCGAAGGCGCGGTTTGACGTGTGCGAGATTCACACGGGTCCGTACGCGCACGCGTTCACGGAGACGGGGGGGGACTTTCGGCGGTCGGAGTTGCGGGAGGCGCTGCGAGCGGTGCGCGACGCGGCGGTGATGGTGGTGGACGGCGGGATGCGGTGCAACGCGGGGCACGCGCTGAATTACGCGAACGTTGGGGCGATCTCGCGGGTGATTCACGCGGCGAACGCGGCGCGTGCGTCGCTGGAGCCGACGGCGGGTGGCGCGGCGGCGGCGAGCGCGGAGCGTGGCGAACTGCACATCGGGCACGCGATCGTGTCGAGGGCGGTGTTCACTGGGCTGCGGGGCGCGGTGGCGGAGATGAAGGGGGCGATTCGGGAGGCGCTGGCGCTCTCGGCGGGGGCGGGTTCGTTGGGGGGGGCTGGCGCGGAGATCGACGCGATCATTCGCGGCGGGCCGGCGGGGCCAGCGCGGGACGGGCCAACGGGGGGCGGGACTCGGCTGGCGTGAACGGTTGAGGTGGACGTTGGCGCGCTAGGGGACTTCTTGCCCCATAACGGGATGTGTGCACGCGTCGAGCGGGGTCGGGTTCCTCCCACCCGGCGCGATCGGCGTTGGGCGGTCTGGTAACGGAACAAACCGGGGGATCGCCTGTGAAGTTGGGGAGTCTGGTCGTCGATCGGCGGTTGCGCGAGCCCGGCGGTTCGTCGGGGTCGCGGTCGATCAGTGCGTGGCGGATTGGCGCAGCGCGAGGTCGATTCTGGGCAACTGTCGCGGGAGTGAGCCATGGCCGGACCGAAGCGCAAGCCGAACGACCCGAACAACCCCGAATCGGCGGGCGATGGCGCCCACGGCACGGGGGGAGAGAAGCGCGTCTTTACGACGGGCGAGGCGGCGGAGGTGTGCAAGGTGTCGCAGCAGACGATCATCCGCTGCTTCGACTCGGGGCGGCTGGGCGGGTTCCGCGTGCCGGGGTCGAAGTTCCGGCGGATTCCGCGTGCGGAGCTGATCAAGTTCATGAAGGCGAACGAGATCCCGCTGAGCAATCTCGAGACGTACCTGGGCTCGACGACCAAGCGTGTGCTGGTGGTGGACGACGACCCGGCGATCCTGGACCTGTTCCGCGACCTGCTGGGGGGTGACGGCCGGTACGAGGTGAAGTTCGCGAGTTCGGGGTATGAGGCGGGGATGCTGACCGAGAGCTTCCGACCGCACCTGTTGGTGCTGGACTTCATGCTGCCGGACATCAACGGGGACGCGGTGTGCAAGCGGATCCGTGAGAACGAGAACCTGTCTGCGACGAAGGTGCTGTTTGTGTCGGGCGTGGTGAGCGAGCAGGAGATCGAGCGGCTGACGACGGCGGGCGCTTCGGGGTTCATCGCCAAGCCCTTCAACCTGAACGACCTGACGGGGCGGATTCAGACGATGCTGGAGCTGCCGATGGCGGCGTGAGGGGGAAGGGATCGAGGGATCGAGGGATCAAGGGATCGAGGGATCAAGGGATCAAGGGATCGAGGGATCGAGGGATCGAGGGATCGAGGAAGAGAGGGACGAAGGCACGAAGGCACGAGGGCACGAGGGGATTGAGGCAACGCAAGAGCAGGCGCCATGAGCACGAAGCAGGGACACCGTCGAACGAACTCGGAGGCGGGGGCGCACGGCTCCTCGGTGGAGGGCGGGCCCGCGCGCGGGCCGTCGGTGTTTGTGACGGCGCGAGAGGGCGACGGGCTGCTGAGCCGGCGGACGGAGCTGGTGCTGCGCGAGCTGGACTCGCTGCCGACGCTGCCGGCGGTGGCGACTCGGCTGATCCAGTTGGGGTCGCAGGACGACGTTGAGGTTCGCGAGATCGTTCGGCTGATCGAGGTCGATCCGACGCTGACGGCGAAGCTGCTGAGCCTGTGCCGGCGCGCGGCGACGCGGACGCGGCACCCGATCACGACGGTGGAGATGGCGGTGGTGATGCTGGGGCTGGAGGCGGTTCGGTCGCTGGTGCTGAGCGTGCAGGTGTTTGAGTGGGGTCAGAACACGAAGCGCCGGACGCGGCCCGGGAGCGGACGCGGCGGGGCGAAGCGGGCGGGCGCGGGTGGGACGGGTGGAACGGGCGGACCGAACGGGTCGGACTCGTTCGATCGCGTGGGGTTCTGGCAGCACTCGATCGCGGTGGCGTGCTGCGCGGACCTGATCGCGCGGGAGCACGCGGACCTGGACCTGCACCCGGAAGAGGCGTTTGTGTGCGGGCTGGTGCACGACCTGGGGAAGCTGGCGCTGGACCTTGTTCTGCCGAAGGCGTACGGGCGGGTGATCGAGCTGAGCGAAGCACGCGCGGGGAACATCGCGGACTTTGAGCGGCCGATCGTGGGGCTGGACCATCACGCGGCGGGTGATCGGCTTGCGGAGCGGTGGGGCCTGCCCGGCGTGCTTCGCGAGGTGATGGCGCATCACTCGCTGGCGTATGACGAGATGCCGGAGTCGCCGCACCGCGGGACGATCGCGGTGGTGGGTCTGGCGGACGCGATCTGCCGGCGGCTGGGGCTCGGGTGGTCGGGGAATCACGCGCCGGTGAGCGCGGAGCGGGAGCGTGAACTGGCGGAGCGTGCGGGGCTGAGTTGGTCGCGTGTGGAGGGGGTGATCCCGCGGGTGTACGAGTCGGCGAGCGCGCGGTGCCGCGATCTTGGGCTTGGCGAGGAGCCGAGCCAGAGGCTGCTGGTGGAGTCGATTCTGCGGGCGAACGCGCGGCTGGGTCGGCTGAACCAGGAACTGGCGGAGGCGAACGCCGCGCTGGAGGATGCGCAGCACCAACTGGCCGAGACGCGGGCGATGGCTCGGCTGGGCGAGATGTCGGCGGGGGCTGCGCACGAGATGAACAACCCGCTGGCGGTGATCAGCGGGCGGGCGCAGACGCTGCTGAAGCGTTGCGAGACGGACGGGGATCGGGGTGCGCTGCAGGCGATCGTGGACGCGAGCGGTCGGCTGAGCGGGCTGATTCAGCGGTTGAACCGCGTGGCGTCGCCGCCGAAGCCGGCGTATGGGGCGGTGGACCTGAAGACGGTGCTGGAGCGGGTGGTGGTTCGGGCCAAGAGCCGTGCATCGGTTGGGGCGGGCGGTCCGACGACGCTGCTGGGCGTGAAGGTGACGTTGGCGGAGGGTCTTGCGTCCGCACGGCTGGACGGGGAGTTGTTTGCGGATGCGATGCTGGAGATCGTGGTGAACGCGCTGGAGAGTTCGCCCAAGAGCGGGGTGGAGGTTCGGGCGTTCTGCAGGACCGAGGACGATGCGCTGGTGATCGAGGTCTCGGACGACGGGCGGGGGATGAGCGAGCACGCGGCCGCGCACGCGACGGACCCGTTCTTCAGCGAGAAGCCTGCGGGGCGGCAGACGGGGCTTGGGCTGGCGCTGGCGCACCGGCTGCTGGGGGTGCACGGGGCGACGCTGGAGATCCGGTCGCGGGTTGGGCGGGGGACGACGGTTCGGGTGTGCCTGGCGAACTGGCGGTGGTCTGCGCACGCGCGGGCGGCGTGAGCGATTGCCGGGTGGGATGGGGAGCGCGGGGGCGTGTGTGTGAGAAGCGTGGAGGGTGTTTCGCGGCCGGGAGGGACCGGCGGCGGAGTTGTGCTGCGCGCTGGAGCGGCGGCGAGGGCGGGGCTGGTGGAGTCCCGGAGCGTGGGCTGGGGAGGAGGGCGGCAAAAACGAGCGGTTTTGTCGCGTGTTTTGGTGCTTTCGGACGTGGCGTGTCGCGTGGGTGCAACGCAACGACCCGAAACACGCGCGGGCGCACCGGCTGAGCAAACTGATCCGGATGCGCGGGGTGGGGCCGTGGCGGAGTGCGGTGGGGGCTCGACACCCTGATCTCAAAGTCACCGATCTCTTGGCCAGCAACCCAAGGAGCGCGGGCAGCATGAATCAGGTCACGACCGCCAATGAGTTCACGGGTCTGATCCGGCAGGAACTCGACATCGAGTCGCTGCTGAGGACAACGCTGGAGTACGTGCTGGGCCGGTCGGGCCCGACGAACGCGGCGGTGTTTCTGCCGACGACGAGCGGGGACTTCTCGCTCGGGGCGTACGTCAACTATGACTGCCCGAAGGAGACGGTGGACATCCTGCTGGACCAGATGGCGAACGTGGTGGCGCCGAGGTTTGAGCACGCGGAGCGGCCGGTGCACCTGGCGAGCAAGCGTGCGCTGGACGAGACGCTGGGTGACGATGCCCAGTGGCTCGGTGACTCGCACGTGATCGCGTACGCGTGCCGGAGCGGAGAGGAGACGCTGGCGATCGTGGTGCTGTTCCGCGACTGCCGCAACCCGTTCAGCAAGTTGTTTCTGGACCAACTGGTGACGGTGGGCGACCTGTTTGCGTCGCAGTTGGCGCGGGTGATCCGGATTCACCATCGGCACCTGCCGAAGGAGAAGTGGGGCCGGATCGGTGATCCTGAGCCGGAGCAGCGGGACGACTACGGCGATCTGGCGGCGTGAGCGGGAAGGCACGAAGGCACGAAGGCACGAAGGCACGAAGG